>DSEO01000374.1 GCA_011056635.1 Bacteroides sp.
AACATGACAAGGAACGGAGAAGCAGCTGTGGTTCACGGAAAGGACCTGGAAGAAGAAAAAGACCTCTCTGAAACCGGGATTTTTGCCAGGGTGGATCCCTCCCAGAAACTTGACATTGTCAGCCACTTTCAGCAGCAGGGTGAGATCGTGGGCATGACGGGCGACGGTGTCAACGATGCCCCGGCACTGAAAAAAGCGGATATCGGTATCGCCATGGGGAAAAGAGGGACCCAGGTGGCCCGCGACGTGGCAGACATGGTATTGATGGATGATGCATTTCCTTCCATTGTCAGGGCAGTGGAACAGGGCCGGATCATTTTCGGGAACATCAAGAAATTCATCATTTACCAGCTTTCCTACCACCTTGCAGAGATCATCATCATTGCAGGGATCAGTTTTACCATGTGGCACCTTCCCCTGCTCCCGCTTCAGTTGCTGTTCCTGAATTTACTATCAGATGTGTTCCCGGCCCTGGCACTCGGCGTGGGCAGGGGCAGCAAAAACATCATGGAAAAAAGTCCCAAGGATCCCAGGGAGCCCATTATCACGAAAAAGAACTGGCTGATAACAGGATTATACGGAGGGGTGATCAGTTTGTATGTCATCGCTGCCTATGTGTTTGCTTATCATGGTATGAAACTGTCACCCGAGATCTGCAACAATATTGCATTTTTTGCACTTGCATTCGGCCAGCTGCTGCATGTACTGGATATGAGAGAAGCCGATGAACCCATTTTTATAAACCAGGTCACACAAAATATATATATCTGGATGGCTCTGGGATTCTGTATTGCCATGCTTCTCACCGGGTATTTCGTTCCATTGTTTAGCCATGCGCTCTCGTTCGTTCCACTGCCAGCCGCGGCCTGGGGACTGATCCTGGCGGGTGCGCTCTTACCGCTGCTGACCAATCAAATCATTAAAATGATCTGGAAAATATAAACTGACACGATGCTAAAAAGTACAGAAATGAAAGAAACAGATGAATGGAAATTGCGGTACAATGATTGGAATCCTGAAGAACAACCCCTTAGAGAGGCATTATGCACCCTGGGAAATGGCATAATTGCCACCAGGGGGGCTGCCGAGGAAGTTACCGAAAATGCATATAACTACCCGGGTACATACCTGGCCGGTGGATATAACCGTCTCACCTCCGATATCGCAGGAAAGAAGCTGGAGAATGAGGACCTGGTCAACTGGCCCAACTGGTTATATCTTTCATTCAGGCATGAAGACGGACCATGGTTCGACCTGGAACAGCTGGAAGTGATCGAATACATGCAGGAACTGGATCTGAAGCAGGGAACGCTGCTGAGGAAGATGAAGTTCATGGACCGGCAGCAGCGGATTACATCGCTGATCAGCACCAGGGTTGTCAGCATGGGCGATCCCCATGAAGCGGGCATTGAATGGATACTGATCCCGGAAAACTGGTCGGGTTCCATCATAATCCGTTCAGGAATTGACGGAAGGGTAACCAATCATGGTGTGGAAAGATACCGCGCCCTGGAAGGAAAACACCTTGAGATAGAAGATAAAGGACAGGAGAAGAAGCAGGGTGACTGTGGTGAGGACCCTGTGTATCTGTCGGCCAGAACCATCCAGTCCGAGATAAAGCTATCCATCGCCTCCCGAACCATTGTCCTCAACAGGGAAAATGAAAGGATTGGAGCTTATCGTCAGGTTGACAAAAAAGACTTTGCGGGGGAGGATATTACCGTGGCATGCGAAAAACTGATCCCTCTGAGGGTAAACAAACTGGTTTGCATGTATTCCTCCCGCGACTTTGCTATCAGCGATCCCCTTACGGAAACCCTGTCACATGTAAGACGCCTGGAACATTTCAGCGATCTTAAAAAAAGAAATGAAAAAGCATGGCAGGGGATCTGGGAGAAGAGTGACATTTTGATCGGAAATCAGCATACGGATGAAAATCAAATGATCCTCCGGCTTCATATTTTCCATCTTTATCAGACGGTATCCAGGAACAGCATCGGATATGACGTGGGCGTCCCTTCCCGCGGATGGCACGGGGAAGCTTACAGGGGACATATATTCTGGGATGAAATCTATATCTTTCCGTACCTGATCCTTCATAATCCGCAACTGGCGCGTTCCCTGCTGATGTACAGGTACCGGAGGCTGCCGAAAGCCAAAGAACAGGCAACCAGCAAAGGCTACAGGGGCAGTATGTTCCCCTGGCAGAGCGGTAGCAACGGACGGGAAGAGAGCCAGGTAATGCACCTGAATCCGGAATCCGGGAGGTGGATCCCTGACAATACGCACCTGCAGATCCATATTACGGCAGCTATCTGTTTCAATGTCTGGCAGTATTACCAGAGTACCAATGACATCGAATTTCTCCTCACCTATGGAGCCGAGATCATTTTCCACAGTGCGCTTTTCTGGGGCTCTGTGGCAAAGCATAATCCAAAAAGAGACCGTTATGAGATCTGGGGGGTCGTGGGTCCCGATGAATATCATACACGGTACCCCGGGTCCGAAAGTCAGGGTCTGAATAACAATGCCTATACCAATTTTATGGCTGTGTGGGTCCTGCTGCGAGCTTTGGAGATCACGGAGATGGTGGATGATGATACACTCCGAAGACTCCAGATCCGGGTCGGATTCGACGAAAGAGACATGGATCACTGGCGGGACATTTCCCTGAAGATGTTTATCCCCATCCAGAGCGACGGTGTGATCATGCAGTTCGAAGGATTTGAAAAGCTGGAAGAGCTTGACTGGGAAAAATACCGGAAAGCGCACGGTGAAACCATGCGGCTGGACCGCATCCTTGAAACGGAGCATGACACGGTGAACCGTTACAGGGCATGCAAACAGGCAGATGTGCTGATGATCTTCTACCTGTTTTCCTCAGAGGAGATCATGGAAGTACTTGGCAGACTCGGCTATGAATTCAGGGCCGGTCAGATCCCTGATAATATCGCGTACTACAAGAAGATCACATCCCATGGTTCCACCCTGAGCGAGGTAGTTCACTCCTGGGTGTACAGCAGATCCGACAGGAACAAGTCATGGGATATATTTTCCCGCGCACTTAAATTTGATATCGAGGACGTTCAGGGTGGCACCACTTCCGAAGGGATCCATTTAGGCGCCATGGCCGGTACGGTGGACCTGGTGCTGAGGGGGTACTCCGGCATGGAGATCAGGGAAAATGTGCTCTGGTTCAATCCCAGGCTTCCCGGGGAATTAAATTCCGTAACCTTCCATCTGCGTTATCGCAGCCACTGGATCAAAATGCATATTACGCACAAGAAGATCTGCATTGACTTTGACAAAGGATGGGCCAATCCCGTGGAGATCGGGATCAAAGGGAAAAAATACACCTTTCAAAAGGACGATTATAAAGAATTTAAATTATAATTAAGAATAATTACATGCCCTGCAGTAACGATCCCTCCGGACGGGCCACTGCCTGCTACCAGCCACCGCCTGAGATAAAGATCCCGAACCGGCCGTATCCCTTGTCCTTTTTCTGCAGGGGAAATGCATAGTATGGTTCCAGGATAATGGCCCCCAGCAGGTTGATCCTGAGCGATGCCCCAACGCTGAAAATGGGAATATTTTCTTCCCCGGCCGGATCGAATGAAAAGCCGATGTTATCGAAACGGTGCCAGGCCAGTCCCCCGTCCGCAAACAGGACAAGATCGGAGTAAACGTATCGCAACTTGATCAGGGAAAGCCTCCTGAGTCCGGTAAAAGGGATTCTTAGTTCAGCCCCTGCAAGCAGCATTTTGCTCCCGGTGATCTGGTTCACACCCAGGCATGAATTGTCCGGACACCTGTTCCGGGCAAGGGAGTTATAGTTGTAACCCCTCACATAATAGGGATACCCCAGAAAAACATTGTTATAGTCATCCGCATCCTGTCCGTATTGCCCGAAATGCGTCACCCGGAATGCCAGTCCCACCGGTTTAAAGAAAAAGTAACGCCTGTAGTCAGCGATAATACCCCAGTACCTGCTCGCCCCTTCGGTTCTCCCCACCTGGAAACGGTACCTGTATCCCCTGAGAGGGGAGGTAAGGCCAAAATAGGCGTTGTCGCCCACATAGGCCAGGTATGCACTGTAAAGATTGATGGATTCCGGTGCATCGAGCTGGGTCCGGTTCTCACCCAGGTAGTAAGTACCTCCATACGCATAGTAATAGTTCACTGAATCCAGCCTGAAGCTGTACAGGCTTGCACTGGCCCCGGCCTCGAACCGCAGTTGTTTGGACAGGGGAAAGATCGCAAAACCGCTCAGCTGATCCTGGAAGATACGTTGTTCCATCTGGACCAGTGTTGTCAGGGGAACGGAATCCCCTTCGATCACTCCCACATCATCGGTGAGAAAAGAACGTATATACAGATACGGGATGTGGCTGAAGGAAGCGCCCCAGTTCAAACGGTTTTTCTGGTTCAGATAGACCAGCTGTCCCCCGGCATCGATGATCCTCCCGTTCACACGGGCCGCTGCAAATAACTGGTTCCGCTTCAGCATATCACTGAACAGGAAACTTACACCACCTGCTGCGGCGGTATTGGTCTGATCGTATCCCACCCCCACCCCTACACTGCTGACAGCCTCCAGGCCAAATTTACCCGAATAGGGTTCCTCCCTGAATTCCGATTCATTCACGAGGGGGAAGCGGGACAGGTTCACATCCACCACCGTGGGCATATTCCGCCATCCGGCAGGAGCCAGTTCGGCAGCAGACAGGTCTGTCCGGGATCTGTCCACCTGCTCCCGCATAAAATCCTCCGGTGTAGCCTGATAGATCGAATACCCCTTTTTCTCGTAGCGTACGTAGGTTATCAGGCTGGAGTCGCGGGCAACGCTCAGGGCCGGGGTAAGCTCCGAGATACTGCTCACCCCCGTTTTAAAATCAGACAGCCGGTAGAGTTCGTCGCTGCTGATGTCATATTCATACAGGTTCCGGACACCGTCGGCGTTGGATATGAAATAGATGCCCGTTCCTTCGGACGTAAACTGGGGACTGTAAATATCCGCACCGTCCAGCAGGGGAAAAACCTTTACAGCACCGGTCTCCATAGCGTATTCACAGAGCCTGTATTTTCCAAAGGTCAGGATCCCGGGATCGGTATCACCGCCCCTGTCGCTAATAAAAATCAGCCGGCTTCCATCGTTTGACCATGCAGGGTGCTGGTCCGAATAATAATCATCGGTGAGCTGCTCCAGTTGCCCGGTTTCCAGGTGGTATACATAAATATCGCTCTGTCCGTTCTTTAAACCCGCCAGCAGGATTGATTTTCCATCGGGCGACCAGCTGGGGTTGTCGAAATAATCCAGGTCATCGATGGAGATGGTCTGCCGGGGCATCCGCTCATCGATCCCGTAAATCACCAGTTTCTTCCTGCCCCCGGAAAAAAGGGTGAATGCGTATTTTTTACTGTCGGGCGACCAGGTGCCCGTGGACTCAGTAAAACTGTAATTGTCAATATGGGTATCCCGCACATCCCGGGTCAGTCTCCTGATAATTCTTTTCTGATCCAATTCGGCCAGGTAAAAATCGATGGTGATCACATCCCGGTCCGCCAGGAAGATCACATACCTGCCATCGGGACTGATGGAAGGGGACATGTTGATCGCTTCCGGGGATCCAAACAGCTTCTCCCCAACCGCTTCCCCCGACCGCTGTGCGATGTGGGGCGTATGGGTACGCTTCAGTTGCTGCTCCCAGAGGATGGAGAGGGTATCCGTATCGAATCCGAACAGGCTGTCCACCGCTCTTTCGTACCCTGCCTGACCGCTGGCGAGCAGGAGGGGCTTGATCATGCGGTCCCCCCACCCGGATGCGATGAACGCCCAGAAGGCATGCCCGTAACGGTAAGGAAAATATTTGTCGGGCCTGCGTGTCAATTCCTTGAGTGTGGGAATGTCATCTTCTATGATCGCATCCCTCATCCACATGGCAGTGTGGGGATCCCGGGTGCCAATGGACATGTATTCGGCAAGGCCTTCTATCATCCACAGCGGAATACTGCTGATGGATTCGAAGTTCAGGCTGTCTGTATTCTTGAACATATGATACTGAAACACATGCACCAGCTCATGACCCAGCACATGATTGGTCTCCGCATTGGACTTCCTGATGGGCATGACCACCCGGTTCCTGAGTCCTTCCGTTACTCCCCCGGTCCCCACCCCGATCAGGCTGGAGATGACTGTTGTCTGCTGGAATTCGGCATGGTTGTTATACAGGATGATGGGACTGCGCTGTTGGAAGGTATCCAGCAGGACGGCCTGGTGCCTTTTGTACCAACGCTCGGCAAGCTGCGCAAAATCCCGGATCTTTTCCTCGTTATCCAGGTAGTGATAGATCTGAAAATGGGGCGTGCTGTATATTCTGAACGGAAACGTTTCGTAATTGACCTTGTTCCTTCCGAAATATTGTCCCCATAACTGCTGTAGCGGACACAATAACAGCAGTGCGATCCATATCCGGACCCTGATGCCCGATGACAATTTTCCGGTGTTCCGTGGTTTCATGGTTTTAGGTTTTCATCAAATATCAAATGAAATCCGGGTACCGTTTTTCTGACAGGTCGGTACCCATTTTTATCCGTACCCGATAAAAAAATCATGCCATATACCGCTTCATCGGAATGATATTGATACTGAAAAAACGCATACAATTTTTAAGCCAACACGGGTAATCAGTGACAAAAATTTCCATCTGCATGCGTTTGCAGGATGATTGATTCTCGCCGAAGTAGAACTTCGGGGAACCGAGCCTGCGAGCTCGGCGCAGCCAATGTGCTAGCGGGATTCAGGCAGTGGGTTGCAAAATACTGCGTATATTTGCACAAAAACCATGAATGCACTGCTATTGATCGATATTCAGAAGGATTTTCTGCCGGGGGGGTCTCTGGAAGTTCCGGAGGGTGATAAAATTATTCCGGTCGTGAATGAAATACAGGAGTATTTTGACATCGTTGTGGCTACGCAGGACTGGCACCCGGAAGATCACGGAAGCTTCGCGTCCAACCACCCCGGTAAAAAACCCGGGGATAAGGTCGCCCTGGATGGCGTGGAACAGATCCTGTGGCCCGACCATTGCATACAACAGTCGGAAGGAGCTGAATTTGCCGACGATCTGAACATGGAAAGAGTGCAGAATATCATCAAAAAAGGCACCGATCCTGACATAGATAGCTACAGCGGATTCTTCGACAACAAGCACAGGCGCGCCACCGGATTGCATGAATATCTCAGGGAAAAAGACGTGGATACCGTCACCATTGTAGGGCTGGCGGCCGATGTATGCGTGCGCTACACAGCTCTGGATGCGATGGAGCTGGGATACAAGGTTTTCCTGGTCAGGAATGCTACCCGGGCAGTCGACGGAGATGAAGCACTGGAGAACACCCTCCGGGAGCTCAGAAAAGAAGGAGCTGGCGTGGTCGATTCATCGGGAATAAAAGATATATTGATAGATTCCTGAATCCCTCATCCACCTTCAACCTGACTGTTTCCTGATACAGTTAAACAAAAGCTGATGAAAATCGACAATGACCGGGTACCTGCGCTGGGACTGGGAACCTGGAACCTGAACGGGAATAAGTGTATTGAAACAGTGTCAGAAACCATTGGTGTGCTTATTTTCTCTGTAACAGTTTTTTTAATGCACTCCAGGGACGGGTGCTGATGACATCCTCTTTTTCCAGCCAGCCACGTCTGGCCTGGTCCACGCCGTACCGCATGTTATTGAGATGATCCAGGGTATGTGCATCTGTGGAGATGGATAGCCTGAGGCCCAGTTCCCCGGCCATCCTGATATGTTCATCATTCAGATCGAGCCGGTCGGGTGCTGCATTGATCTCCAGGAAACATCCCCGGTTGGCCGCTTCCTTCATGATCTTTTCCATGTCGATCTCGTAGGCCCTTCTTTCCTGGATAATCCTTCCGGTGGGATGGGCCAGGATGTTGAAATATGGGTTTTCCATAGCCCTGAGGATCCTGGAGGTCTGCTTTTTCCGGGAGAGGTTCCGGTGGTAATGAACCGAACATACCACCAGGTCAAGTTCCTTCAATATGTCGTCGGACAAGTCCAGGGATCCGTCCTCCAGGATATCGACCTCGATGGATTTCAGGATCCTGAACTCCTTCATGTCCCGGTTCAGCTTATTGATTTTTTCCACCTGTGCGGCCAGCCTTTTGTCGTCCAGTCCGTCTGCCATGGCCACCCTTTTGGAATGGTCGCTGATGGCAACGTATTCATAACCTTTCTTCCGGGCGGCTTCCACCATCTCTTCCAGCGAATACCTCCCATCGGTGTCACTGGTATGGGTATGCAGGTCGCCCCGTATATCTTCCAGGGTGATCAACCGGGGGAGCCTGTTTCCCCGGGCAGCCTCAAATTCTCCCCGGTCCTCTCTCAGCTCCGGTTCGATGTAACGAAGTTCCAGCTTTTCATACATCGCTTTTTCGGTCCTGGAAGCCAGGCGTTTTTTTCCCTGGAAGATCCCGTACTCGTTGAGCTTGTAATCTTTCTCCCGGGCAATCTTCCGCAGGGCAATGCTGTGGGCTTTGGATCCTGTAAAATAGAGTAATGCTGATCCCCAGGACTGCTTTTTCACAATCCGGAGATCCACCTGGAGTCCTGAATTCAATACCACGGACGATCGTGATTCGCCTTTTGAAAGGACTTCACGAATCTCCTCAAAACTGACAAAATGCTCCATCATTTGCCCGGGATCTTCTGCAGTGACAAGAATATCAATATCTCCAACGGTCTCCTTCCTTCTCCGGTAACTCCCGGCAATGGTCATCTGATCCACCTTTTTTTCAAGGTGATCCAGCAGGGAAGAGATCAGTTCATCCACCTCTGCCAGCAGGAACCGGTCCGGCTTGTCCTCCTTTTTAAACTCCTCTATTCCCTTCAGGATCTTTGCACTGGTCTTTTCACCAAATCCCTTGAGTTTTTCAATCTCACCTTCACGGGCAACCCTTTCCAGGTCATCAATGGATGTAATGTTCAGTGCATCATGAAGCATTTTTGTCCGCTGAGGTCCCACCTGTTCAAGTCTGAGTACGTCCAGCAGGGACCGGGGGATCTCTTCCCTCAGGTCTTCCAGCTGCCGAAGCTTTCCGGTCTCCGTAATTTCCATGATCTTTTTTGCCATGCTTTCGCCGATCCCCGGCAGTTCCTTCAGTTTTTCCCGATCATCTCCCAGCCGGGAGAGGCTTTCTGACATTCCGGCTACCACACGGGATGCCTTCCTGTAAGAGCGGACCCTGAACTGGTCCTCTCCCTTGATGTCCAGCAAATCTGCCAGCTCACCCAGGATCGATGCTATTTCCTTGTTATGAACCATGACACACTGGAATGGGGATAATTTACTGGTATATCCCCCGTCGATCAACAGTTCACTGCCTGTGACAAATTTGAACGCTTTCCCGCAAAATCCAGGTGCCATATTCGTTCCAAAATCTTTCCTTCCCTTCGCGCATCTCCATAAAAGTATCGATAGGCCTGCCAATGGTGGACTGAGAAGCAATCTGCGGGCAGCGGGCAGGGGCACCTCCGGAATGCCCCTCCCGGTGAGATGTGGCTTTTTTTCACAGATTTTGAGGATTAATTCCCCAGTTGTCTCTCCCGGTTATGGTTAACTTTTGTTAGCTTATCGGATGTCACTAAAACCTTAAGACCATGTATACCATTGTATTTATTCTTCTGCTGGGACTTGCCGTCTATATCGCTGTGCAAGGGATCATCAAACAGCGGATCGCTCCTGTGTATACGGGGATCATCCTGGGGATCCTCACCCTGTTTTTCTTCTGGTTTATGGGTTTCTGGGGTGAGAAGCTCTGGTTTGACCAGATGGATTACAATGAACGTTTCTGGACGGTGCGGACCAGCCGGCTCGGGCTGTTCCTGGTGGCCTTCCTGTCAGGGGGACTGCTGGTCTACCTGCTGACTTTCGGCCATACCGGAAATCAGATGCAGCCGGATCATGATGCACCGCGAGATCTCCGGGAGGGCCAGGACGGTGGCGCCTTTCCTCACCCTGGATAACGATCCCTACCTGGTCATAGCTGACGGGAGACTTTACAGTGAAAAATTTGTTTCACTTGAACGAATCGGAGGGGTGACATACATAACCACGGAAGGCAAAGATGGATTCGTGGGATCCCGTTTCCGGAACAGGAACTATGTGCGTAACTCGGTCAAGATCGTCATAGATGCCTATAACGGGAATACGGATATCTACATATTCGAAGAGGATGACCCGCTGGTACAGGTATACGACAGGATATTCCCGGGATTATTGAAGAAGCATTCTGAAATACCCAAAAGCCTGAAAAAACATGTCCGTTACCCTGCAGATATGCTGTTGTTACAGGGAGTGGTCTATGCCAAATACCACATGACTGATCCCACCGTATTCAATAACCAGAAAGACCTGTGGGTCAGGGCCACCGAGAAATACTACAGCAGGGCCGGGGAATCCTTGCAGAACCTGCAGGATGCCCTGCAGAAACTGTCAGAAGGAGACTGAGCCTCACGTCCGGTTCACAAGGGGCAGGATCACGAATGCCACGGCACCGGTCACCAAATGGATCAGCATGGAAAAGGAATGTGCAATCAGGGCAAAGACCTGGCCCGTGGACTCCTGGATCCCGAACAGCATCAGGCACTGGATCACAACAAAGTGCCATGCACCGATGCCCGCCTGTACTGGAAGCAGGAATGCCAGGGTGGCAAAGCCGAAAGTGAATGCCGCCACGGAAAAGGAAAGATCCCGGGTAGGGGGAAAAGCAAAGAAGATCACATAGAGCATCAGGAACCAGAGGACATATTGCAGCAGGGAATAGAACAGGTACAGGGGGATCCCCCTGATTCTGGAGAGGACCAGGAACCCTTCCGCAAGTTCACCCCAGAATTTGCGCACACGTTCCCTCACTCTTTTTGCCCATCCCAGGCGCACAAAAAGAAAATAAAAGATTGCTGCCAGGAATACAGCAACCAGGACCCCGGTGAGCACTCCCCGCATGTACATCGCGTCCATGCTTATTTCGGGAGCCTTCAGGATCTTCCTGAAATTATCAAACTGCCAGACGATCAATGTTACTGCGATCAACAGCAGGAGGATCAAATCGGTCAGCCGTTCCGCCAGTGCCGTTCCCAGGAGCTTGGAAAAAGGGATCTTTTCAAACCTGTTCACCACCCCCAGCCTGGCAAATTCCCCCCCCTGGGAATGATCAGGTTCGTGAAGGCCAGCACCAGGTTTGAAAGGAACAGGTTGCCCATGCCCGGAGCATAGCCGAGCGGGGTGATCAGCATCCGCCATCTGAAAGCCTTGATCAGCTGGCTTAAAAGATTCAGCAACACAGATACTCCGATCCACCACCATTTCAGCCGGTTCAAATGATCCCGGAGCTCATCCAGTTCCAGATCCCTGTAAACAAACCAGAACAATCCGGCCCCAACGATAAAGAAAAGGATGGCGCGGACCTTCTTCTTTTTACCCATTGTTCCTCAACAATACCTGGATCCGCTCATTCAGCTCTTCCTGGAGCCTCCTGTAGGATTCTTTTACGGCATCACCCCGTTCTTCCAGAGAAGTACCGATCCGCTTCAGAATCAGGTCATAATTTTTCAACAACACTTCGGCAATCTGCTGTCCCTCCACCAGGAATTCCCGGGTAGCCTGTGCAGCAGTTGTCTTCTCATATTTTGTGGGGTGGGTCAGCCCATCGAGAATGGTATATTTGATCTTTTTCCCGTGTGCCTGGTAATACATGTTGATGTAGGTCTCCACACCGAAACGGATGTCTTTGATCTGGTCCACGATGGGAAGGAAATCCGCTTTGAAAAGCGCCCGCTCCCCGGTCAGATTCCTGAATGGATTGACCCGGTAATTGATCAGGGTTTCAGAGGGTGAACCCAGCACCATGTCTGCCTCGGGCTCCTCCTCCATCAATGGATCCAGCAACTTGGCAAAATGCTCCTGTTTGATGCCGGTGACATCCGCATCAAAGAAAAGGATGATCTCATGACCGGCATGCTCGGCTCCAACGGCCATGGCATTGCTTTTGCCCTGGTTCCCGGGCAGCGTGACCAGTTCCATGGGGATCTCATTTTCCAGCTCTTTGAGAATTTCCGGGGTCCTGTCTTCCGAACCGTCATCCACCACGACGATCCCGGCATCTTTATTCATTTCGTGGCATGTTTGCAGGACATATTCGATGGTTTCCTCCTCATTGTATACACACACCACAATGCTTACTTTCTTTTCCATGATTGTTGTTTTTATATGATTATGTATTTTCTCTTATTGGTCGTCGTCAAGTGCAAAGGTTACCCTCCTGAATATGGTGCTCCCCATGGGAACCAGCTCCACGGGAACCGGTTTATTGTGATTGTTCACCAGACTCCCGGTCAGTTTGACCGTACCGTTCTCCCATGGATACAGCGGATTTTCATCTTTTGCAGCCATGAAATGAAAATCAGTATCAGACCGGATCTTATACTTCCATCCCTTTCTGTCGGTTGCCCTGATCCGATAGCGATGGAACCCGCTGCCCCTGTATTCTTTTCTTTTTTTGATCCGGTGCCCGAAAGGAAGTGCATAAACCAAGGGGCCCCGCTTCAGGTATAAACCCCTGGCCGGGACCGTGGAAGATCTGGGCTGCTTTACTTTCCTCACCTGGAAGTGGAACCTTATATCCACCGGATCTCCCTTTTTCCAGGTATGTCGTAACGTGATCCGGTCATCATGATCCTCCATGACTGCCCCGGCCGGATGTGAAACCTCCACCGACCGGCATCCGTGGGGCTTCCTGATGGAAAAAGGAAAACTAACCGGCTGTGCCGGGCTGAACATGAACCGGACACGATCGGAAAAGGGATAACCGGTCTCCTCGCTGACCTCCACCCGGATCCCACCCAGCTCGGTATGGATGCGGCAGGGACCGAACAGGTTGGCGGTCAGACCATCTTCGTTCATATCCTTCAGCCACATGGCCTCCACGAAATAGGGCATGACCCGGCCTCCGTTCAGCACACAACAGGCTGCAGCCAGGTGCACGGCATCGTATGTTTCCCTGCCGCCTAATTCCCAGTGGTTAATCCTGATCCGGTTATCGGACGTGAGATAGGAAAGTGCGGTCAGCACAGGAAGCCTGGCACCCTGACCGGCATTGAGAACCATGGTTTCGATCCGGTCTGACAGCTCCAGGTCGCCCGTCATGCTGATGATCCTGCTGAGCGGACTGATCATCTCTGCGATCCCGCAATACTCGTAACGCTCATCGGCCGTACCCCGCCGGCCCTTGATCCATTCATCACAACGCATGGCACCTCCGGGTGTGGTATGGACCTTCAGTTTACTGAAAACTTTTTTTTCAGCCTTCCGGTGTTCGGGCAACTCTGTGATCTGTGCGATCAGGGCCGGGACAAACAGTCCTTCAGCAATGTGGGCACCGTGTTTTTTGAAAAGCCTATTTATATCCTGCAGCCGGGATGTTTTCAGATCATCATCCCTGACCCTGCCCCTGTTGAAATTATCATAAAGCTTGCATGCAAAATCCAGGTATTCAGTTTTTTTTGTGAGCCTGTAGAGCCATTCAAGGACCTCAAAGAAACCGATCCCGTGACTCACTCCTCCCCCCCTGGATTCGGCAGAAAAATAGTTTTGATCCCGGTATTGATCCATGTCCAGCATGACGGCGGTTTCAGCAGCTTCAAGGACGTTCACATTCCCGGTAAATTCATAGTAGGCCAGCATGGCCATCAGGATCCTGCTCGTTGTCCACAGTTCGCCGTTTCCCCTGGGGTGCCGGAACCTGTGATACGGTTCATCCCCCTTCCGGTAGATCCCGATATATCCATCCTCCCCGGTGTTTTCCAGGATCTCTCTGATCCACTGATGGGACCTCCGGATGTATTCCCTGTTACCCGTCAGGAACGCCATTCTGATCACCGAATCCTTCCAGTAACCTTCATGCTCGCCGCTCCACCACTCCTTTTCAAAGGAAAACCTGCGCTTGCTCAGCCGGTCCTGCTTTAAAAAAACGTCATGGCTTACAGTGGGATGCACCTTGTGGAAATGCCCCACGTACCCTTCAGTCAGATCCCGCTCCATCTGTCTCTTAATCCATCCTTCCGGCATGATTTCTCCTGCATCCGGTATTTTATATCGGTAGATGTTCTTCATAAATAATTATGCTGGATGTTTCATTTTTTTTCTCAGCAACTGGGCATTGAGGGTCACGATCAGGGTGCTGGCACTCATCAGCACTGCACCCAGTGCGGGACTGATGAGGATACCTACACTGTAGAGCACTCCTGCTGCCAGGGGAATAGCCACCACATTGTACCCTGTTGCCCATACAAAATTCTGTATCATCTTCTTATATGTTTCCCTGCCGAACAGGACCAGGACAGCAATATCAGCAGGATTGCTCCGGACCAGGATAATATCGGCCGTTTCAGCAGCCACATCCGTACCGCTGCCCACGGCGATCCCAACATCAGCGACAGCAAGCGCCGGAGCATCATTGATCCCGTCACCCGTCATGGCCACGAATTCACCTTTTTCCTGGAATTCTTTCACCTTCTCAAGTTTCTGGTCCGGTTTGATCCCCGCAAAATATTCATCCAGCCCAAGTTCTTCAGCCACGCTCCCGGCCACTTTTTCATTGTCGCCGGTCATCATTACCACCTTCATGCCATTTTTCTTCAGGATCTTCACCGCTTCATAGGATTCTTTTCGGATCTTATCGGACATGGCCACAAATCCAACCAGCTTATCCTCCTTCATCACGTAAACAATGGTTTCCTGTGTATTCTCAATGGCCTCTTCAGGGATTTCGATGTGACGCTCCTGCAGATATCCCGGGCCTACTACCCGTATTTTCCGGTTTTCCACTTCCGCTTCAATGCCCTGGCCGGTGATCGCATTGAAGTTTTCCGCTTCGGGCACCTCGATATTCTCCGCTTTAATTTTATCCATGATCCCCATGGCCAGCGGATGCTCCGATTTGTTTTCCAGGGCTCCTGCGAGGCGCAATACTTCCTGGTCGTCCACTTTTTCATTCACCGAACCGAATCTTGTCACCGCAAAATTCCCTTTTGTAAGGGTGCCCGTCTTGTCGAAGACCAGCATGCTGATCTTCCTGGAATTCTCAAACGCGGTCCGGTTCCGGATGAGCAGTCCGTTCTTTGCGGAAATGGAAGTGGAAATGGCCACCACCAGCGGAACTGCCAGTCCCAGTGCATGCGGGCAGGTGATGACCATCACCGAAGCCATGCGCTTCAGGGCGAAGACAAATGGTTCCCCCAGAACCAGCCAGGCGGCCAGTGTCCCGAAACCCACTGTCAGTGCGATCACGGTCAGCCAGAAAGCGATCCGGTCGGCCAGGTGCTGTGATTTTGATTTTTCAGCCTGGGCGTCGCGTACCATGTGGATGACCTTGCTCAGGTAGGCCTCCTCACCCACCTGTTCCACCACCAGGGTCAACGAGCCGTTCCCGTTGATGGTCCCCCCGATCACCCTGTCCCCACCCGATTTATGCACGGGTTTCGCTTCTCCGGTAACCATGGCTTCATTGACATGGCTCTCACCCTCCACAATTTCACCGTCTACCGGGATCTTTTCGCCGGGACGGACCAGGACCGTGTTGCCTGTTTCGAGTTCCTCTATCTTTACGTCCACAGTTTCTCCGTCCTTCTGCAGGTGTGCCTCCTTGGGGATCAACTCCACCAGCTTTTGCAGGGACCGGGATGCCCCCGCCACCGATCGCATTTCCAGCCAGTGGCCCAGCAACATGATGTCGATCAATGTGGCTAGCTCCCAGAAAAAGGTGCTTCCTCTCACGCCGAATGTAGTGGCGGTGCTGTACCCCCATGCCACGGTGACGGCCACCGCGATCAGGGTCATCATCCCCGGCTGTTTCTTCTTCAACTCATCCACCAGGCCGGTCAGAAACGGCCAGCCTCCGTAGAAAAAAACAACGGAGGAAAGGGCAAACAGCATGTAACGGTCCGCATTCCCGAGCAATGTGAATTCGTAACCCAGCAGCCCCTGGATCATGGGCGAGAGGACCAGTATGGGCAGGGTAATAACCAGAGAGATCCAGAACCTCCTCTGGAAATCCCTGATCATCATTTCATGGTGACCGGTATGGTCGTGTTGATGTTCCAAATGTTTGACATGATTTAAATATGCTCGATTTTCGCCGCCATGATGAAATCGTTGACCGATAAGCCACCGATGACGTGTGTACTGAGTTCCACATCCACACCCGTATAATGGATGCACAGGTCCGGATGGTGGTTCTCCTGCTCGGCCAGCAGAGCGATCTTCTGGGCGAAAGCCATGCCCCGCCTGAAATTCTCAAAAGGGAAGTGTTTTCTGAGGGTCTTGTCCCTCATGACTTCCCAGCCGGCCTGAAGCTGGTCCATGTAGCCTTTTATTTCTTCTCTGTTCAACGGTGGAGTCCCTTCATCACAGGGAACACACTTTTTTTCTTTGAGTTCCAGCATATTCGTACAATTTATCATTTCTTTAAAGATCTTCCCGGACAATGGCATCTTCCTCAATCCAGAGATCGGATAGATGCTCAAATACCATGTCCATCATGGGCTCCGGACCACACACATAGGCATTCTTGTGGTGTTCCTTCAGGTATTTTTCAATGATCTCCCGGGTAACGAATCCATGCAGGTACCCGTCTGCCTCTTCTTCTGAAAGTACACTGACCAGATTTTTACCCAGGATCTCCTTCAGCTCTTCCTCCAGGATGATATCCTTCCTGCTCCTGTTAGCGAAAATGAGACTGTTACCCTCCACCCTGTTCTGCCTGTGAAGGTGCCTGAGGATAGCAATGAAAGGGGTTACACCCGCCCCTCCTGCAATGAAGAGACCCTCATCCCTGTACTGGATGGCACCGAAAACCTCATGAATGATCAGTTCATCCCCTTTGCGGAGATGTCTTAATTCATGGGTCATACCCTGGTGGGAAGGGTACATTTTGATGATAAATTCCAGGTGATCATCCTCTGGAAGGCTGGTAAAGGTGAAAGGTCTCTGTTCTTCCTCCCACTCGGGTTTGTAGATGGCCACCTCGGTGGCCTGACCGGGGATAAAGTCGTACCCCCCGGGCCTTTCCAGCCTGAAACCCCTGACATCGTGCGTAACAGGAAATGCTTCGATTATTTTAACTTTGTGTTTTTCCATGATAAGGTGTAGATTGAGAATACCATGCCAAGTTCCTGGGTTCCTCCTCGAACCCGTTCATTCAGAATGATTTCCAATAATGCTTCCGGGCACCTCTCAGCCCGGCATCGGGCATTCGTGTAGAAAAAAGTCACCAATGCGGATCTCATTCCACAAAATCCTGACTGAAAAATATTGCTATATTTACTTCACAGAAAGAGTGATTTCACAGCACCTTCTGCCGGAGAATCAAGCTGCATGGAACGGATACTGATCATTGACGACGATACCTACATCTGTAAATTGCTGGATAATTATCTGAACAAGAATGGCTATCATGCAGATTCGGTCTATTCGGGTTCTTCAGCCATTGCTGAAATCAAGCAGCAGGATTATGATTTGATTCTGTGTGATTTCCGGCTTCCGGACAGGGACGGATTTGACATCCTTCGCCAGGCAAAAAGCAAGGACCCGGCCCTGCCGGTGGTGATCATGACGGCCTACAAAGATCTGGCTACGGCGGTCAGGCTGATCAAGGCCGGGGCCTATGACTACATTACCAAACCCCTGATTCCCGAAGAAGTGCTGGGGCTGATCAGGGAAGCGATTGACAGCAGGACGAGACAGGACACTGTTTTTTCCATCGAAAAGGACTTTATTACAGGAAAAAGCAAAAAATTCCGGAACATCCTCGAGCACATCCGGATCGTTTCTCCCGTGGACATGACGGTGGTCATTGAGGGTGAAACAGGTTCGGGAAAAGAGTACGTAGCCAGGGCCATTCACTCTAACAGCAACAGGAAAAAAGGACCTTTCATCGCAGTGGACTGCGGAGCCCTGCCCAAAGGACTGGTGAACAGTGAGCTGTTCGGACACCTCAAGGGTTCCTTCACAGGAGCCACCTACGATAAGAAAGGATTGTTCGAGCAGGCCAGCGGAGGTACGCTTTTCCTGGATGAGATCTCCAACCTGGATGCCGAGAACCAGATGAAGTTGCTCCGTGTCCTCCAGGAAAAAACGATCACGCGCATCGGCGACACCAGGGCCATCAAAGTGGATGTCAGGCTGGTGGTGGCCTCCAACGAAGACCTGATGGGCGAAGTGCAAAAGAACAATATCCGCGAGGATCTCTATCACCGGCTGAACGAATTCAGGATCGTGGTCCCGCCCCTGCGTGAAAGGGAAGAGGATGTCCTGGTCTTTGCGGACGCTTTCATCGAAAGGGCCTCCCGCCGCTTTTCAAAGCATGTGACCGGGTATGAAAAGGAAGTGAAACAGATCCTGCTGAATTACCAGTGGCCGGGCAACATCCGGGAACTCAAGAATGTGATCACCCGATCGGTCCTGCTTGCCGGAGGTCCCGTCCTGTCCCTCCGGGACATCCCGGATGAAATAAAGACCAGGGAGGCATTGTTCCTGCAAAGCAGGGAGGCTCTGTCCGCAGTCCTGCCTGATCTGAAACTGAAAGATGCTGCCGGAATGGCGGAAAAAGAAGCCATCATCCAGGCACTCATCAAGTCAAACTACAACAAATCCAAGGCTGCAAGACTTTTAAAGATCGACCGCAAAACACTCTATAATAAGATCAAACAGTTCAATATATCCCTCCTGGAAAGCTGAGGGATCCGGACATTTCACACTTTAAACGCTCCATGAAGACACTCGGGAATCATCATCATCTGGAGATTCTGTCAAATGTGCCTGACACCTGCATGATCGTATTCGATAGAGAGCTCACTATCATGGAAATCATCGACAGGGACGCCTGTCTCGAAGAGTTGATCCCCGGAAGCAGCGCTCTGGGCAATATCCATGATATCGCTGATCCTGTGTGGAAAAAAAACCTCATGGATGTGTGTGAAAATGCCATCAAAGGATCTCCTGAAACCAGGATCATGCAGCTGACATCCGGACAGGTGAAAATCAGGACGCTGAATCTGGGGGAGATCGGGGGCGGCCCCGCAGGGGTCCTGATGCTGCAGGGCAATACGGGATCCCAGAGAGAATATGGCGATGAGATGAAGAAGGAGAAAGAGGAGGCGGAAGAGACCAGTGAGATCAAAAGCAGGTTCATGGCCCGGATAAGCCATGAGATCCGAACTCCCCTGAATGCGATCATCGGATTTATCGAGCAGCTACAGAAAACGCCCCTGAATGAAAAGCAGGTCGCCTATCTGAAGATCATCGATAAATCCTCCGTATACCTGCTGGACCTTGTCAATGAAATTCTCACATTTTCCAAGATCGAATCGGGGGAACTGCAGCTGGATGAAGTTGATTTCAGGCTCGAATCGCTTTTCAGGGACATTTACAATACATTCAGGAACCGGGCAGATGAAAAGGGGATCAATTTCAGGTATTCATTTGATGAAAAACTCAAAAAGATCTTCAGGGGGGATGCAATCAGGCTCAAGCAGATCATCATCAACCTGGTAAGCAACGCCATTAAGTTCACCGAATACGGCTTCGTGGAACTGAAAGTGACCTGTCTCAAAGATGCAGGAGATGAAGTATGGATAAAGATCTCCGTTTCCGATACCGGGATTGGGATCTCCGAAAAAAAGATCCGGGATGTATTCACCGAATATAAACAGGCCAGTGTGGGTATCGCCAGGCTACACGGGGGGACCGGACTGGGACTGACCATCAGTAAACGGCTAACCGAAATGCTGTCCGGCGAGATCAGCGTGAAAAGCACTGAAGGAAAGGGATCTGTTTTTACCGTGCACATCCCGCTGAAGAAAAGCAAGCTTAAATACCTGTCCACCTATACCATGCACATTGATGCCGAAGAGCTTTCCGGCAAATCTGCACTGATCGTGGACGATGATGCCATGAACCGGTCCCTGGGAGTGATCATTCTGGAAGGATTCAACATGATGGTAAGCATGGCCTCGGACGGAAAAGAAGCCATGGAGATCCTCCGCAGGAAACGCTTCGATGTGGTACTGCTGGATATCCATATGCCATTGGTCAGCGGTCTGGATGTGGCCCGTTTCATCCGTAATAGTGAAAAGAACAGGGATGTGAAGATCATTGCGGTAACGGCGGAAATGATCAGGGAGGAACTGGAACACTGCCTGGAGGAAGGGATGGATGATTACCTGATCAAACCATACCGGGAGATCAACCTGTTCAATAAACTTTGCAAAGTGCTCGAGGTAGAATCAGGAGAGATCGGTGGGCCCCCACTGGAGATCAGGTTGATCGAGTTCAATGCCCAACCGCTTTTCGATCTCCGTGAACTCAAAACTGTAACCCGCCAGAACAAAGAATTCTTCAATGAAATGATTGAAACTTTCATCCACAATGCGGAGCGCGGGGTTGCACAGATCAGGAGTGCCTACGAAAAAAAGGACTGGCATACGATCAGTGAAACAGCACACCGGCTGATTCCTTCCTATAAACACCTCGGAATTAAGAAAGTAGTTTCCAATCTGATAGAACTTAAAAGCAAGACCCAGCATGACCCCTTACCGGACAACCTGTCCGTGCTGATCTCGAAAATTGAGAGAAAGACGAAAGAGGTGACCAGAAGGCTGGAAAAAGAAAAATTATAAGCAATGACTACCTGCCAGATTCCTATTGCTTATCCTGCGCTTTTTTCAGTTCCGAAAGTATTTTGGCCATCTCTTCCTGTTGCTTCCTGATATCCTGGATTCCCATTCTGGTCTTGAGCAGTTCAAGGTTCTTTTCATCCATGATCACGTCCCGGACCCGGCTCCCCGCCATCTTGTCTTTCATTTTACCGATCTCTACCCCGTGCTCCAGTTCGTATATCATCTTCCGCAGGCTGGTAGAGTAGTTCATCCAGCTAAGGATGCCGATAAAAATGAATCCCAGCAGGAAAAGCGCAAGGAAAGGGGGAAATGAAACTTCTCCCACTCCCAGGTTTATATTCAGGCTCACAGTAAAGATCTTCCAGTTAAATATGGCAAAATAGGCGCTGATCAGCACATAGATGATCAGCAGAATACTGTTCTTAAATAAAAGATTTCTCATGATTCTTCCTCTTCAAGCTTCTCACCGATCTGGACAATCTCCTTATCCAGCGCTCTCATCTGGGACATCAGTTTCTTGAAGTCTTCATTTTTCAGGAACTCTGCCCTGAATTTATACCTGCCGGAATATTCCATGAAACACATGTAGCCGAGCTGCATGGCTACTTCGTCCCGGTCCTCTTTCAAATTCCGCATTTCCGAACGGTCCCTGAACTTTTCCGCGTAATTCTGGGCATTCACGGACAGGCTTTCGTAAATCTCGGATCCCTTTTCATAGGCAGATTCAGCCGCATCTTTCACTTTGTCAAAAAACCTCGAGAAAATGTCCGATGCCTTTTCTGAAAAGATCCTGGCTCCTTCTGTGATATTCTCTTTAGATTCCTGGATAATCTCCTTTTCCGGGGAGTCGCCGGACTTTTTATCATTTTTCATTGTCATTAAATTTTAGCTGTTAAATATGTATACCCTATATGCAATTTACGCTTTTTTTGAGTTTCTGGCCCGTCTGCCCAGGAAATAAAACAAAACCAGCAATGCAACACCACCCAGTACGATCACAAAGATGGTGATCCCCATGGTCCTTCCGAACCTGGCCCGCTGCTTGGCTGTCTCAGCTTTCTTCTCAGAAAGCGCTTTCCTGGTTCTGGCAATTTCCGATTTCTCTTCCTGGATCAATTCATTCAGTGAATCCAGCTGGCTGTTCATACTCAGCATGGTGCTGAGTTCATCGCTCAGACTATCTGAAAGGCTTCCTTCTGTAACTGCAGCACCGGTCCCCTCCTCCAGCAGTCTGATCTCTTCCTCGGCCAAACCTGCTTCGGTTTCCTCGATGGCTGCCTGCTGCTCGAGAATTTCACTCATTTCCTTGTTCCTGATAAGCTCGATCCGCTTGTTGAGGGATGCAATCCGGGCCTCCGAATCGGCCAGATCCTGAGAGATCTTCTCCTGTTTTTTCATGAGGTTCTGCCGTTCCTTCTTGAGGTGCTCCATCTCTCTGTTAAGCCTTTCCTTCTCTGATACAATGAAATTTTCTATGACGGCCTTTTTGTCATACTCCTGTTTAATCTGAGTCGTTAGTTCATCCATGACCGAATCGGTTTCTGCCACCCATTTTTCGATCTGGCTTACTTCTGAGTTCAGTTCCTGCCTGTTCTCCCTCTCCGCATCAATGATACTGTCCATTTCGGCAATTCTTTCCCTGTATGGCTTCAGTTCCTTTTCGGCCGCATTGATCCTTAACAGATCATCCATTTCATCCACATACATCTGCCGCTCCATCTGATAGGCTTCTATTTTTTTCTCCGCGACCATGATCCGCTTTCTAAGCAGGTCTGCCCGCTTCAGTTCCTGCTGTTTCCGGGTTTCCCGCGCGGACATTCTGCTGTCGATTTCGGAAATTCCCGATTCCAGCTTTTCCTCGGTCCTGCTCTCCTGTATTTCATAGAGATCCATGTTTTTCTCAATGGAATCAAGGCTGCTGTTCAACCCGGACATCTCATCCTTCAACTGCCGGATCGAATCTTCGTAGGCTGCTATGTTCTTTGCCAGCGTTTCTTTTTCAGATGCAACTTCAGATTCCTCTTCCTCTTGCAGTTGTTCGGCAAGCGTCTGCTGATTCTTTTCGAGACGCTGTATTTTCTCGTCTTTCAACGCGCGCTGTTGAATCAGAGCCTGTTTCTCTCTCAACAGGGAATCCCGGATTTGCCGGAGCTGATCCACAGCCTCTGCCTGGGAATCCTGTAACTGGGTCTGGCGGTCCAGCAGTTTCTGAATTTCCTGTTCTTCTGATGTTTTTGTCTTACAGCCGGCAAGGATCAGCATCAGGATCATTCCGGCGATGGTCAATTTTTTCATGGTTATTGAAATTTGTTTATGCATATCAAACAAAATGTCATAGGATTGCCCTGGTCAGTGAAAAAATCATTCCATGAAACAAGTAAACCCGTATATTCCTGTAAATAAACGCATTGCAGCTTAAGCCAAATTCAAACACCTGCCATGGTGTGTAATTATTTACCCAGTGTATCCCAAAGAATCCACAACTTGCCGGCCGGGAGCGGCCAAAGCCCCGTGTATTAAGCTTCCAATAACAGGCGGCCACTTCTTCCGTGATCTCATTGTTCTGAAATATTTTACAAGGTCAGGCTTGAAAACCGGTCGCAGTTGCAAGCTTTCCCAATAACGGCAAGTGCGGAAAATGGTACGGGGATTGTACCTGATGGTCACTGACGTGGATTTGAGCAATTACTATGAACCGCTTATTTATCGTATCAAATCGCCTGCCAGTTTCCGTCACACAATCAAAGGACGGTATCAAGGTCAGGCCATCGGTAGGGGGACTCGCCACCGGAATGAAGTCGATCTACAAGGAAATGGAAAGCACATGGGTTGGCTGGCCGGGGATTGACAGAAGTTACCTGACCGGGGAGGATGAGAAGAGTGTGGCTGGCCAGCTTGAAAAAGAACACTGCCAGCCCCTCTATATTGATAAAAAGGATATGGATGCCTACTATTACGGGTTCAGCAACAAGACCATCTGGCCCCTGTTCCACTACTTTCCCCAGTATACCGTGTATGACCGGGATTACTGGGAGGCATACAGGAAAGTGAACAGGATGTTCGCCGATAAACTGGAATCCATGATCCGAAAGGATGATCATATCTGGATCCATGATTACCATCTGCTGCTGCTGCCCAACATGATCAAGGAAAAGCACCCCGGAACGACCATCGGGTTTTTCAACCATATCCCTTTCCCGTCGTATGAACTTTTCCGGCTGCTCCCCTGGAGGGAAGAGATTATTGAAGGGATACTCGGTGCCGACCTGGTCGGATTCCACTCCTATGATTACGAAAGGCATTTCAGCAGCTGTGTCAGGAGACTTTTCGGCTACGATTATGAACTGAACCAGTTCAATCTCGGCCATCGCATCATCCGGGTGGATAGTTTTCCCATGGGAATCGACTATGAAAAGTACAACAGTGCTGCCTGGAAGATCAGGAAGAACGGGAATCAGAAAAAACCGAAAGTGCAGGAGGATATTGAAAGGTTCCACCAGGTGATGCCGGGCCGGAAACTGATCCTTTCCATTGACAGGATGGATTATTCCAAGGGAATCCCCAATCGTCTGCATGCATTCAGAAGATTTCTCGAGAAATACCCCGGTTACCACGGGAAAATATCCCTGGTGATGCTTACCGTTCCCTCCCGCAGCAAGGTGGACCAGTACCAGCTGTTGAAAAAAGAAGTGGATGAACAGGTGGGAAAGATCAACGGGACCTACGGGGACCTGAACTGGACTCCGGTATGGTACTTTTACCGGTCCATGTCCTTCGAAAACCTGATCCTGCTTTATTATTATTCGGATATCGGGCTGATCACCCCCCTCAGAGATGGGATGAACCTGGTTGCCAAGGAATTCATCGCCACCAAGACGGAAGGAACAGGGGTGCTGATATTAAGTGAAATGGCCGGAAGTGCCAAAGAAATGAATGAGGCCATCCTGATCAATCCCAACAACCGCGAAGAGATGGCTGAGGCCATCAGACAGGCCATTGAGATGCCCGTCGAAGAGCAGAAGAAACGCAATGAACATTTGCAGAAACGACTGAAAAGATATACCGTGGAAAAATGGGCAGGGGACTTTGTCAGCGGCATGAAAGAGATCAAGACCATACAGCGGACATACAGCTCCAAGAAGATGAATGCCCAGGTGACCGGCACCATTTTGGATAATTTCCGCAGTTCGGAGAAGCGGATCCTGTTTCTGGATTACAACGGCACCCTGGTTTACAGCAAGAAGGCAAGAGAATATGCCTCACCGGATAAGGAATTGTATGCGTTGCTGGACCGGCTGGAGGAAAGGTCGGTGGATATCGTCCTGATGAGCAGCAGGGACCGGGACACCCTTGAGAAATGGTTCGGAGACCGGGATCTGATGCTCTTTGCCGAACATGGCATATGGAAAAAGACCGGGAAAGAAGGCTGGCAGCAGACCAGTCAGCCGATGGGCAATTTCTGGAAAGAATCCATCAGGCCTGCCATGGAGTCCTATGTGGACCGGACACCCGGCAGTTACCTGGAAGAAATGAACAATGTGCTATCCTGGCACTTTGAAAAGGCAGATCCTGACCACGGGATCATCAGGGCGCGGGATCTGAAGGATGAGCTGACAGCAAGGATCCTGAACACGGAGCTTCAGATCGTAGAGGGCCGGAATGTGATTGAAATCAAACCCTCAAGTATGAATAAAGGGATCGCGGCACTTGATGTGATCACCGGCAAAAATTATGATTTCATCATGGCGGTGGGTGACGACTGGACCGATGAGACTATGTTCGAGCTGCTGCCCGAACGGGCCGTCACCCTCAGGGTGGGGATGAAAAAGACGATAGCCAGATATAACTGCGAATCCTACAGGGATGTCAGAAAATTACTGAACCAGATGAGCATCAGGTAAAGGCTTAGACAATTAAACTGAAAAGTTATGGAAAAGAAGAAGCACGTTATTAACAAGAAGGTCGTTGTACAGGCAATTATCGACAAAATTGAAAACGAACATGATGATTTCGAGATCAAAACAGGTATCGTGGAAGGGTACGGCAGGCCTGAGAAGATCATTCGGAAAGGCGACCAGGGCAAAGGATATGTTCCCGACGTGATCCTGGAGAGCGATCAGCGGACGGAACTATTCGAAGTGGAACTGGATGACGATTTTGAGCTGGACAAATGGAAACTATTTTCTCTTTATACAACCAAGATGAAGGGAAATTTCAATATTGTCACTCCGGAAGCAATACTTCCACAGGTCCGGGAAGTGTTGAATTCTGAGAACATCAACGCCAAAATCATCTATTTTTCATAAGCCGGGCCGGTTAGCCATGCATCCATGATCCCCGCGGGCCTGCTGCTTATTCAGCGTTGGGCCTGTGGGAGCGAGGGAATTTATGACAGATTGTGAAGTGGCGCGGCCTTTCCGGTCTAATCTTCCTCTTCCTCGTACTGGATTGCTTCCACGGGACAGGATTCGGCCGCCTCTATGATTTCGTCCTCGTATTCGCTGAAATCGGCACCTTCAATGACCTCAGCGATGTCATCCGGTAATTCGAAAACTTCGGGGCAGGTATCCACACAAAGATTGCATGCTGTACAATCGTCTGTAATCCAAACTTTTACAATAGCCATGTTCATTGATTTTTAATGCTGCAAGATAAAAATGATATTTTAATTATTTCCGGAATTCACAAGTTTTTCTTTCAGGGTGTGTAATCTCCCGCTGATCCCTACTGTATAGATATGCGGATTCATGAATCTCCGGTGTTCCTCAGGCAGGTCATTCAGCCCGGCACTGACACGATCAGCGATCATACCGGGTGTTTGCTTTCCAACGAGGATCTTTCCCTGTTCCATTACTTTTCCGGTCAGTTTCTCCCCCGTATAACCGGTCACATTCCGTTTCTTCCCCTGCTCATAAGGATGATAAATGATTCCAAACTCCTTTTCGTCCTCCAGGGCAATCCCGTCTGCCATCAACTTACCCCGTTCATCCCTGAAACGGAACAGGGCTTTTCTTCCCGGCAGGTTGGATTTCTGCACATTATCGGATACCTTCATGGTAGGCCGCCCATCGACCATACCGATCTTGTATACCCCGTCCAGTGCCCCGCTACCCTTGCCGGTGGCAAGTGCGGTCCCCACTCCGAAAGAATCGATGGGTGCGGACTGTTCCTTCAGGCTCTTGATCACATATTCATCAAGCTGGTTTGAAGCGATGATCTGCACATATCCGAGTCCTGCCCGGTCCAGCATTTTCCTGGCTTCCTTGCTCAGGTATGCCAGGTCACCGCTGTCCAGACGGATGCCCAGCAGTTTCCTGTCCCGCTTCTCCATTTCAAGTCCCACCCTGATCGCATTGGGGATCCCGCTTTTCAGCGTATTGTATGTGTCCACCAGCAGAATACAGTGATCCGGGAATATCCCTGCATAGGTTCTGAAAGCATTGAGTTCATCCGCAAAGGACTGAACCCATGAATGGGCCATGGTCCCCGAGGATTCAAGTCCGAAATGAAATGCACTATACACATTGGATGTCTGGTCAAAACCTCCGAGCACAGCAGCCCTGCTGGCCTGGATCCCGCCGAGGCCCTGGGCACGCCTGAGACCGAAATCCATCAGCTGGCTGTCACCTGCAGCCTGTCTGATCCGGGCAGCTTTCGTGGCAATGAGTGAATTGAAATTGAGCAGGTTCAGCAACAGGGTTTCGATCAGCTGGGTTTCAATAAGGTTTCCCTCCACCCTGACAGATGGTTCCTGCGGAAACACGATCTCCCCTTCCTTCACCGAAAAGATATCGGCACGGAAGCGGAACGCTTCCAGGTAGGAAATGAAACTACTGTCGAATCCGAGACCGGACAAATACTTGCACGCTGTTCCGTCAAAACGGAAATCCTGAAGCGACACCAGCAGTTCTTCCAGGCCTGCAAATACCACGTAACCTCCGTCATACGGGTTCTTTCTGAAATAGTAATCAAAAACCGCCGGGATCTCTTTCATTCCGCTCAGAAAATATCCCTGAGCCATTGTTAACTCATAATGATCGATGTATAGTCCGGTATGTTGATTCAGAATGGGTACCATGCTTTTGCCGTGTGTATCAAAATCAATCCTCGTGGATGAGCTTCTTGATTCGCTCGATCTGTTTCTGTTTATTCACTTCCCTGAGGCTGCGCGCCGTCCTGGTGAAATAGGAATGGTTCGTAATGAATTTCAGCTGCAGCTTATTCCAGTCGTTCAGCGATCCGATCTTTTCCTGCTCCTTCAGTTCCCTGTATAATGTATTGGACACAGGGATCATGTCGCTTCTGCCCAGATAGTCCAGGTCAGCATCACAGATGATCTTCTGGTAGATGTCTTCCGGCCTGGGCGGAAGCTTTGTTGCCATGATGATGCCGCAAACTTTTTCTATCTGCTCATCTGAATATCCGTACTCCGGAAGGAATTTCCTTGCCAGAACGGTACTGTGGTATTCATGGTTGTCATATTCCACAGTATGTCCCGCATCGTGAAACAAAGCGGCGGTTTTCAGTAAAAGAATCCCTTCATCATCCAGCCCTTCCGCCCAGCCGATCAGTTCCACCTCGGTCACCACATCCACGGTATGTTTCACATTGTGGTAATAGAGATATCCGGGCAGTTCTTTTTCCAGCTTGTCCAGGATGAGTTCCTGGATATCTGTGAACTGGATCAGTTTGAATTTCGTATCGAACAGCGAATTGGGAAGAATCCCGTGTCCTCCCTGGGAAAATTCGGGCCTGATCCCGTTTACCACGAACATCTCCAGATCTCCCTTGTACTTGACCGGCATCTTCCCGTAGTATTCACACAAGAAAAACTCTTTAATCAGTTCGTAGGTCATGACCGAGATCAGGATCTTTCCCCTGTCCCCGATCCCCTGCATCCGGTGTGCAATATTGACGGTATCTCCCTTGATGTCGTAGGTGATTTTCTTCTTTCCGGAAACGTTGGCAGTTACCGGGCCTGTGTGAATACCCAGGCTCAAGTGCCAGTAACGTTTACCTTTTCTGCCCTGGAGGCTGTCAAGGAAGTAGTTCATCTCCAGGGCAGCCATCACCACGTCGATGGGGTTGGTAATATTTTTCACAGGGATCCCTCCAGCAGCCATATAGGTATCCCCTATTGTCTTGATCTTGTGAATCTTATATTTTCTCAGTATCCTGTCAAACTCGATGAGCACTTCATCCAGCTGGTCCATGATGGCTTCTGATTCATCCGCATCCGTCAGTTGCTTAAAACCCCCGATATAGGCGAACAGGACCGTGGCCATCCTGTATTTCCTCACCCGTTCCTCCGCTTCCCCGGCAGGCCCCTCCCTCCTTACCACTTTCGATTCACTGAGGTGCAGTTTCAGCTGCTCGTTCTGCTCTGTCAGGTGAATCACTGCTTTGTGAAGATCCTCATTCTTCTCGATCAGATCCTGGTTTTGTTTTACCAGTTTCTGGATCCGTTTCAGCAGTTCATCCTGGTTTTGTCTCATCTGTTCAATATCTTTCTTTCCCCGTGCAGATTAAAAATATATTCTTTTTCGGAGAACTTCAATTTTTTTAGTTTGATATCTTTGCCTGTGTATGATATCACAAGAGATGAAAAATTTCGCGATCGTTATCCTGATCCTGTCCTTTTCAGCATCTGCCGCCCGTGCACAGGGCGAAGGCGGGCGTTTTATCGTGGTTTCCTATAATGTGGAAAACCTGTTTGATACAGCCGATGCAAAACTTTTCGATGACGATGCATTCACCCCGAACGGTGCCATGGAATGGACCCATGACAGGTATGAAAAAAAACTGACCGACCTGGTCAGGGTGATCTTGTCCATCCCGGAAAAGGAACTGCCCGCAATCATCGGACTTACAGAGGTGGAAAACAAACAGGTACTAGAGGATATGATCCAATCAAGGGGCCTCAGAAGGGCAGATTACAGGATTGTTCACGAGGAAGGAGATGATCCGCGGGGCATTGAATGCGCCCTGCTTTACCGGCCGGATCTTTTCAGGTACATTTCCCACGAGATCATACCCATCCAGGATCCCGTGGAGCCTGATTACAGGTACAGGGGGATCCTGCATATTCACGGTAATGCACCCGACGGTTCCAGTCTCCATCTGTTTATCAATCACTGGAAATCAAGGAGCGAAGGGGTCGGGGAAACCGAACGGAAACGCATGTTTTCTGCCATCACGCTGAGAAGGAGCCTGGACATGCTGCTGTCCAGGGAATCCGGCTACAAGGTGATCATCATGGGGGATTTCAATGATGAACCCACCAACAGGAGTATTGCCAGCGGGATCGCTGCATCCAATAAAAGAAGGAATATATACCTGGGAGATCATTACAATCTATTTTATGACCTGCATAACATCCAGGGGAAAGGGTCCTACAACTACCGGGGCGACTGGAACATGCTGGACCAGATCATTGTATCCTATAACCTGCTGGAACAGGATCACGGATTGTCCACAGGCTATGAAAGTGGAAAGATCCTGAATGAAGCGTGGATGATGACAACGGATGAGAAAAACGGAATTTCTTTACCCGCTGCGACCTATCGCGGGAAGAAATACATGGGCGGACCCAGCGACCACCTGCCCCTCTACGTGGTTTTTACCTGGTAATATGGATTTCAGGCTCACATCGGAGTATCAGCCCACAGGGGATCAGCCCGATGCCATCCGGCAGCTGATCGAAGGATTCAGGGCGGGCGATCGCTTCCAGACACTGCTGGGCGTGACCGGGTCGGGAAAAACTTTTACGGTGGCCAATGTGATCCAGGAGATCAAGCGCCCTGTACTGGTGCTCAGTCACAATAAAACCCTGGCTGCCCAGCTTTACAGCGAATTCAAACAGTTCTTCCCGGAGAATGCAGTGGAATATTTTGTGAGCTATTACGATTATTACCAGCCCGAAGCATATCTTCCCGTAACAGACACGTACATCGAAAAAGATCTTTCCATCAATGATGAAATAGAGAAGCTGCGGCTGAGCACCACCTCCTCGCTGCTTTCCGGAAGGAGGGATGTGATCGTGGTTTCCTCCGTATCCTGTCTTTACGGAATAGGGAACCCGGATGATTTTCACAATTCCACGGTCCGGATCCGGAAAGGAGAAACCCTCAGCAGGAATGTGTTCCTGAGAAAGCTGGTGGACAGCCTCTATTCCAGGAACGAAATCGATTTCAGGCCGGGTACCTTCCGGGTCCGGGGAGACACTGTGGACATACACCTGGCATACTCGGACCTGGGTTACCGGGTGGAATTCTGGGGTGATGAAATAGATGCACTGAAAGCCATCCATCCCGTTTCAGGTCATACCCTGGAGGAGATGGATGAAATGGTCATTTTTCCCGCCAATATTTTCATTACTTCGAAAAAGCGGGTCAAGCGGGCCATCGAAGAGATCCAGGATGACATGGTCAGGCAGGTCGAATTTTTCAGGGAACAGCAGAAACTGATCGAGGCACAGCGGATCGAGGAAAGGGTGACCTATGACCTGGAGATGATCCGGGAGCTGGGATACTGTCCGGGCATAGAGAATTACTCCAGGTACTTTGACGGCAGGCCGGCGGGGACCAGGCCGTTCTGCCTGCTGGACTATTTCCCCGGTGATTTCATCACCGTGATTGACGAGAGTCATGTGACTATCCCCCAGGTGCATGCCATGTACGGAGGAGACTATTCGCGCAAGAAGAACCTGGTGGAGTACGGATTCAGGCTGCCGGCAGCAGTGGATAACCGGCCGCTGAAATTCAATGAATTTGAAGCAATGCTGGGGCAAACGCTGTTTGTAAGCGCCACTCCGGCCGATTATGAACTGGAAAAATGCGGTGGTGTGATCGTGGAACAGGTGATCCGTCCCACCGGACTGGTGGACCCGGGAATTGAAATAAGGCCGAGCCTGAACCAGATAGACCATCTCATCGGGGAAATCAATGAACGGGTGGAGCGGGGTGAAAAAATACTGGTAACAACGCTGACCAAGCGGATGGCGGAAGAGCTTTCCAGTTACCTGCTCCGGCTGAATATCCGGACCCGCTACATTCATTCGGACATCGACACGCTGGAAAGGGTTGAGATCCTGGAGGGGCTGCGGAAAGGTACGTTTGATGTGCTGGTGGGCATCAACCTGCTCAGGGAAGGACTGGATCTGCCGGAGGTCTCCCTGGTGGCCATCCTGGATGCGGACAAGGAGGGATTCCTGCGATCGGAAAGATCACTGACACAGACTGCAGGTCGCGCGGCCAGGAACCTGAACGGTAAAGTGATCATGTATGCGGACCGGGTGACCGGCTCCATGGAGCGAACCATAGAGGAAACCAACCGCAGGAGGGAGAAACAGCTTCAGTATAACCTGGACAATGACATCACGCCCCGGCAGATCATCCGGACCACAGTCTCCCTCTTCGATCAGAACCGGGAAGAGATCAGCAGGCGGGGAATATATGCGGACCAGGCCAAGGCTGACATTGCCGCGGATCCGGTGGTAAAATATATGGGGAAGGAAGAACTGGAAAAGGCCATTGACCGGGCCAGGAAACAAATGGAGAAAGCGGCCGGAGAGCTGGATTTCATTGAGGCTGCACGGTTCAGGGATGAAATGTACGCATATCAGAAGCTGGTTGGGAGCCGATAGCCGGGAGTCGAAAGTATCACTCAGCATCTATAAGAAAAGGGTGCCCTTTTGAGACACCCTTCACTTACGATCAGCGTGATGCTTATCCCAGGTATGTTTTCAGAAGCTTGCTCCTGGAAGTATGCCTCAACCGGCGGATTGCTTTTTCTTTGATCTGACGCACCCTTTCCCGGGTGAGCCCGAATTTTTCACCAATCTCCTCCAGGGTCATCTCCTGGCAGCTGATCCCGAAAAAAAGTTTGATAATGTCACGCTCTCTCTCTGTGAGCGTAGCCAGCGCACGGTCCACTTCCCTGGAAAGGGATTCACTGATCAGGGTATTGTCCGCATTGGGTGAATCATTGTTCACCAGCACATCAAGCAGACTGTTGTCCTCACCATCGACAAAGGGTGCATCAACGGATACATGCCGTCCCGACACACGCAGTGTATCGGATACTTTTTCCTTGGGCAATTCAAGGGCTTCTGCGAGCTCTTCAGGGGTGGGTGTTCGTTCAAACTCCTGTTCAAATTTTGAAAACGCCTTGTTGATCTTGTTCAATGAACCGACCTGGTTCAGTGGAAGGCGTACAATCCTTGATTGTTCTGCAAGCGCCTGAAGGATCGATTGCCTGATCCACCAGACTGCATAGGAAATGAATTTAAACCCCCTTGTTTCATCAAATTTCTCGGCCGCTTTGATCAATCCCAGGTTGCCTTCATTGATCAGGTCAGGAAGGCTGAGACCCTGGTTCTGATACTGCTTGGCCACGGAAACCACAAACCTGAGGTTTGCTCTTGTGAGTTTTTCCAGGGCGGCTCTGTCGCCCTTTTTGATCCGTTGAGCCAGTTCTACCTCTTCCTCAACAGTGATCAACTCTTCCTTACCAATCTCCTGCAAATACTTATCCAGTGAAGCGCTCTCCCTGTTGGTAATAGATTTAGTGATCTTTAACTGTCTCATTTAATTCTCCTCAATATCAAATTATTATATAATCTCTGCAAAGTTAGATGGTTATTTATCTATAATCAATTTAAATTAGCCTGAACGCAAGTAATATTCCATCGAAGACCAGGCCGGTCCTCATTTAAAATCTAAACGTACAGCCGGTGAGGGATATTTCACATGCCGAAAGCGTAATAGGAGCGTGATCCGTCCCTGGTTATACCCTCAATGATCACTCCTCCTTCAGTCTTTTCCAATATCTCTGTTACGTCTTTAACGCTATTCACAGGCTTTTTGTTTACGGCTGTCAGGATAAATCCTTCCCTGATCCCCACTTTCATAAACTTCCCTGATTTTACCGAACTGACTTTTAATCCGTTACGAATTCCCAGGGACCTTTTCTCACGTTCCGAGACCGGTTCAAAACTCGCACCCAGCACTTCGATGATATTGCTACCCCTGACTATCTCTGTGCTGCCTTCCATATTACGGAGTACCGCGTCAAATTGTTTCAGTTTTCCGTCCCGTTTCACAACAACCCTGATCCTGTCGTTGGGACTGTATCTGGATACCTGTTCTTGTAACTCGGCACCGCTGTTCACACGCACATCATTGATGGAGATGATCACATCACCCTCCCTGATCCCGGCATCCTCTGCTGAACCGCCTGTTCGAATCCCATTCACATAGACCCCCTCGATCCGGTCAATGTTCTTTTCTCTGGCCAGCTCGGCCGTCAGGTCCTGGATGGTCACTCCCAGGATGGCCCGCTGCACTCTTCCAAATTCCATCAAATCGGCCACGATCTTTTTCACGATGCTCACCGGCACCGCAAATGAGTAGCCTGTATAAGCCCCTGTCCTGGAAGCAATGGCCGTATTGATCCCCACAAGCTCTCCCCGGGTATTGATCAGAGCGCCCCCGCTGTTTCCGGGGTTGACCGCCGCATCTGTCTGGATGAATGATTCAATGCTGAACTCACTCTGCAGAATGTTGATATTTCTGGCTTTTGCACTGACGATCCCTGCCGTCACCGTGCTGGTCAGGTTGTAGGGATTCCCGATGGCGATGACCCACTCACCCAGCAGGAGCTTGTCCGAATCCCCGAAGTTCAGATATTCCAGATCTTTCGCGTCGATCTTCAGCAATGCGATATCCGTAGTCGGATCGGCTCCGATCAGCTTTGCAGAAAATTCCCTCCTGTCATTCAATACCACCTCGATTTCATCCGACCCCTCTATGACATGGTTATTGGTCACGATGTAACCTTCGTCAGACAGGATCACCCCGCTTCCGAATCCCAGGATTGGTGCCAGCTGCCCCCGGGGCTGTTCCCCGAAAAAGAACTCATACAGGGGGTTGACCGCATACTCCCTGAATACCTTGGTCTTCACATGCACCACGGCATTGATGGAACCGGCCACAGCCTTCGTAAAGTCCAGTACCTGTCCCTCGGCGGATACAGGGAGACTGACATACCGCATTTTTTGCTCTACCGGCACTTCCACTACTGTTGATTCAGGCTGGAAATATCTTGCATAAATCAATACTGCTGCAAGTGCACCAGCCATAACCAGGGCAAACAACCCGAAGAATCTGCTCGCTTTCATTCTGTAATGCTTTTAATTCATACCTTTGTCAGGCGCTGTTAACTTATCAAATATCGTGCCTGTATATCTGCAATATACGATCATAACAATTTTGAAAGGTAATTGATGAGTCTCCGGATCATGGATTTAACCTTTTTTAACGCATCAGCCGGGTGAGGATACAGTTCTCCAAATATCACGGTACCGGAAATGATTTCGTAATCATTGACGGAAGAAAGCAGGATACCGCGGGTTTCGATCCCGGTCTGATCAGGCAGATCTGTGACCGCAGGTTCGGCATCGGGGGAGACGGACTGATCCTGCTTCAGGAATCCAAACGCGCTGATTTTAAAATGATTTACTATAATTCAGATGGATTTGAAGGGACCATGTGCGGGAACGGCGGAAGATGCATTACTGCTTTTGCCTTAAGGCTGGGAATCATCAGCATCGACACCACCTTCGAAGGGATCGACGGATTGCACACTGCCACCATCCTTCCCAACGGAGAGATCCGGCTCCGACTGAGGGATGTGGAAGGGATCAGATGGATGGAAGACGGGTACCTGCTGGACACGGGCTCCCCGCATTTCGTAAAATTTGTTTCACAGCTTGAAATGATCGATGTGGCTGCCGAGGGGAAAGTGATCCGGAGCCAGAAGCGATTCGGCAAAGGTGGAGCTAACGTGAATTTTGTTGAAAAAAGCGGAGACCCGAACAGGATCTCGGTACGTACCTATGAACGCGGAGTGGAGAATGAAACCTTGTCCTGCGGGACCGGTGTGGCAGCTTCTGCCATTTGTGCATATTACCATTTTAAGTCTGACATTGTTTCATACCACATCCACACCCCGGGCGGAAAACTGCATGTCTCCTTCAAAACCCAGTATCACAATACGTTTACGGATGTATTCCTGACAGGTCCGGCGGCCCATGTATTTGACGGGTCCATTGAAATAACCCTCTGATCAGGCCTCCTGCAGTATTCGTGCAAATTCGAGGATTTTCTGAAAATCAATCTCCGGTTCCTTCTGAAGGCGGGCAGCCTTCCGGGTCATGATCTTCTGCAGAAGATTCATTTTTTTGATGTTGAGCTCTCCCCCGAAAAATCCGCTGGCCAGGGCGTTTTCAACCAGTTTCTCAGGGAAAGCCTTCTGGATCATTTCGTTTTCATCCGCTTCCGGGTCCATGCAACACACAAACAGACCCACCTGTTTCTGAAGCAATACCTTCAGGTTCGTCTCACAGAAATGGCGGACTGATCGCTGGATGATCCCTGCATGAATGGACCCTCCGATGATGACTGTGTCATAATCCTGCAGATTGATCCTCCTCCTTCGGGAAATCCTGAACATTTCCACACCATTTCCCAGGTCCGCCTTCAATCTCGAAGCACACTGTTCCGTACAGCCCAGTGTGCTTGAATATGCGATCAGCGTTTTCATGTGAGCATCATCACCTTCTCAACAGGATCAAAAATACACTATTTCAGTTATCAACCAAACACGTTGCTTTGTTTTATAATTTTTTGAAAATTTCCCGGGAAGTCATAACATTTTGATATACATTTACGTATTATCTTCAAAAAAGGACAAATGGCAGGTAAATCAGGAATGCTGCCGGCAAAACCGGCCGAAAACAGGAGGCTTCCCATCATCAATGAGGGTGCGAGAAAAAAAAGGATGCAAAAGAAATACCAGTTGCCTGTTATCGGACATTTTGCCGACCGCAGCGTGGAGTTCAAGAATATCCTGGAGGCCGAAGCTGTCACCGGTATCAACTATACCCTGATTTTTGAAGCCTGTATCGGCAAGATCTTCAAAGCCAAAAACGTACACTGGGAATTCAAGAAGGGGAACCATTATATCAAATACAAAGCCTTCTATATCAACGCCCAGGAAAACTATCACCGGTATAGCGGGTTTAATGGGTAGAGCCACTGCGTGGCTGTTAGAAGTTAGAAGTTAGGAGTTAGTGGAGTTAGTGGAGTTAGTGGAGTTATAGGGCTTCACAAAACTAATTTAAGAATTTGATAGAAAATGGGGCACAAATGATTTTACAAACCTTATTTTATCCTGTTGTCCTGTTTTATATGCTGTCAAAGCTACTAAAAGTACG
>DSEO01000379.1 GCA_011056635.1 Bacteroides sp.
GATCGCCTGCAGTAACCGGTGTGATCATTCCCGTGGAAATATCCAGCCGGCAGATCTGGAAGGTGGCCATCATGCCCGCAATGAAATAAAGCGTGTTTCCGTCATTCCCCCAGGTCAGGCCGGACGGACTGTGATCAAATTCCGGGGTAAGGCAGGTCCTTTCTCCCGATACCAGGTCCAAACGGAAGAGCCGGTCCCTGTCCGCCTCAAATCCCGCCCGCTCCATGCTCAGCCAGTACAGTTCCTTTCCATCCGGTGAAAAGAGGGGCGCTTTGTCATACCCGGGCAGTCCCGCTGTCATGTTACTGGTTTCACCCGACTCCAGGTCATACAGGTAGATCTGTGAATTGGTGCTCAAGGTGTAATCCTTCCCTTTCAGTTTCTTGCATGTATAGGCGATCTGTTTGCCGTCAGGGCTCCAGGTGATCTCCTCTGTTCCCCCGAAGGGCATCAGGGGGGAGTCATAGGGTTCTCCGGGCATGATGTCCATCTCACCGAGGATCTGCTCACCGTCGAAGCCGGCCACAAAAATATGGCTGTAGGCTCCGTCTTCCCACGTATCCCAGTGCCGGTACATCAGGTCCGTAATGATCCTTGCGTCTGCTTTGGGCAGGTCCGGGTAGAGGTCCGCCCTGGTGGTGTCGACTTTCACATCCTTCGTGAAGAGTACCCGGTCCCCCGCCGGTGAAAAGGCCAGGCTGTTGATCCCTCCTGCTACCTGTGAGATCTTCTTTTTCCCTTTTCCGTCCCCGTTCATTACCCATACCTGCACTTCCCCGGAAACCGGAGAGAGGTAGACGATCCGTTTTCCATCCGGATGCCAGACAGCATTGAACTCGCTTTCCTTCGTTTCGGTAAGGCGGAGTTTGCCGGATCCGTCCCTGCCCATCACAAACAGTTCCCGGTTGCTTTTATTCTGTCCGGTGCTGTAGTAGGTGACCCCATACAGGATCTTTTCGCCTGACGGGGAGACCTGCACATCGCTGAGCCGCCCGAAGGACCAGAGCACTTCGGGGGTCATGATATCCGAAGCCATTTCAGGCTCATTCGTAAAGATCGGCGGGATTTCTGCATTCTCTTTTAGGTTCGTCTGGCATGAGAACACCAGGACGGCGAGCGTTACGGCCATGCTGCTGGCAAATATTTTCATACGGATGATTTGTTTGGATTCATTTGGATAAAGGTAGAAATAATCCCTACATTAGTAAGTCGTCTGACCAATCATTCCATCCGATGTCCTTCCTGCATACAAGGCGCGATTTTATCAAAAAAGGATCTGTCACCACCCTGGGGCTTGCGGCCGGGGCACGGATCCTCCATTCCTGCAGCCTCGCGGGAAGTTCGCATAAACCTGTTGTGAGTATCGTAAAGATCAGGGACGGCAACGTGGACAGGGCCGTGGAGGAGGCCATCGACCTGCTGGGCGGGATGGAGGAGGTCGCAAGGAACAAATACCGCATCATGCTGAAGCCCAACCTGGTGGCAGAGACTTCCCACGATACCACCAAGCCCGGGGTGATCGGTGCACTGGCCAGGTTGATGAAACGGCATGGCAGGGAGGTATGGATCGGTGAGGGCTCCTGTGCTGCCGGAGGGTTCAATGTCAGGGATTATACCGTATACCGTACCCGGAAGGAAGAACTGCTCAATGGCATGCAGCAGCATATATTCAACCGGCTGGGTTATACAGACCTGGCCAATGAGCTTCATATCCCGCTGATCAACCTTCATTCGGGAAAAATGACGGATGCGGAGGTCCCCGGCGGTCTGCTGTTCGACAGGATCACACTGCACAGTTCCCTGCACGAGATCGACATGCTCTGCTCGGTTCCCATGATGAAGACCCATGTGCTGGCCACGGTCACCCTGGGGATGAAGAACCTGATCGGCCTCTACCCGGGTACCGTCTATTATTCTGCGCGTTCCTGGCTTCATGATCATGCATGGGCGCACGGCTCCCGGGGAGTGGCATTCGAGGTGCTGGACATGGTCAGGGCGAACAGATTGGGACTTACAGTAATAGACGGATCCATTGCCATGGAAGGAAACGGTCCCAGCAGCGGGAGCCTTGTGAAAATGGACCTGATCATTGCAGGCACCAACCCGCTGGCAACGGACATGGTGGGAGCAGGTGTGATGGGTTTCGAACCCATGGAAGTGCCCGCATTCAGGCTGGCTGTTGAAACCGGAATGACCCCTGCCGGCCTGCAGGAGGTGGAGGTGAGGGGAGAAGCCCTCAGTTCAGTGAGAAGACAGTTCATCAGGCCCGAGGTCATCCCCTGGTCCAGCATCGGCAATTCATGGGCCAATGAGGAGATCTGAGAGCCACAACCAATCCCCGTCGGAACAGCTGATTTCAGCAAGGTATCTGAACAATACATGGCAGAAAATCGCTATATACATATGGAAAAACTGAGACACATACACCGTTCGCTGAAACCCCGGTCGCTTGCCTTCCTGGCATTCCTGTTCACTGTCGCAGGAACACTGGCACAGACGCCCACGCATTATCCTACCGGAAAAAACCCGGTGCAGTTCAACCTGGTCAACATCCTGCTATTTATCGTATTCCCGGTCCTGCTCGTGGTCCTGTGGGTCGTGATCAGGCGCTCCGGAAGGAAAGGGGACAGGGAACGGGATGAAAGCAGTGAATAAAAAGGAATCCGGAGAAGACCGGCCTAATCAACCGGCAGCAGCAGGAAGGCCACATCCTGGCCGATGTACCTGGCATGCCCGTCCTCGATCTTCAGGACGGGGACCTGGAAATTAAGCGCATTGTCCGCCGCGGTGAGGATGGTTTCGTGTTCCGGTCCCCTCCGGCCTTCTTCATCCAGGAACCTGCCCCGCCATGTGTGGTAGAGCCTGAGGCGGTACTTTCCATCCCGGATCCCCTGGATGGTGATGTTTTTACCCGACATATCCGTATCCGCGTTGACGGCCCATCCGAATATGAGCCGGTCGCTTCCCATGGCATAAGCGTCACCTCCCGGAGTGCCGGCTTCCAGCGGAGCCGGACCGGTCAGTTCCGAAAATGGGATCCGCTCGGTGAAACGGCGGATACTCAGCAGCTGGTCTGTCACCACATTGTCATTCAATGCGCGGGAATAGGACCACCAGAAGGGGGACATGGCCGTCCCCGAAGCCAGGCAGACCCACATGGCATTGTGGAACTGGGCCTGGTAACCGGGCATGCTCATTTCGTAAAAGGTATGGTCCCAGCCTGTCTCCGGTATGAGGGCCGGTTTCTCATACCCGTTCCAGAGTTTCTTTACCTCCCCGTGGTAATTCCGGTAACTGTAAGCCAGGGGATGGGTATGGTCCTGATCGATCCGGCCTGTGGTGTTGATGGGAAATCCCTGGGCCTCGTAGATCTCCCTTCCGGCCAGGTCAAAGATGGCATATCCGCGGTCCCACCACTCCCGGATCCCGCCACTGCGGGTTCCCGTGGTCAGGTGTTGCCAGGGGTCGTGCGCCTTAAAATAATCGTGGACCTTCCCGGCCCACCGGGCAGCCCCGATGCTGTCGCCCGACACCCATCCGTCGGTACCGTTCACCTCATCCACCACGAACCAGATGGCCAGGGACCGGCTGTATCCCCAGCGTGCGATCATGTACCTGTAGAGCTTTTCCTGGTATTTCCAGGCTTCCTCACTGCTGAAGAAGTCTTTCGCATCACAGACCAGGCGGTAGGGGTGCCGGTCCCAGGCAATGTTCCCTCCTCCCCAGACCGTTTCGGAAAGGAAGGAATGGAACCAGAAGTTCAGGGCCAGCTTCATGTCTCTTTTTTCCAGCTCCTCCAGCAGTTCGTCTATCTGGCTGCAGGCGCCCTGGTCATACCTCCCCATTCCGGTCGCCCAGGTCTCCAGCGGCGCGATCAGCCTGCTGATAAAATTCACACCATGCTCCTCCAGTTCGTCAAGGACAGCCGGATCGGTATTGCCGTTGTACCACAAACCCACCCCGTACCAGGGCGAGCCGTCTGCGTGTTCCAGGTAGCGCCCGTTGGAAGCAATACCTATGGGACCATGATGATCCGAGGGAACTGCGGTAAAGGTGCGCGTTTCACCGGAGGCTTCCCCGTTTTTGTCCCGCACCGAAACGGTATAACTCCATTTGCCTGTTTCCACAGGTGAGAACCGGATGATGAAACCACCCCGGCGCGACCCGTCATAAAATGCCGGCACCTTCCAGGTCTCACCCGAAGGTGAAACGAAGGCGGCCACCACATCCACCTCCTCCGGATCGAAGGGATTTACGTATTCGGCCTCCATGTTCAATGAAAGTTCCAGTTTTTCATACAATCCCACCGTATCTGCCCGCTGGAAGACCCGTCCGATTTCGGGTTGGGCCATGATGGAGGGCATGAGAAAAGCGTACGACAAAATGGTAACAATGAATTTTTTCATCTGTATGCGGTATTTGGGTTCAACTTCTGAAAGTGCTATCTGTCCATGAGCAACAATTGCCTGAGTTCGGAATGAGCCGCACCGGTAATTCTCAGGATCAGCGGTGCGCCTGCACGTAAAGTCTCCCGCAGGTCCAGTTCGCATTCACCTGATTCGGTTACGGCGGGAACCTTTTGCAGGATGACCCTCCCCAGGGGATCGATCACCTCGAGCCTGAGGATCCGCTCGCCTGTCCGGGAAGTGATGCGGACTTTGCCCGTGGTGGGATTGGGAGCCACAGTGTATACCGGGCCCGGAATCCCGGTGACCTTTCCCGGTTTTGTCCCGGAAGGATCGCCGGTAACGGTCACCGTGACCGTATCGGGCGCACTTTCCGAAATGCCGTCACTGACGGTCAGCTCCAGCACAAATGCCCCCTCGGCATCCACGATGAGCTTCGCTGCCGGAGAGGCGGTATCACCGAGGAGCCACCTGCTTTCTGCAGGTGCGGAGAGCAGCGACCAGTGGAAGGTGATAGCATCACCGTCCGGATCGAAGCTGGCGGACCCGTCCACGTACAGGTGGGTTTCCAGGATGGTGATCGTGGTATCGGGACCGGCCACCGCTACCGGCGGATCGGAGCCCCTCACCACCACCTCGTCGGGACTGCTGCTGCCCTGTCCGTCGCTGACCACCAGGGTCAGCCGGTAGATCCCCGCCACATCGGGGATCAGGGTTGCGCAGGCGCTGTCGGCCTGATCCAGGGAGGACACGCTGCTGCCGGGTTTTTCCTGCAGGATCCACAGGTAGCTCAGGCTGTCCGCATTCGGTGAATAGCTGCGACCGCCGCAAAGGGTTGCCGGTGTACCCACTGCCACTACCGTGTCATTTCTCGTCCATGCGATGGGCAGCAGGTATTCTGAATGCTTTTTGACCTTGAATGCCAGACTTTTTGAGAAACGGGGAAGGTCGAAAACATGGGAGCCACGGATGAGCGGGATGCTGTCTTGTGTGAGAACCGTGCCTTCCACAGGGAGGTACCAGATCACGGAGTAATTGGCCACAGGCAGCTGCTCCAGGGTCAGGGTGGCCCCGGTCAGCCCCGTGGTATACAGCGGATCATACAGGTAGCCGTAAAAGGCCGTATCGGCTGACAACCCGTTTCGCCGGAAGGTCCTGTCGGGATGGTCCACCCGGAAGGTGTAATCATTCAGCTGACCTGCACTAGCGAAATCTTCCCCTTCCAGGTACTTGGCCGGCATGGAAAAAAGACCGGCCCAGGCGGGATCCAGGTAGTGCTCCCAGATCCACATGTAGCGGGGGACCTGCGTCATGATCCCGTTCCAGACTGCGTTCCGCTGCATGTCGAACGGGGTGTCGGCCCCATCCCGGGTCCCGTATTCCCCGTTGATCACGGAAACATGCTCCAGTTCACTGCGGAACCTGCGGTCCAGCTGGACCTGCCGCTCCAGCAGTGCATCCGCTTCTGCATACAGGTGATACTGCAGGTTGTCCAGGGCCGCTATGCTGTCCAGTCCGGCCAGTTGTTCCTCCGCCGCACTGGTTGTCTGCAGGTGGTCAAAGGGATCGATGGATTCCACATAGCGGCTCATCTCACTGTGCCAGTCCGCCACGGCCGGCCACCACTGTTCGCTCTGGCTGTTGTGGAGACCGGTGAACTGTACTTCGTTAAAGAATTCCCAGGCAAACAGGTTCCTGGAATAGGCCCACCGGGCCACGATGTATCGGAGCAGCTTCTTTGCCTGGATCCTGCAGTTTTCGTCGTAAAAGAACTCCTCTGCACGGTCCACATACCCCCCGTTGGCGGTATTGTAAGGATTGGTCTCCCACATGGCATCCACGTTCTCCGAGAACATGCCGTGCTGGAAAATGACCAGTTGCATACATACGTCCTCAGAATCGCAGAGGTCCAGCAGGGAATCGCTCATGGCGGCCGCTTCCTGGTTATAGACGCCCAGTCCGCCGTAATTGTAATAATAATCTACGCTCCATTCCAGGGCCTGCCAGGCAAAAGGGGTATGCCAGTAGCGGAACATATTGGCCCTGCCGTCCGACAGGTTGCGGATGATCGTGGAATAGTTTTCCATGTTGTTCCACCCGATGTTGATCCCCAGCGGGTAACAGGGTTCCCCCGATGCGTGACGGAAATATTGCCTGTTGGCCGTATCTTCACGGACGATCCCCGTCGCAGTCCCCGCACCCACCTCCACGCTGTATATCTCCGATCTCCAGATCCCTCCGGCATCCTCCAGCAACAAGCTCAGTCCGTGTGTGCCCTGCTGCTCCGTGGTGAACCGCACCATCCAGGATTGTTGTCCGGGATCGGTGATCCAATCTCCCTGGTCATACCGGGCCGGCACATGGAAAAAACAGGGGACAAGCGCCGAGTCGCCGTCAGGATACATGACTACCGCATCCACCTTCACCTCATCGGGATCATACGGATTCACATAGGGTAGCCTTGAGTGGAAGATGGCCTCTATCTTCCGGTGCGTTTCGGGGACCGGGGTGGTCATAAGTGGCATGCTCAGGGCATCGCCCGGGTCAATGACAAAAACCGTGACCGAGTCGCCGGCCGTTTTTCCCTCGTTGTCGGTGATGGTCACATGCACCGTGAAAATGCTGTCGGCAGCATAAGTGTGGCTAACCACGGGGCCATACGCGCTGTTCCCGTCGCCGAAATCCCACAGATACTCAACGATTTCTCCGTCATAATCGAATGATCCGGACGCATCCAGGATGATCTCTGCGCCCGTCTCAACGTTCCGGTCCGACAGGGTGAATTCCAGCACAGGCGAGCCGTCCCCCGAGGCCGGATTGCTCAGTTTCACATCATCGAACCAGACATCGGCCGTATCATTGTTGTCCACGCAAGCGGCCAGCTGGAGCCGGGTGAACCGCTTCCCCATGGCTGCGGTCATGTCCATTTCACACTCCACCCAGGTACCGGGAGCGGGCTGGAAATTCCACGAAGGGCACCAGTTCTCGATCACTACCTGGCTGTCCAGCCAGAACTTGGCGAAGATCCTTCCCCGGGTGCTGGCCCTGAGCTTGAACGTGAGGGTGTTGTTATAGCGGATATCCACTGTATCCGGGAAATGGAGGGAGACATAGTGCCAGTTACCGGAAATTTTGCGGTAATATCCCACGTTCTGACTGGGATTGATGCCCGTCTTGTCCGGGTTGTCCACCACAGCTGCCGAATCTTCGGCCGAAAGGGCAGGGGAGGTTTCGGGTGTTTCAAAGTCGGCCAGCATCTGTGCCTCCAGAACGGATCCGGAACAGACGGCGAGCCACAGGACCAGCATCACCGGAAATAAGTTCTTGTTGGAATTCATACCGTGAAAGTTAATATTTTCACGGGTTTTTTTGTTGACCTCACCTCAAAAACGAAGCTATGAGCGTCCACCGGTTGACGGGCGAATCATTGTGTGGCCGGCGAACCGTGATGGCTCCGGCTGTTATCCTGTGTCCGGCAAAAGTGCCGAAAGGCCTGGGAACAGGTCCAGGAACAGACCGTCACGGGTAATGCTGAACCAGGTATCCGGATTGAAGCTGCTGTGGAGAAGCAGGGTGCTGTCCGTTTGCAGGAACGCCCGGATGCTCTGGGCCTGCATATTGTCCCCCTCGAACGTTACACTGAAATCGGGCCGGGTGGAAGCAGCGGTCGCTTTGGCAAATGCCGCGTGGTTTAATCGTGAAACTTTCCGGAGGAAGGAATCCATGGAAGCAGAATCGGCGGGGAGTCCGCCCACCAGCCATCCAGTACCGGTCCTTTCGGCGATAAACCCGCTGTCGGCCGGGTAATCCCACAGGATCCGGGACAGCGAAGATGCATTCAGCCGGGTGACCGTCTGGTCCCTCCACCGGTCAAACCGCTGGTTGACTGACATGGCCAGGAAACCATCCGCCAGGTAAACCTCTTTGTCCCCGCTCAGGCGGATATAGGTTTTCCCCGTCCCCCTGTTCTGCCCGTACATGTTGTACCCTCCCGGTGCCTGCCGGTAATGGAACCGGCCCACCACCAGGTCCAGGGCCTTGTTTTTTCCCTCGTTGACGACGATCCTGGTGCCGAGAGAATCGGTTACCTGGTAGTGATCCCAGCTGTCCGGTGAGCGGGCCACCAGCTGTTCGACCTTCAGATCCTGCAGCTCCGCGAGGATATTTTTCACGAGGTCCCCGTTTGCAGCCGCCATGGTCCCATCCATGGAGACACGCCACGCGGATCCGTTCCTGCTGAATTTGATCTCTTTTCCCTGCTCTGCCAGCGGATAGAGCAAAATGGAGGATACCCGGCTGGTGTCGATCTCCACCAGTTGGGTTTTGAGTGTCCGTTCGGTTTGTTTTACCCGGGTCAGCCTGGTGACCACGAAAATGGCTGCCAGTCCCAGTAAAATCCAAAGCAGCAATCTGTTATTGAATTTACCACGCATGGTCTGAAGTTTTGGGTTACGCATAATTGGCTTCCATCCGCGTCACACGCTGGTTCTTGCGGTACTGGTAGCGGATCCCGCCGTAGATCAGGACCAGCAGGATCGGCAGCAAAAAATTGAGCCATTTGAGCAGGGTCCTTGTGGAATCCTCCATCTGTTTGATGGGCCTTGAACTGACTCCCTTGGTTCGCAGCTCGATCAGTCCGGTATCATCACTCAGCCAGTCGATGCTGTTCACCAGGAGGTTGATGTTGTCCGGGTTCACCTGCTGACCATTCTCATTGACAGCGAAATCGCCATCGGCGACGACCACCATCTTGCTGAAGGCCTCTCCCGCCAGGGATCCTTCCAGCACGGCTCCCAGCACCTGGCTCTGCAGCGGGAAATCGGCCCGGGACCAGCGCCGCTGGAAATTGAAATACTGCGGGGCGGGCTGGGTGCCTGAAAGCTCCGAGCTGAACATAACCGGGGTGAAGGTGATGGTTGAATCGCCCATGAAATCGATGGTGCTGGCAAACGGTAAAATCACCTCTTCCAGTCCCTGTGTGAGGGGATGGTCTGAGAATTTGTTAATGCGGGGGATGTAAGGGATGGCGATGCTGGAGATCTGGATGGCATTCCCGATCTGTTGCTGCATGGTGGCCTGCACGCAGTTCTGGTCCACCAGGAAATTTTCGTTCACATGGATCCCTTTTTCCAGGAGCCAGGATTCCAGCCCGGTGGTCAGTCCGCTCCCGAATCCACGCTGCAGATCACCCTCCACCCGGTTCAGCGCAACCAGCAGGTTCCCTCCGCGGGCAAGGAAATTATCCAGCTGGCTGAATACCTGCTGCGGGATGGAATCGGTGGGACGGATAATGGCCAGGGATCTGATGTGGAAGGGAATGGTGGTTGAGTCGGTGACGCTCACGTTCTCCACGGTGTAAAGGATCCCCAGTTCCTGGCTGGCCTGGGCCAGCTGGTTCAGTGAGGGTTCTCCATGTCCCTGCAGGATACCCACCGATGGTTTGTCCACCACGGCCAGCTTCCTGATGGCAGTGGAGAGGGTGTACTCCATGGCCAGTCCGGGTTCCACCAGCGGAATGACCTCCTTTCTGTCCCCCAGGCTCAGCAAGGCGCCCATGTATGCCCGCTGCTGCTTCATCTGGTCCTTTTCACGCACGTTGATCATCACGGGCTGGATCCCGTTTTGCATGGCTTCCCGCTCAAGTTCTTCGTCCTCACCGGGACTGATAAAATCGTAGACCACCATCTGCCCGGAGATTTTGCCGTATTCCACCAGCATTTCCCTGAAATCATCCCGGGTCTTGATCAACTGGGGGGGATATCCTCGCTGAAATAAGCTTTCACGGTGATCGGTTCGTCCAGATCCTTCAGGATGTTTTTTGTGGCTTTGCTCAGGGTATACCGCCTGTTTTCGGTAAGGTCCAGCCTGAAAAAATACTGTTCCGAAAGGAGGTTCACCAGCACAATGATCAGGACAAACAGCAGGATGGACAGGGTGAGGTTCTTTGTTTTCATCTTGATCACAGATTTAGACTTGAAGATTTCTTCTGGCCAGGGACACCTCGGAGAGGAACAGTCCCAGGACGATCAGCGAAAGAAAGTACACCAGGTCGCCACTGTCCAGCACCCCCCGCGATATGCTGTCGAAATGCTCACGCATGCTCAGGCTGTGGAACAGTCGCCCCGTAAAACCTCTGAAGCCCGATGCAAGCATTCCGAAGAAAAGGTGGAAGAAGATCCCGATAAAGAGTGCCGTGAGATAGGCAACGATCTGGTTCCTGGTGATGCTGCTTGCCCACATGCCGATGCTGATATAGGCCCCGCTCATGAGGATCAGGCCCAGATACCCGCAGATCACCGCGCCCACGTCCAGATTCCCGATGCTGCCGATGGTGATCACATAGGGAACGGTGAACGCAAGGGCTACCATGATCAGGAGCAATGTAGAAAGGAATTTACCGATAATCACCTGCCTGTCGGTCACCGCCCTGGTCAGCAGCAGTTCAATGGTCCCCGAGCGGATCTCTTCTGCCAGCAGCCGCATGGTGAGCGCCGGGATGAAGAAGAAGAGTGTCCAGTATGCAATGGAGAAAAACGCCCCCAGGCTGGCCTGCCCGATGAGGAATACATCCGTTCCGAACAGCCAGGTGAAAAAGCCGCTGATCCCAAGGAACAGGATCAGCATGACGTAGGCGATCAGGGAGTCGAAAAATGAGCCAAATTCTCTCTTTGTCATTATCCAGATGGTACGCATGGGTTTGGTTTTTAATCTATATTAATTGGTGGTGAGCTTGCGGAAAATATCCTCCAGTTTCGTCTCGAAGGGGATCATTTCCGTCAGCATCCATTGCTGCTCCACGCAGAGCCGGAATACTTCCCGGGCAGCGCTGGTTCCCGGATGGCACTGGATCTCAAAGCGGTCCTTTTTACCGTCCACAAATCCCACCTGGCTGGTTGAATCCAGTTTCTGAAGGGCTTTGAAAATGGTGTTGGGTTCTCCGTCTTCGATCCGAACCCGAAGGATTTCCGCACCACTTGCCTGTTTCCTGAGCAGCCCGGAGGTTCCGTCCGCCACGATCTTTCCCCGGTTGATGATCAGGATGCGGTCACAGGTGGCTTCCACTTCCGGGAGGATGTGTGTGCTGAGGATGACGGTCTTGTGCCTGCCCAGTTCCCGGATGAGTTTCCTGATCTCCACGATCTGGTTGGGATCCAGTCCCGAGGTCGGTTCGTCCATGATCAGGATATCCGGGTCATGGATCATGGCCTGTGCCAGTCCCACCCGCTGCCGGAATCCTTTTGACAGTTCACCGATCTTTTTATGTTTTTCCGGATTGAGGCCGGTGATGCGGATCATTTCGATAATTCTTGGAAAGACTTCTTCCTTCGGGATCCCCTGCAGACCTGCCACATATTCCAGGTAATCGATCACCGGCATGTCCGGGTACAGGGGATTGTTTTCAGGCAGGTAGCCGATATGCCGTTTGATCTCGTCGGCATGATCCTCCAGCAGCTTCCCTCCGATATAAATGTTTCCTTCCGTTGGAGCGATGAAGCCGGTAATCATGCGCATGGTGGTTGTCTTTCCGGCACCGTTGGGACCAAGGAATCCTACGATTTCGCCGGTCCTGACCTCGAAGGAGATCCGGTCAACGGCCCGTTGTCCGCCATATTTTTTTGTGAGGTTCTCTATTCTGATATCCATGTGTCTCCTGGATAAGTTAAAAAAATGTGGTTTGCTGAACGGCGATAAAAATAATAAATCCCGGCTTTTCCTGCCAGGTGACCCCTTTGCATTTTAACTTACTTTAACATTCTTCCTGAAAGCATTATCTTTGTCCGTGCGGAATCTGTGTTAATCAATACATGGTAAAAGAATGAAGACTTTGAGACTCCTTACGATCCTGCTGGCGGTCTCCCTGGCGACCGTCTCCATCTTCGGGGGCTTCGTGCCCGGAACCTATGCACGTGATGCGGCTTCCATGGCTGCACAGGGAACGGGACAGGACCTGGTGGACCTGTTCCTGGTGGTTCCTTTGCTGCTGCTTTCCTTCCTGCTGTTCAGCAAAGGGAGCCGGGTGGCAACCCTGATTTACGGGGGGACCCTCCTGTACATCCTCTATTCGTTCGTCATCTACTGTTTCGGGGTCCATTTCAACAGGCTGTTCCTGGTGTACTGCGCCACCCTGGGACTCTCACTGTACGCCTTCATCCTGTTCATGACCCAGATCAGGAAGCAGCGCCTGGAAGGCTGGTTTGCAGGTGCTCCTGTAAAGTGGGTGGCAGGATACCTTTTTTTCGTGGCTGTGGTTTTTTATATCCTCTGGCTCAGTTCCCTGGTCCCGGCCATCATCCAAGATACCGTGCCGAGGGATGTGGCCGGGTATGGTCTCCTGGTCAACCCGGTGCACGTAATTGATATGGCGTTCGCATTGCCGGGACTGATCCTGGGATCGGTGCTCCTGTGGAAGGGAAAAGCCACCGGCTACCTGATCGCTTCCATTGCACTGGTGTTCATGATCCTGCTTACCATTGCCCTGGCAGGAATGGTGATCATGCTGTTTGTCAGGGATATCAGCGAGGATTATACGGTAGCCATGGTATTTGCAGCGCTGACGTTGACCAGTATTGTATTTTCCGTCCTGTTTTTCAGAAAAATAAAACCGGCGGTTTAGGGCGATTACATCCCGTTTCCTGTTGTCCGGGAAAAATACTTTCGTCAGGTCAGCGATTTGCCGTATATCCTGGATCTCCGGTGCTGCCGGGTATCAAAATACCGCCAGAAACTCTGCACCTTGACGTTCACTTCCAGTTCACTGTTCGACTCTGCATACTTGATTCCCCGGTCGATGGCGATCTGGGTCAGGTCGGTCATAAAAATGGAATTGATCCCCTTGCTCTGGTATTCCGGCAGCACACCCACCAGCAATATGTCAAGCCTTTCGGGATTTCGCATTGCTTTCATGATGTGATACCAGCCCGTCGGGAATATCCTGCCTCTTGCTTTCTGGAAGGCCAGGGAAAGGGAGGGGACAGAGATCTGGAATCCCAGAACCCGGTCGTTTTCATCCAAGACTGCCGTCACGTAATCGGGCTTGATGAATGAGAAATACCGCTTCACAAAATAGGCAATCTGTTTCTCGCTGAGCTTTGTGAATCCGTACAGGGGTTCGTAGGCTTCGTTGACCACCCGGAACACGGAATCGGCATAGGGAAGCATTTCTTTTGTCGAGGCTGCTTTCAGCGTGTGCAATTTGTAGCGTTCCACGATCAGATCCCTTAATTTCAGTGCTTTTTCCGGGATCTGTTCGGGTACCTTCACCTCGTATTCCACATAGTCGATCTCTTTCCCGTAGCCATTTGCTTCCAGGTGATCCGGATAATACGGGTAGTTATGGACCCCCGAAAAAGTAGGCATCTCTTCATATCCTTTTACCAGCATTCCCTGCCGCTCAAAGGTGGTGAATCCCATGGGACCGATGATCTTTTCCATGCCCTTCGAAATGGCCCACTGTTCTATAGCTCCGAGCAGCTGTGAGGAAACCTGCCTGTCGTCGATGGTTTCGAAATAGCAGAACCTGGCCTCCTTTTTCCCCCATTGCTCCACGAACCTGTGGTTGATGATCCCCGCGATCCTTCCCACAGGTTTCCCGTCCCTGAATGCGAGGAGGAATTTGGTGTCGCAGTGCTCGAAGGCAGGATTCCTGTCACGTCTGAGTGTATTCATCTCCCCCGAGATCAGGGGAGGGATCCAGTACATGCTGTGGCGGTAATGTGTATAAGGGAAGCGGACAAATTTTCTCAGGTCCCGGTGTGTGATGACTTCTTTCAGCTGGATGGACATGGACTTTGTTATTTGTATTCCTGGCTCATACGCTGGATACAGTTCTTGCAATCATTCATGGCTCTCAGGCTGTTACCGTATATGGCCACTTTCTCTGCCTCTTTATTCCCTCCCCCGTGTTTGGAACCGAACTGCAGCAACCCACCCTCATTGGAAGCCACCATGACCCGGATCAGTTCATTGAGGGCATACTGGTCCTCTATGCTGACACCTTTTTTGCGGGTGAGCAGCTTTTCCATGCGGTCCCTGAGATCCTTGTTCTCCAGCAGCGTTTCATAGGGCAGATTGGGAGGGAGACCTCCGGCCATGTCCTGGAGGGTGCTGATGGCTTTGTGGAAATTCTCACTGGAGATGTATTTTCCCATGTTTGCAAAGATCGGGTCGGGCATCATTGCACCGCTTTCCGTTTCCTGGGCATCCTCAATGGCTGCCTTGCACAATCCCCTTACCGTAATGGCGGTCTTATAGATTTCGAAGACCTTCTCGGAATTGTTGCTCAGAAAATATTCTCCCTTTGTGCCGTTGTATTCCGAGATCAGCATGGCCGCCCCGGTCATGTTTTCATAAACTGCCGGTTTACAGGCCGTGTAAGCAAAGCGGTGCAGATTGGCAAATATGTTGGCAAAAGTGGCTGCAAACCGGAACTCCCCGCACAGAAAGACCCGTTCTTTGGGCACAAACACATTGTTAAAAACAATCATGCCCTCCTTGTTCAGGTATTTTTTCCCGTGGGTGGGACTCATCTTTCCTTTCAGGGATTTGATTTCCGGACCGAGCACATAGATTTCCACCCCTTCCGTGTCGGCTGGTACCGCAAAGGCCACCGCACAGTCAGCATTGTCCTTGTTATACTGAAGACCGGGAATGACGATGATCTCTTCCGAATAAAGGCTCATGGTGATGGGGATCTTGATCCCGCTTACATAGATCCCTTCCTCGGTCTCCCTGACAATGTGCAAATAGCTGTCCTTCTCGTGTTGCTCTGACGGGGCCAGGCTCCTGTCCCCCTTTCCATCGGTGACCGCACCGCAGGGTGAGATGTCATTCTCCTGGATATATTTCAGGTACTTTTTAAACCGCTCATGGTAATCCGTCGCAAAATTATTGCTCTTATCCACCTTGTAGGTTCCCACGAACAGGGTATGCAATGCATCACCTCCCACACACCGCTGGGCACAGAATACTTCCTTTGCCAGGGTGTGGATCATCTGCTGTTTCTTTCTCATATCTTCCCTTGTCAGGGAAATATGGTTAAACCGGTTGATCACCTTGCCGGTGAAGGGAGAGGTGACGGTCATCATGTCCCTGTATTTTTCATCCCTGGCAAGATCGTAACTGAGTGCAACCACATTCATCCCCTTCTGGATGTCTTCATCCTCATAAGGATTTTGCAGCAGTTGGTGCTTGATGATGGAAGGTTGCATCTTCTTCAGTGCTTCCCTGTATTCATCGGATGTTCTGAGGGCTTCTTTCTCATTCATGCTCCGTAGGCTTTTAGGATTCGGGTCTAAATAAAACAAAAATTACGGACCTGATACAGCATTTCCTGTTAAAAGTTAGGTTTCCATGGGAAATCTGAACAGCGGTTCGGTACGCAGTCCCATCTCCCTGACCTCCCTGATCTCTTCTTCATCCAGGGGCTTGAAGTCAAGCGCAAGCCGGAGTCCCATGGAAAAAAAATCCTCGTGGCCCGGGGGGATGGCCGCTGTCACAGGATGAGAAAGGGTAAACCTCAGTCCCTTTGCGGCTTCTTCTGCGTTGGGAAGCGGTTTGTACCAGGTTTTTTCATGGGTCCGTTCCTCACCTTCTTTCCACGGACGCCAGGCCATGGCTTTCAGAGCAAGGATACCCATTTCCTTCTCCTTGGCCCGCTCCATGACCTGGGGACCGAAATTCCCGGCATACCAGGTGGCAAAATTGAAGGGGAACAGGATGGTATCGAAATCGAACCGGTCCATCAGTGCCATGGCAGCCTCCACCGAATGGGCAGAGAAGCCCAGGAACCGGACCTTCCCTTCATCCCTGGCCTCCAGGAAAGTTTCCATGGCACCATCTTTGCTGAAGATGGTATCCACATCCTCCAGGGAGGTCACCGCATGCAACTGGTACAGGTCAAAATGACCGGTCTGCAGATTTTTCAGGGATTGTTCCAGTTCTCTTCTGGCACCTTCCTTTTTTCGCTCCCCTGTTTTACATGCCAGGAACACATCTTTCCTGTAAGGTTTCAGCGCGGGTCCCAGCATCAGTTCGGCATTCCCGTAGCTGGGGGCCACGTCAAAATAGTTGACCCCGTAATCAATGGCCTCCTTTACGCGGGACGAAGCCTGTTCGGCCGTGGCATTCATCACCACAATGCCTCCGAAACCGATGACAGAGAGTTTTTCCCCGGTCCTTCCCAGGGAGCGTTTCTCGATTTTACCGCGTCTGATCACCCGGACAAGCGAGGTGAGATCTGCCGGGAACATGCTGACCAGGGGAACCGACATGGCGGAAATCCCGATAAATTTTCTTCTTTTCATCATGATCATATTGTGTGATTATTTCAATAACCAGTCTGCTGCATGTGCGGCCCAGGCCTGCGGTTTCGACCTTACGCTGTAGCCCTGTCCGATCAGGAAACCATTGGCGGCCGCATAGGCAATGTGGGATCCGAATTGTTTCAGGCTGTTGATATCCAGGTCAAGGAACAGGGTCCTGTCACCGATGATGGGTTTCACAAACGATGCAACCTCATTGGTCCTTTCAATTTCCGACCAGATCTTTGTGAAAAGGTCGCTGATCCTCGGTTTCTTTTCTTTGCTGTAAATATAGTGAACCCCGTTACCGGGATGCCTGAAACAAATGGTGGTCACGAACACGGTGGCCGGCTGCTTGCCTGCACTCCCTGAATTGGCCGAATCGGTACCCACATAGACTTCCACCTCGGGATGTTCCGAGATATATTCCCTGATATAGGATTCCACATCCGCGATGAATCCACCGTTATAGAACCTGAACCTCATGGAGTAAAATTAAAAAAACCGCTGATCTTTTCAACCCGGAACAGGCAACTGTTTTTCTTCCCCGGAAATTATCTGTAAATTGTCCGTTCATCTCACCTTATCGTAAAAAGATGGTACGATGTCAGTAGTAAGATTCGGGGTGTCGTTTGAACAGGATATACTGGATGCACTGGACGAGTATGTGAAGGAGAATAGGTTCGCCAACCGCTCCCAGGCGCTGCGGCAACTGGTCAACAAGCATATCGTGGAGAAGAAATGGCTGTGCAATAACCGGGTGGCCGGTGCGATCACCCTGGTTTACGATCACCACAGGCGAGAAATCTCTGCGCACCTTGCCGGGATTGAGCGGGAGTACAGGGATGAGGTGCTTTCGGTGCAGCGCTTCACCCTCAACGAAAGTCACAGCCTGGAGGTCATTGCGGTGAACGGGATCTCTGCGCGCCTGACGGAGCTCTCCGACAGGCTGATCTCCGAAAAAGGCATCCTGCACGGTCGACTGATCATGACCAGGTTCGATTGATCGGGTCAAACATGTAACCTGCAGCATTTTCCTGCCGTACAAAGTAATATGGGGAGTTCATCTTGCTTCGTTCATCACGGGAAGATGTGCTGTTTTCTCCTGTTCATAAGTTGAATGGAAATACGTTGCAAACGGCCGTATATTCATAAACTGGGAATAATGTGATCATTCAGGCTTGATTAACGGAGGGAGGTCATGAAAAAAGCAGGAAGCACTGTACTGATCGTGGTATGTTTATCGCTGTTCGCACATGCTCAGAATCTGGTGCAAAATCCGGGATTTGAGGCAATCACCGCGTGGGACAGCCTTTGGATGCTTTCCTACACCAATCCATCCACCCCCACTGCCGTGGCGCTGCAAAATACAGCTGTATACCACGGAGGTTCGGGAAGCCTGGAACTGAGGAACTCCAAGCAAAACATGTGGACCTACATGTATTCGGATACCATCCTTGCGCCCATCAGGTTTTCCGCAAATAAAAGTTACGAGGTATCGGGCTGGATGAGGGTCCTGGAGCAGGGGAAAGGGGCCAGCCTGTCCATTTTCTGGAACGGTTCACAGAATGAAAAGACCCTTTATGCCGGGAATCCGGATCCCATCACCAATCCGGACTGGTTCATGCTGAAGGATACCATTACTCCCGATTCAGATTTCGGGGACGGTTACCTGCGCATGGGCATGCGGGCCGGCAGGTCTTCCATTGGAGACGCTTCAGGGAGATTGCTGTTTGATGATCTATCGGTGACCAGGATCCCGGATCTCAACGAGACAGCGATCCTGGATTTTACATTCCGGGAACAAACGGGGCCTGCCGTGATCAATCGCCTCACCGGTACCATCACGGTGGAAGTGGAGGAAGGAACGGATCTAACGGCACTTGCACCCGACCGGATCGTACTGTCCAGGGGGGCCACCGTGAACCCTGAAACAGGTGTGCCCACTGATTTCACCGAACCGGTGGCATACACGGTCACAGCCCAGGACGAGATGACCAAACAGCAGTGGATCGTCACCGTTAATCTTCCGCCGAGCTCTGCAACGGATATCCTCGCGTTCTCCTGTCCGGAACAGACAGGCCCTGCTGTGATAGACACAACCAAACATGTCGTCCTGCTCGAGGTGGCATACGGGACCGATCTTTCCTCCCTGGTACCGGATATCGAGATTTCGGAAGGTGCCATAATCGAACCGGCTGACAGCAAAGCCGATGGCTTCACTTCCCCCGTGGTTTACAGGGTCATTGCCGAGGATGGGACCACCCTGCAGGAATGGACCGTGTACGTGTCCGTGGCGGAGCCTTCCGCTGAGACCGGTATTACGGCTTTTTCCTTCGAAGGTCAGGACGGGGAGGCGATCATTGATACGGTAACACATACAGTTACCATTGAGGTGCCCTATGGAACGGCCGTGGATGCCCTGATCCCGGTGATCGGGATTTCCCCGGGAGCATCGGTGGACCCGGCCGGCGGCGTGGCGACTGATTTCACCGGTCCCGTGGTGTTCATTGTGACCGCGGAGGACGGGGCCACCATGCAGGAATGGACGGTGAGCGTTGCGGTGCTTCCCAATACGGAGGCGGATATCACGGAATTTTCTTTCCAAGGACAGGATTGGGTGGCGTCCATTGATACAACATCACATTCGGTCACTTTTGAGGTGATCTATGGAACGGCCGTGGATGCCCTGATCCCGGTGATCGGGGTTTCCCCGGGAGCATCGGTGGACCCACCGGGCGGGGTGGCAACTGATTTTACAGATCCCCGGATTTTCACCGTGATCGCGGATGACGGGGTGACCACGCAGGAGTGGACGGTAAGCGTGGTGGTGCTTCCCAACACGGAAACCGAGATTCTCTCATTTGCATTCGAGGAACAGACCGGTCCGGCGGCGATCAATAACGAAACGGCCAGCATCAGCATCGAGGTGGAAAACCAGGCCGACATCACCTCCCTGGTTCCGTTTATCGAGGTTTCTCCCGGGGCAGCTGTGGATCCGCCCGGCGGAGTGACGGCTGATTTTTCTGCAGATGTGGTGTATACTGTGACTGCTGAAGACGGTGTGACCACGCAGGATTGGACTGTAACAGTCGCTGTGGATCCGGCCGTCACGATTCCCCAGGAACAGTCAGCCCCGCTATTCAGTGTATACCCGAACCCGGCACGCGAACTGCTCATCGTGGACCTGTTCGTGCAGGGGGATCTTTTTATCAGCGATGTGATGGGACGGACCGTGAGATCGTTGGATCATGCTTCCGGGAGAACTGTGATCCCGCTGGACGGGCTCGCACAGGGTACCTATTTCATACGGATGGTGCATCCTGAAGGCGAGCAGATCCGCAGGTTCATGATCCGGTAAAAATCCTGTTTCCGGGCATTATTTTTCAAAGGCAGCATCGAAATCGATCCCGGAAGGGGGGAAATCGATCTTCTTCACGAATTCGCACGCCTCTTTTGCCCCGTATTCACGGTCCATGCCGCTGTCTTCCCATTCCACGGAAAGGGGACCGGTATACCCGATGCGGTTGAGGGCGCGGATGATCTCCTCGAAACAGATCTTTCCCCGCCCCGGGGATCTGAAATCCCAGTAGCGCCCGGGAGCGCCGAATGTTGTATGTCCCCCGAACACACCCGCTTCGGCAGGAGCATCAGACCAGCCCACATCTTTCATATGCACATGGAAGATCCTGTCCGCAAAGGTGTGGATAAAGGCGACATAGTCCACTCCCTGGTAGCCCAGGTGTGAGGGGTCATAGTTGAAGCCGAAGGCCGGATGGTGATCCAGTGCCTCCAGTGCCCTGCGGGCAGAAGCGATATCGAAGGCGATCTCGGTGGGATGCACCTCCAGGGCATACCTGACTCCCAGCTTCCGGTACGCATCCAGTATGGGCTTCCAGCGCGAGGCGAATTCCACGAAACCTTCCTCGATCACTTCGGGGGGAACCGGAGGGAAACCATAAAGCAGGTGCCATATGGGACTCCCGGTAAACCCGTTCACCACGGTTACCCCGAGCCTGGCGGCTGCTTCACCGGTCCTGATGATTTCCTCTGCCGCCCTGTTCCGGACACCTTCCGGATCCCCGTCACCCCACACATGGTCGGGAAGTATGCTCCGGTGGCGACTGTCGATCCGGTCCGCAACGGCCTGGCCCACAAGATGGGTGGAAACGGAAAAAACTTTCAAACCGTATTTCTCCAGCAGTGCCATTTTCTTCCTGCAGTAGGATTCATCCGCCCGGATCACCTCGAAATGGTCGCCCGCGCACCCCAGTTCGAGTCCGTCGTAGCCGAATGCTTTTGCTTTTTTGCACATGGTCTCCAGGGGAAGGTCCGCCCACTGGAGGGTAAAAAGTGTGACAGGTCGGTTCATATGGCTGTCCGGTTTTGTGTATGGCTTACAGTTCCCTGATCCAGATGTTCCGGTAGGAGACCGGGTTGGAATGCTCCTGGAGCATCAGTGGCAGCCTTTCTGCATGCTTTTCATACCTGGGTTTGCCGATATTGAGTGTCGGTCCCAGCAATTCCACATGGTTCTGGATGAGCACACCGTTATGTACCACCGTGATGAAGGCAGGCGACAGCAGCGACCCGTCTTCCCGGAATCCGGGTGCGGTGAAAAAGATATCAAAGGACTGCCACACTCCCGGTGGTCTGCAGGCATTGACCAGGGGGATGTGCTGTTTGTAGATCGCCCCGGCCTGGCCGTTGCTGTATGTTTCATTCTCATAGGAATCCAGCACCTGTACTTCATAAAGGCCCATGAGGAAAACCCCGCTGTTCCCGCGTCCCTGTCCTTTCCCTTCGATCACTTCCGGGGTGCGCCATTCCACATGGAGCTGAACATCCCCGAAAACCTGACTTGTCTGGATGTCCCCCGAACCGGGAACCACCGTGAGCACATCTCCCGCCTCCCAGGCGGGGGGGCCGCCTTCCACATGCACCCATTTTTCAATATCTCCGGCACCGCCGTACAGGACCGTGGCGTCTGAAGGGGGTTGTGTGCCGTTTCCGGGCGTAACCACTTCAGGGGCCCCGGACCAGTCCTCGGTCTCACCAGGAGTCTGCCCATTTGCAAGGTACATCATCATACACAGGATCAGGAGTGAAAATATCTGTTTCATTTTTTCTCCACAAGTTAATAAAGTTAAATGAAGTTTTCTTATACCCAACAGGAATATGCTTCGATCGCAATGTTATATATTTACATCAAACTCATATCCTGTGAGAAAGACAGCAATTCTTTTCGGATGTCTGTTGCTTATTGCATGTAAGGGAGTTGCGCAACATGACACACTCCCCTCTTTCAGGGATACGCTTGCGGTGTATGAAGGACTTTTCACTGAGACGGAACCGCTGCATCTTACCCTGAAGTTCGACCTGAAGAATTTCCAGCGAACCCGGAGGCAGGAAAAATATCAACCGGCTCAGATGACCTGCCATATGTGCGACTCCTTCAGTGTGACCCATCCGGTAAGGGTAAAGGCCAGGGGCAATTTCAGGAGGGATAATTGCACCCTGCCCCCATTCTGGCTCAATATCAGGCATTCGGGGATCGAAGCCCCTGCACTGGAGGGGCTCAAGAGGATGAAAATGGTGGTCCGCTGCAGGCATTCCCCGGAGTATGAAGCTTATGTACTCAGAGAGTACCTGGTGTACAGGATCTACCAGATCGTATCTCCTTACAGTTTCAGGGTCCGGCTGGTCCGGCTGCGGCTGGTGGATACGGGAAGGAAGGACAGGGTCACGGAGGATTGGGCATTTTTGATCGAACCCGAAGCATTGCTCGCCAGGCGCCTGGGGGGCCAGGTTGTGAAGAGCGACCGGCTGGCCATGGCCACCGTGAACCGGGAAGTGATGGATCTTCTGGCCATGTTCAATTACATGATCGGGAACTGTGATTACTCGGTGACCGGAAGGCAGAACCTGAAGATCATTGCCCTGGATGGCCCGGGCCCATCGGGATTCATCCCGGTTCCCTATGACTTTGATTATACCGGTCTCGTGAATACCCACTATGCGGTTCCGGGAGAGGCGCTGGGGATCAAAACTGTTCGGGAAAGATACTACCTGGGACTGTGCGGTTCCCGGGAGCGCCACCTGTCCGTGATCCGGGAACTGGAATCATACAGGGAGAAGATCAGTCGCCTGATCCTGGATTTCGAATACCTGGATGATATGGAAAAAATGGACATGGTAGCGTTCATCCAGAGTTACTTCAATGCAGCACAAAAGGAAAAGTTCATTGACAGGGAAATCATGTCCACCTGCCGGTGATCACATATCCACAGACAACAATTCCACTCTGGTGCGGTTATTGTAGATAGATATTTGAAAGAGCACCTGCATGAACAGATATACATTCGTCTTCCAAGCCCTCCTTCTTGTTGCCTGGAGCATCTCAGCGATGGGAACTCCCGGGGACTCGGTGAAAGAGCGTCCCCTGAACATCATTTTGATGATCGGTGATGGCATGGGAGTTTCACAGCTTTCCATCCCATACTACTTTTCGAACCACGAGCCCGTGTTCAGTCGTTTCAAACACATCGGGCTTGCCGGGACTTCCTCTGCCACCCATCCCGTCACCCAGTCATCCGCTGCTGCCACAGCCATCAGTACGGGCGTGAAGACTTATAACCCGGCCCTGGGAGTGGGACCCGATACCCTTCCCCGCAGAAATATCGTGGAAATCGTTTCGGATCTGGGGTATCAGACCGGTGTGATCGCCACCTCGTCGGTTACCGATGCCACGCCTGCAGGCTTCTATGCCCATGTGCCGGACAGGTACATGCACAGGGAAATTGCCATGGACCTGCTTGAATCAGAGATCGATTTTTTTGCCGGCGGGGGACTGAAATATTTCATTGACACCACAGGCAGGGATCTTTTCAGGGAGCATGGGATGACGGTGAACTTCTCGAAACTGCAGAAGATCGAGGACAGGGATCCGGAGCTTCGTTACGGATTTCTTCTCGCCATGGACAGGATGCCGGCCATGCTGGAAGGAAGGGGCGACTTCCTGGCGGATGCATCGGAGATCGCAATGGATTTTCTATCCAGGAAGGACAGCGGCTTTTTCCTCATGGTGGAGGGATCCCAGGTAGACTGGGCGGGACATGGCAACAATACCGACTACATGATCACCGAGATGAACGACTTTGAAGAGGCGGTAAAAAGGGTTCTGGAGTTTGCCGAACAGGACGGAAACACTTTGGTGATTGTGACGGCGGATCATGAAACCGGAGGCTTCACCCTTGCCGCAGCCGGGGACTACCAGACAGGGACCGATTACGGAACCATTGAGCCCTCATTCGCCACCACCAATCATTCAGCCGCACTGGTTCCCGTGCTGGCGTACGGACGGGGTGCCGAAAATTTCGCAGGTTTTTATGAAAATACAGACCTGTTCTGCAAAATGGTGGAACTGCTCGATCCCAATCAGAAAGCCTCCCGGCTTACGGTGCCGGCATACTAAATATTCGCCGCCAGCCATTCGCCCACTTCGGAGGTCCGGTATGCCTTTCCTTCGGTAATATCCTCTGTGACGATCCCCGCTTCCATGGAACGGTTCACCACGTCCCGTACTGCCCTTGCTTCCTCCGTGAGCTTGAGGGCAATATCAAGCAGCATGGCAGCCGAAAGCACGGTGGCAAGCGGATTGGCAATATCCTTGCCGGCAGCCTGCGGATAGGAGCCGTGGATGGGCTCAAACACAGAAGTATGGATCCCTACGGAAGCTGAAGGCAGGAGCCCCAGCGATCCGGTGATCACACTGGCTTCATCGGACAGAATATCCCCGAACATGTTTTCCGTGACCATCACATCAAATTTTTTCGGCCACTGGATGATCTGCATGGCCGCATTATCCACGAACATATAATCCACCGCGATCCCGGGATATTCCGCTTCCATTGCCTGAACGGTTTCCCTCCAGAGCCTGGAAGTGGCCAGTACATTGGCTTTATCCACCAGGGTCAGTCTTTTGTCTCTTCGTGCCGCATATTCAAAACCCAGACGCGCAATGCGACGGATCTCCTCCCTGGTATAGATGGAAGTATCGTAGGCTTTTTCCCCGTCCTCAGACCTGCCGCTGGGTTCCCCGAAGTATATGCCTCCCGTCAGCTCCCTGACCACCACGAAATCGGCCCCTTCCACCAGGTCGGGCCGGAGGGGGGATTTATGGATCAGGGACTGGAAGGTGGATACCGGCCGGATGTTGGCATACAAACCCAGTTTCTTCCGCATGGCGAGCAGCCCCTGTTCCGGCCTTACTTTTGCTTTCGGGTCGTTGTCAAACCTGGGATCTCCGATGGCCCCGAAAAGCACGGCATCCGAATCCATGCACAAGCGCAGGGTCTCATCGGGAAAAGGATCTCCCACAGCATCGATGGCAGCTGCCCCCACAAGTCCTTCCGTGAATTCAAACCGGTGCCCGAATTTTTTACCTGCCGCATGCAGCACCTTCACAGCCTGTGCCACGATCTCTGGACCGATCCCGTCCCCCGGCAATAGCGCAATTTTGTAGTTCATGGTATGTTGTATTATATATTTTAAAAAGTTATTGCAGCAGGGTGTCAGTTGCTCAAAATGGGAGTTAAAGGTTAGAGGTTAGAGGTTAGGATTTCTAACTCCCTCATTCCTAACTCCTAACTCCTAACTCCTAACTCCTAACAACCTTTGGTTTAGTTACCAAAGGTTTCAATTATATTCAACATTCTTGTGGTACACTTGATGGCGGCCACCGTCTGATCCGGGTCAAGCGCACGGGTCTTGAAAACATGGCCCTCATAATTCCAGGTGATCATGCATTCCACCAGCGCATCGGTCTTTCCCCCCGGGGGAATGGTCACCACGTAATCGGTCAGTACCGGATGCTTTCGGTTCAGCCGGTCATAGATCTTCCACAGGGCCTTCATGAATGCATCGTACTGTCCGTCCCCCGAGGAAGTCTCCTCGTGGACCTGGGAATCGATCTCGATGGCCACCGTGGCCACCGACCTGAGACCATTGGCTACGGAAAGCGAGAAATTCCTGATCCTGATCTTCTCCTCCACCCGTTTGCTCCGGAGCACATCAGAAATGATATAGGGAAGGTCCTCCTTGGTGATGATCTCCTTTTTATCTCCCAGTTCGATGACCCGTTCGGTCACCTGTTTCATTTCATCCTTGTCCAGCTTGATCCCCAGCTCCTCCAGGTTCTTCAGTATGCTGGCTTTACCGGACATTTTTCCCAGGGCATAGGTCCGCTTCCTCCCGAACCGCTCCGGCAGCAGGTCATTATAATACAGGTCGTCCTTCTGATCCCCGTCCGCATGGATCCCGCTGGTCTGGGTAAACACGTTCTCGCCGATCAGCGGTTTGTTGTCAGGGATCCTCACCCCGGAGAATGATTCGATGAGTTTACTCACATTATAAAGCATGTCCTCGCGGACCGACATCTCGTATTTAAAATGATCCCTGACCACTCCGATCACACTGGACAGGGGTACGTTTCCCGCCCTTTCTCCCAGTCCGTTTACCGTGGTATGGATACAGGTGATCCCGGCCCGGATGGCGGAGAAAACGTTGGCGGTGGCCAGGTCATAATCATTATGGGCATGAAAATCGAAAGTGAGCTGCGGGTAGCGGGTTCTCATATCCCTGCAGAACGCATAGGTCTCCTGGTGATTCAGGATCCCCAGGGTGTCAGGCAGCATGAAATGATCCACCTGCTCATCCTGCAGGGCATCCAGGACCTGGTACATGTAATCCGGGGAATTGCGCATCCCGTTGGACCAGTCCTCAAAGTATATATTCACCCTGATCCCCATTTCCCCGGCATTCCGGATGACTTCCTTCACTCCCGAAATATGCTCTTCGGGTGTTTTCCTGAGCTGGTTCTGGCAGTGTTTCAGGGATCCTTTCATCAACAGGTTGATCACTTTGCCCCCCGCATCCCTGATCCATTTCAGAGATACGTCGCCATCCACAAATCCCAGCACTTCCACCTGCTCCAGGCATCCCCTGTTCCTGGCCCAGTCAAATATCAGGGCCGCCCCTTTGAATTCCCCTTCCGAGACCCTGGCCGAGGCCACCTCAATGCGGTCCACTTTCAGATCCTCCAGCAGAAGCCTGGCGATATTGAGTTTTTCCGATGCGGTGAAAGATACACCGGAAGTCTGCTCCCCGTCCCGGAGCGTGGTATCCATGATCGTGATCTTCATGAGCGGGCTTTATTCATTCCTGAGGGCTTCGAACTCCCTGATCTTCTCTTTGATACTCAGCAGGTAATCGATGTCGTCGTATCCTTTGAGAAGACACTCCTTTTTATAGGGGTTGATGTCAAAAAGTTCCTTTTTACCGCTGGACAGCAGGGTGATCTCCTGATGCTCAAGGTCCACTCCGAGCAGGGTGCGGGGATCTTTCCCGATTTCACTGAAGATATCAGCAAGAAAAAGTTCGGAGACCTGCACGGGCAGCAGGCCGTTATTGAGCGCATTGTTTTTGAAAATATCCGCGAAGAAGCTTGAAATCACCACTTTGAATCCGTAATCAAACAGTGCCCATGCAGCATGTTCCCGGCTTGATCCGCTTCCGAAATTCTTTCCGGCCACCAGGATGGAGCCGGTGTATTCCGGGTTGTTCAGGACAAAGTCACTCCTGGGTTCACCCTGTTTTCCGTACCTCCAGTCCCGGAAAAGGTTCTCTGCGAAACCTTCACGGGTGGTGGCTTTCAAAAACCTTGCCGGAATGATCTGGTCGGTATCAATATTCTCAATGGGCAAAGGAACTGCCGTTGAACGGAATGCGATGAATTTTTCGATGGACATGTGCGTTCGTTTTTATGTTCCTGTCAAATGGACCGGGGGTCTACGATCCGGCCTGCAATTGCCGCGGCAGCTGCGGTAAGGGGACTGGCCAGCATGGTCCGCGCACCCGGTCCCTGGCGGCCTTCAAAGTTCCTGTTGGATGTGGAAACGGCCAGTTTTCCTTCCGGAATTTTGTCATCATTCATGGCCAGGCAGGCAGAACAACCGGGTTGTCTCAGTTTGAACCCCGCCTCCAGGAGTATATCGGCGATCCCTTCTTCATATGCCTGTTTTTCCACCTGTTTTGATCCGGGCACGATCCAGGCGGTGACATGATCTGCTTTTTTACGGCCCCTGACAAAGCCGGCCACTGCTCTCAGATCCTCGATCCTCCCGTTGGTACAGCTTCCCACGAACACATAATCCACGGGTCTTCCGGCAATGGGTGTTCCTGCCTCAAAACCCATGTATGAAAGCGACCTGGAAAATGAGTTACGGTTTGCTTCATCGATTTCCCCGAGGGCAGGGATATATCCGGTGATCTTGGTTCCCATGCCCGGGTTGGTCCCGTAAGTGATCATGGGTTCGATGGCGGAAGCATCCAGTTGAATTTCCTGATCAAAAACCGCATCCCTGTCACTTTTCAGCAGGCTCCATCGTTCCACCGCACGGTCGAATTCCTTTCCCCGGGGCGCGAACTCCCTTCCCCTGACGTAGCTGAAAGTGGTTTCATCCGGAGCGATCAGTCCCCCCCTCGCACCGCTTTCTATGCTCATGTTGCAGATGGTCATCCTGCCCTCCATGGACAGACTTCTGATGGTGCTTCCCGCATACTCGATGAAATAACCCGTTCCGCCGCTGGCAGATATTTTCGAAATGATATAGAGGATCACATCCTTTGCGGTCACACCCTCTGAAAGGGTTCCCTCCACACTGATGCGCATCTTCCTGGACCTGGGCTGCATGATGCATTGTGTGGCAAGGACCATGGCCACCTCGCTGGTCCCTATTCCGAAAGCCACGCTTCCGAAGGCGCCGTGGGTGGATGTGTGGCTGTCTCCGCACACGATCGTCATTCCCGGTTGGGTGATTCCCAGTTCGGGACCGATCACATGGACGATCCCCTGGTAGGGATGGTTCAGCCCGTAAAGCGTGATCCCGTGATTCTCACAGTTCTCGGTCAGCCTGTTCACCTGGAAACGGGACAGTTCGTCCCGGATGGGCAGGTGCTGATCTGCAGTGGGGACATTGTGATCGGCTGTGGCCACGGTATTCCCGGGACGGAATACCCTGAGACCCCGCCGGTCGATTTCTGTAAAGGCCTGCGGACTGGTTACTTCGTGAATAAGATGCCTGTCGATATAGAGGACAGACGGACCTCCATCAATCTCCTCCACCACATGGGCATCCCAGATTTTGTCAAAAAGTGTTTTTCCTGCCAATGCTTGAAATATTGGATGTAGTCGGCAAATGTAAGAAACTTCTCATACAAAATAATCATATTTTTGGGGCGGAATATGATAAATTAACACAATTTGCAATTGTTTCCTTATGGTTTGATGGTTACGGGTCCCATTTCGCCCTCTTACTGTATTTCTTTCTGAATTTCGCCTTTTCCGCCCATGCACAGTCACCCCTCCCGGGCCCGGGTCCGTATGACGGAGGCTCGATTTTCCCTTTCCTGTTGCGCGGACAACCCAGCATGAGGTTAAAACCTGTACGAAGGTTGATGGAACGGGTATCGAACGGATAGAAGAATCCGAACAGGTTATCACTTACCAGGTGGAACTGGAAACCCCTGCCATGGTATGCAATGACGGCGCCCACATTTTTCATGCTGTTGTTCATGAGCGACCAGCTCAGTCCTGCCAGGAACCTGTCGAACAGATCTGCATGGGCGGTGAGGGTCACGGACGAATGGAGCTTGCTGCGGTAAAACACATTCCTGTTCACCGCTCCCAGGGTGACCAGGTCGCTGACCCTGTAGCTTCCGCCCAGGAACAACTGTACCGGCAGGGATGAATGGTATGGGAGGCGGGTGACCGTCACATCGAAGGCACCGAGCACCGAGTCCCTCATCTCCCTGACAAACGGACCGGACACCAGTTCGCTATCCGGATCAATTCCTTCAAACCGGAATGAACCGGCAGCCCTGATGTTGTTCAGATCCGTGTTCCACCGCACCAGGCCCAGGTCCAGCAGGCTGGCCGACAGGGTAATCTTCTCATCGTACCGGTAAATGGCTCCCAGGTCCAGGGCGATTCCCGGATTTCCCCGGTTCATCAGCATCCGGTAATAATCGATCGCGTTGAGGACCACACCACTGATATCTCCTTCCGTATCCTGTTCGATGGTGACGGGAAGGGAGCTGTGGAGTGTATAATCCCCTTCGAGCCGGAGCATGAAGGTTTGCTCGTCCGTGGTCAGGCCGGACCGGGAACGGCCGGTATAGAGACTCCCTTTCCCGAACAGCAGACTGGCGCGCAATCCGGCCACCCAGGACGGACCGAGCACCCTTGAAATACCGAACGCGTATTCCCTGAGGTAATATCCGTTGGGCCTTAATGCGTTGAAGTGTGCCGTCTTACCCACGAAGGGAACGTTGCCGCGTAATACCGTTTCTGCCAGGTCCCCGGGAAAGGTCGGGTAAAACTGTGCCCGGTCTGACAGGTTGAATGTGAAATAATTGGACCCGTGCCTGTAGCCGATGGCCACGGGATGGATTTCTGCTTCCACAGAGACCAGGTCCGCCCTGTGCATCTGATCCAGGATCCCGTACAGGTTCCATTCAGAGGAAGAGGCCAGGTCGTTCCAGGTGAATGCCGTATTGTGGTAGGCTGCGTGGACGGAAGACAATCCGGGGATCCCCACATACCATTTGCACGCCAGCTGCACTGCAGGATTCAGCAGGTTTGACTGGGGCACCTGGTGCAGGAGGTAAAGGGTGTTGGTCTGTGCGTTAATGAAGAGGGGGACCAGGAGCAGGATGCCGGCCAGATTCAGAAGCGCGATATGGAGGCGGGACGTTTTCAAAATTGTACGGTCACATCGATCATGGCACCGATCCGGACTTCAAAGTGGTAGGAAGGATAGAATGGGATCAGTGCAATGTCCGGATCGGGATACACGATCGCAGCACGCATCAGGATCGCCGTGGCATCCAGCAGGGGTTCGATGCGGTCCCTTTCAAAAAAGGCATCCCGCTGAGCAAAAGCGGGGAGGATCGTTTCCCCGGAGCCCTGCACACTGCCCGGGGAGACCACCATGGGTCCGTCGGCAAAAAGGGAGTCAATTGGATTACCGGCAGGATCCGTAAAATAGGCCTGGGCAAGCAACCGGTCAGGGAACCCGTTGAAGATATTGACCCGGAAAAGCATCCAGTTCATGTGATCCAGGTTCCCATCGATCGTCGACAGGTCAAAATCCATGGTGCCCTGCATCGTCAGCACCTGTTCATGCACCCATGCAGGTAACCCGGTGATGGAATCCAGTTTCAGCAGCAGTGTATCAAATCCACTTCCGATATTCATACCGAAGCTTGACTCCCCCAGGGGAAAGGCCAGACCGGGATTCCATGCGAAGGATTCGGGCAGGCGCTCCGGTGCATGCTTCATGCAGGAGGGGAGAACCGCCGCAACCAGGGCAAGGATGACCGTGGCTGTCACCGACCTGCATTGATCTCGTATGGGGAGTCTCATCGGATAAAACAATCGTACATGTGGATAAACAATCAGTAAAAGATAACGTTCAAATAATTACCGGCAAAAAATTATCCTTTAATTTTGACCACATTAAAAAAGGATTGGATGATGCTTACAGTTCACAAGATCGGAGGAACTTCCATGTCACGGTTCGGTGACGTCCTCAGCAACATTATTATCGGTCAGGCCCCGGAGGGTGACATGTACCACAGGATTTTCGTGGTATCGGCTTACAGCAATGTGACCAACTGGTTGCTCGAGCATAAAAAGACAGGGGAGCCCGGGATCTATGATCTTTTTGCGAAGGGACAGGGATACGGAAAAGCACTGGATGAGCTGCTCGGGAAACTGATCGGTATCAACCATGGGCTGGCGGCGCTGAAGCTGGACCTGCATGTTGCGGATGATTTTATCTCAAACCGTGTGGGTCAGGCACGGAACTACCTGGTAAGCCTTGAGGAGGTCATGGCCTCCGGCTATGTGGACAAACGTGATATTCTGCTTGCCGCCCGGGAGATCCTGGCTTCCATCGGCGAGGCCCATTCGGCTTATAACTCCGTGAATATCCTGGAGAATCATGGGATCGACTCCACCTTTGTGGATCTCTGCGGATTCAGCGACACCGAGTATCTCACCATCGACCAGCGGATCCATCAAGCGTTTTCCGGTCTCGATTTTTCCGCGACCATCCCCGTGGCCACGGGATATACAAAAGGGACGGAGGGGATCATGCGGGAGTTTGACCGGGGGTATTCCGAGGTCACTTTCAGTAAAATTGCCATTGAGGTGGGTGCTGCCGAGGCGGTCATCCACAAAGAGTACCATCTTTCCAGTGCCGATCCGGCCATTGTGGGTGTGGAATATTCAAAACCGGTGGGAGCCACCAATTTCAACGTGGCCGACCAGCTGGCCGATATCGGCATGGAAGCCATTCATCCCAAGGCATCCAAGCCCCTGGAGGTGGCAGGGATCGACATCCGCATAAAAAGCACCTTCGAACCCGGGCATCCGGGCACCCTGATCTCGAAGGATTACAAGGGGGATGAGTCGAGGGTGGAGGTAATCTCGGGAACGGACCGGGTGGTTGCCTTCGAGGTTCATGATCCATTTATGGTTGGCCAGGTGGGATACGATATGAACCTGATGAAGGTGCTGCAGCGGCATAACATTTCCTACATCCTGAAAGCCACCAATGCCAACAGCATTACCATGGTTGTATGGGAGAAGGATATGTCCGGTGCACTGCTCACGGAGCTGAAGGGATTGTATCACCAGGTCAGAACGAAAAAAGCAGCCCTGGTCTGTGCACTGGGTACAAACATTGCCAGACCGGGTTCCCTGGCAAAAGCCGCTTCCGCACTGGCGGAAAAAGGGATCAACATAGAAGCGGTATCCCAGTCGCTGATGCAGGTGAACATGCAGTTTGTGATCGACCGGGAAGATTACCGGGAAGCGGTTATTTCACTGAATCGTGCACTATGCCTTGAAAGTTGATCATCCCGTTTTGCATAACCCATACATGGAACAAACCCGGAACTGTTTTTGAAACTTAGACAAAATAGACCAACCGGCGAAGCGGGACTGAAAAAGGAGCTGGGTTATCACTCCCTGACCAGTATTGTGGTGGCCAATATGATCGGGGCAGGGATATTCACCACTTCCGGACTTCTGATCGCCCGGCTGTATGATCCGGTACTGATGATGGTCCTCTGGATGGCGGGGGGTATTCTTGCCCTTTGCGGGGCATTGAGCTATGCCGAACTGGGATCCAATTACCCGGAGGCCGGGGGAGAATACATCTTCCTTTCCAGGCTTTTCTCACCGCTGCCCGGCTTCCTGAGCGGATGGGTTTCTTTTGTGGTTGGATTCTCCGCACCCATTGCGGCATCTTCGCTGGCATTCAGTGAATACATGGTCCGGGCCCTCCCCCCGGAAGGGCTCGCAGCAGATCCGCTCCTGCTGAAAAGGGGGATGGCCGTGGGGATCATCGTCCTGTTCACCCTGGTCCATTCGCTGGGACTCCGCTCAGGCTCCAGGTTCCAGAATATCCTCACCATGATGAAGATCCTGCTGATCGCGGGATTCCTGTTTGCAGGTTTTATATACGGGGAGGGGGACCTGCAGCACTTTACCGAACGGATTACGGGCAGTCCCCCGCACACCGGGTTCAGATCGGCCGGCTGGGCCCTGATCCTGATCATGTTCTCCTATAGCGGATGGAATGCATCCACCTATGTGGGGTCCGAGATCAGGCATCCGGGAAGGAATATTCCCCGGTCCCTGATCATCGGGACACTGGTGGTAACGTTCATCTATCTGGCGCTGAACGTACTCTTTATTTACGCCATCCCGGCGGATGATATGAGCAATGTGATCTCCATCGGGGGACTGGCGGCCAATAAGCTTTTCGGCATATCGGCCGACCGTTTCTTTTCGGTTTTCATCGCCCTGATCCTGCTCTCTTCCATCAGTGCCTATATCATCATCGGGCCGAGGGTTTATTTTGCCATGTCCGAGGCAGGCCACTTCTTCAAAGCGGCCAGGCATGTGAACAGATACCATGTGCCCGGGGTCTCGATCCTGGCCCAGAGCCTGCTGGCGGTTATTTTCGTCATTACGGGCACGTTCGACCAGATCCTCACCCTGCTTGGCTTTTCGCTGGGAGTGTTCCCCGTTCTCTGCGTGATCGGGGTTTTCAAGCTGAGGACCAGAGGGGCATCGGTCCTGAAAATGCCGGGGTACCCGTTCGTGCAGATCCTGTTCATCGCCGCATCGGTGTCCATCCTGGTCCTTACATTCCTGGAACGGCCAGCAGAATCAGGCATTGCCCTGGGGGTCATCGCCGCCGGAGTGCCTATCTACTACCTGTTGAAGCGGATTCGTCCGGACCGGAAGCCCGAATAAGTCATTATCTTTGTCTGCCAATGAAACCTGCCTTCACATTATTCATCAAAACAGTGTGACCGGTAAGGTTTTGCCAGGCCTGATAACTCGATCTTGAATAAAATGTAACGGAAAATGAAAAAATTCTCTTTCGCAGGAGCGCCACTCATTCTCATACCTCTGATCTCTGGCACATGGCTGTTCAGCCAGGGGGACACCGGTAAAGAAACCACTGACAGGGAGCATGCGGTGCGGGTGTTTATTGACTGTGACCACTGTGACATGAATTATATCCGTGAGCAGATCCCCTATGTGAATTATGTGAGGGATGTGAAGGAAGCTCAGGTGTACGTACTTGAAACCAGAGAAAGCACCGGGAGCGGGGGCAGGAAGTACACCTATATTTTCCTGGGGCAGGAAGAATTCCTGGGATTGAATGACACACTGGAATATGCGTGCAGGCCTGATGATTCAACGGATTATATAAGGACATGGCGGACCCAGATGCTGAAAATGGGGCTTATGCGCTATGTGGCCAGGACCCCCCTTTACAGTGAGGTGAAGATCGATCCCTCCGGGAATGTGGTGCAGCAGGAGGTGACTGACCGCTGGAACAACTGGGTGTTCGAACTGGATGCGGAACCCAATTTTGACGGAGAGGAGTCTTACAGGGAGTTCTTTCTGCGCAGTTCGGCATCCGCCATAAGGATCACCCATGACTGGAAGCTGGAATTTGATTTTGACAACCGGTACACGCGGACAAAATACAGCTATGAGGATACGCTGTATACCAGCGAGACAAATTACTATGGCTTTGATGCACTGGTGGTAAAGAGCCTGGGGCAACACTGGTCGGCAGGGTTTCGGACCGACCTGGTATCATCCACATATTCCAACACAAAATTCGGGGTGGATTTCTTTCCTTCGCTGGAATACAATGTCTTTCCCTATTCCAGATCAACCCACCGCCAGCTGAGGATCCTCTACGGAGTGGGTGGCGCCTTTAATATCTACAACGATTCCACAATCTTTGACAAAATCAGGGAAAACCTGTGGATGCATCAGCTCCAGGTAGCCTATCAGGTCGTGGAAAAATGGGGATCCGTCAACGTCTCCCTGGAAGGTTCCAATTATTTCCACGATTTTTCAAAAAACAGGATCGAACTGGGCGGGTTTATTACCATGCGTGTATTAAAAGGACTTTCCGTGAGGATCCGCGGAAGAGTTGCACGGATCCACGACCAGCTGTCCCTGCAGAAGAGTGAGCTTTCCGAAGCTGATATTCTGCTTCAGCTCACGGAACTGGAAACCAGTTATAATGTCAGTGGCGAGGTAGGGGTGACCTATACTTTCGGATCCATTTATAACAACATCGTCAATCCCAGGTTCGGGAACGGACGCCGCTGGTTCTGATACCCGACCATTCTCCCGGCGGGACCATTCCGCGGATAAAAGAATATGCTTATCTTTGGGATTATGAAAAA
>DSEO01000378.1 GCA_011056635.1 Bacteroides sp.
CCGGATATTATCTGTTTTCAGGAGTACTTTACGACACCCTGGAAAGGCAAGACACACGACGATATTGCCAGGCAGCTTTCCTCCCTGCCTTACAATGAGGTGTATTACACGACCGACCCGTCAAACAGGAGAGGATCAGGAATCGCCACCTTCAGCAGGTACCCGATCATCAAGAGAAGCCGGATCCCTTTCAATACCCCGGGAAACGGCGCCATGTACACCGATATTCTGTTCCGTTCCGATACCATCAGGGTGTTCAATGTCCACCTGCAATCCATCCGGTTCAGCCAGCAGGATTATGCGTTCATGGATACGGTAAGGCTGAAATACAGCAACGAGCAGATGCGGGAAATCAGGAATATCGGGTCCCAGCTCAAAATCGCTTTTTCTCTGAGGGCCAGGCAGGCGGATATGATCTCAAGCTACATCAGTAATTCTCCCCATCCGGTGGTGGTGATGGGCGATTTTAACGATACGCCCCACTCATTCGCTTACAGGAAGATCAAGAAAGGGCTGAAAGACGCATTCAGCAAGGCAGGTCACGGATTCGGAAATACCTATGCAGGTGAACTGCCCTCTTTCCGCATCGATTACATTCTTTACAGCAATCCGTTCAGGGCATACCAGTTTGAACGGTTCAAAGCCGATTACTCCGACCACTTCCCCATTACAACCTGGCTTCAGATGCCCGAAGCAACCGATCCGGAATGAGCACCGCTGTTGCCCTGAATCTTTAAACGGCCAGCACGGGAAAGTCCGGATGATAAAATGTGTCCAGAATGGAACGGGCCAGGTCGACGATGCGTCCCTCATAGTGATCAATGATGGCCGAATCCGAGGTACAGATGGCATCACTGGCTGTATGTTTCAGCATGTGGTCCGGGGAGTTCACCGTGAAGGCTTCTCCGTCGATGTCCATCTCAACCATGTCTTTGGAAAGTTCGATGGACAGCCGTCCGCTGAAGGAAACCGGCTCATCCAGGTAAAGCGTGACCTTCGCGTTTTTCCAAGCTTTCATCACATCCAGCAGCAGGTTGACCCCCCTGTTGAACACGGGTTTGTTGGTGATCCTGCCCCGCATCTCCCCCGCATCCCTGAGAAAACCGTCATTACTGATAAATACAGGTCTGCCCAGCAGGTAATTGTTGATTGTGAAAAGCACATTATAGGTATCCACCAGCACCACATCCCCTTCCCTGACAAAGCCCAGTTTCTTTTTTCTGGCTTCCGCCTGCTCCCTTGCGCAGATTCCCCGGTAAAGGACCTGACGGTATTTCCCCGGCAGGCTGAACCTGTCCCCGACCAGCTTGAGGGCCGATTTCTGGGGATAGCCGCGGGAAAGCATCCACTCATAATGTCCGGCAGCCCGCATCAGTTCATCCGTAAATCTGTCATTCATCGGGATGTGGATTGATGGGTCCTGTGGAACAGTCAGGCCCGTCCTTTAACCAAAGGTACAAAAAGGTCCTGTATTAAATTGGTTCATAACCTTGTTTTGAATCAACCAATTATCCTTATCTTTGAACCTGTAGGAACCAAAAAACAAAGAGATGAAAAAAATCGCCGGCTTTATCATACTTGCTATGATCGTCACCTCATGCAACCTGTTTCAGAAACCTTCCATGTCCCAGGAACAGATCGATGCCATGGTTGCGGAGAACCAGGCACTCAAATCCCAGCTGGCTGAGCGCAATGATCTTCAGGATCAGCTTGCCATGGCCAGGATGCAGGTCGATGAAGCGATGCTGAAACTTGCCAATTGCGAAGAAGCGAATAAGGGCAGGTACCACATCATCGTGGGCGCATTCAAAACCGCATCCTATGCCACCGACTATTCCACAGTCATGAAAAGCAAGGGTTACGAAGGAAAGATCCTCAAGGGGCCCTACAATTTTGACCTGGTCACTTCCAAATCCTATGAATCATTGCGGTCAGCCCTCAACGACCTGAACGATGTCCGCGCGGCCGTGATCGAGACCGCCTGGATCTATATTGAATAGCTTTCGACTACCGACTATCACGTGCCGCTCATGATAAACAGCGGCTGGAACTCAAAGCTCTTGAAATAGGGCCTTAACCGTTCCGTGTTGTAGTGTTTTTTCACATCCACCAGCTTTTTCGTACTGGTCACCACATCAAGGGGTGCATTGTCGTACCTGCCGTTGCGGAGGACCACCAGGCGTCCGTGGATCCCTTTTAAAACCAGGTCCAGTGCAAGGTTCCCATATGCCATGGGAACGATGGAATCGATGGCGTCCGGGTCTCCGCCCCTGACCATATAACCCAGGTGCTGGTTGATGGTGTTGATGATTTTGCCTTTGTTGAATTGTGCCGACTCTGTTTTGATCATTTCAGACACCGCATTACCGATGCCTCCCAGTTTGGCATGACCGTAAGCATCCTTTTCACCGTCTCTGAACATCATCTCCTTCATCCCCTTGAAGGTGGCACCTTCGGAAACCAGCACCACCGAATATTTGCTGGGGTTCTGGAACCTGTCCTCCACCAGCAGTTCGGTCAGGTGTTGAATGTCGAACTGGTGTTCCGGAATAACGCAGCGGTTGGCGGCTCCCGCCATGGTGGGCAGCATGGCGGTAAACCCGGCATACCTCCCGAATACTTCCATCACCAGGATCCGCTCATGTGAACCGGCTGAAGTCCGCAGGGTATTCGTCATCTGGATGGTCCGCGTGACACAGGTGCTGAATCCGATGCAGTAATCCGTTCCCGGCACATCGTTATCCATGGTTTTGGGAATGGCAATGACCTTGAAGCCTTCCTGGTACAACCTGACCGCATAGCTCAGGGTATCATCTCCGCCGATGGGGATCAGGAAATCGATCCCGAGAAAAGCCAGGTTCTTCAATACTTCCGGAGTCAGGTCATTGACTTCCTTCTTATACTGGTCCTGCAGGTGAACGGGAAGATTTTCTTTCTTCATCTTGCTGGGATTGACCCTGGATGTGTGCAGAAAGGTGCCCCCGGTCCTTCCGGCTTTGTTCACGATCTGCTCGGTGAGGACCATAAAATGTTCACTGTTATCCGCATCCTTATCTCTCCTGATTTCCGTGATCCCCTCCCATCCCCTGCGGAGACCGATCACCTGGTAACCTTCTCTGAGTGCACGGATGGTAACGGCACGGATGGCCGGGTTCAGACCGGGTACATCACCGCCTCCGGTTAAGATTCCAATGGTTCCTGTTTTCTTGCTACCCTGTGCCATATTTTTTTCTTTTAAAATTAAGGCAATATTTAAAACAAATCAATTCCGGGGAGATTTGCTTCACTCATCCCACTTGAGGATCCTGAAGAAATCATATTCCTCCGGGGCCTTCACGTATTTCTTTGCGGCCCTGTAATCCGCCTTGGTAATGTAATGCAGGTTGTTCCTGAATATGAGCTGTACCTGTTCCGATTCGATGTTCACCAGCCTGGGTTTTACTTTTCCATTTTCATCTTCCACATCCTTCAGATGGAGCGGGGATATGTTCCCTCCCCGGTCAATGGTTACCATGCATCCCGTCTCCCCTTTCTTGTACAGGTAAAAGACTCCCAATCCGAGCCGGGTGGCATAGGAAAGGTCGTAGGCAATGGGACGGCAGCACCTGAGTTCATACCCGATTTCTTCCGGGCGACTTTTTACGTTGATGCGAATGGATTTCAGATGCTGCTGGGTAAGCATGTTAAAAATGTGTGATTTGCTCACATTCCCCAGTTCAGGGTGACCGTGGTCGTCGTAAGTGAAATTGATCCCGGTATCGATGATCTCTTCATCACTCATGAAATGAAAAACCCCCTCGCTGATCATGGCCACACCGTAATCGATCCCCAGGATCCTGCGCTTGACCATGGAAGAAACCACCAGCCGGACAATTTTATCGAAGGTGATCTTGGTCTTGTTGAACATTTCAGGGATCACGATCATCGGATAGTGGCATGCGGTACCGATCCCGAAGGCAAGGTGACCCGCTTCGCGCCCCATGGCACTTACCACGAACCAGTTCCCGCTTGTGCGGGCATCCTCGTAGATGGTGGATGAGAGGCGTACCCCTTCTTCCTTCGCGGAATGGTATCCGAAGGTGGGAGTTCCTTCCGGCAGCGGCAGGTCGTTGTCAATGGTCTTGGGCACATGGATGTTCTTCACATCCAGCTTCTGCCCGGCCAGGTATTTGGTCAGCCGGTTCGCCGTGGAGGCGGTGTCGTCCCCACCGATGGTGACCAGCAGCTTAACGTTGTTCTTTCTGAAAAAATCCACCTTGAACTCTTCGTCCCTTGGCTTATAACGGCTCATTTTCAGGGCCGAGCCTCCCCGGCTGTAGATCTGGTCGGCATAGTCGAAATCCAGGTATTCGAAAGCGGGCTCATCGGAAAAGAGGCTTTTGTAGCCCCCGTTGATCCCGAGTACATTGAAACCGTTGTTATTGAATATTTTGGTGACGGAACTGATAACTGTATTGATCCCGGGCGCCGGTCCACCCGCGCACAAAATTGCCACTGCATCCTTCATGTGAGTATCAAATTAAAACAACAAGGCGCCAAATTAAACAAAAATGAAATGAAATCCAGTGAAGAAAAGGTCTAAATTAGTCTGGTTTAATTGTTAATTTTACACCAGTTTACAAGCAGATGGCAGGGTATTTGAGTCCAATGGAACGCATCAACGATTTCTTTCTGATCCGGTGGATCAGGCAGTTGTTCACGGTCCTTCTGATCGTTCCCATCAAGTTATACCAGTGGGTCATTTCGCCTGTGCTCCCGAAAACCTGCCGCTACCAGCCCACATGCTCTGAATACGCCATTGAATCTCTGCGCGTTCACGGGCCTGTCCGCGGACTCTTCCTGGGAACAAAAAGGATCCTCAGCTGTCATCCATGGGGCGGACACGGATATGATCCCGTTCCCCCGAAGGGCGCACCGATTTTTACCATCAAACGAAAAAAAACAAAATGAGAAACTGGATCATAGCCGGATTTTGCCTGGCACTGCTGGGTTCATGCAGTCCGGGAGCCGAGGAATCGGACAAGCCTGTCATCAGTGTGACCATCCTTCCACAGCAATATTTTGTGGAGAAGATCGGAGGCGATTTGTTCCGTGTGAATGTGATGATACCGCCCGGTGCCAGTCCGGCCACCTATGAACCCACCATCTCCCAGTTAAGCGAACTGGACCGGTCGGATCTCTATATGAAAATAGGTTACCTGGGGTTTGAGCTGAGCTGGATGGAAAAGATCATGGCCACCAATCCCGCCATGAAGCTGGTCAGTCTTTCCGATAACATTGACCTGATCCGCGAAGAGAATCCGGCGCACCTGCACGGACACAACCACGGGGGGATCGACCCCCATATCTGGATGTCTCCCCTGAATGCAAAGATCATCGCCACAACCGTATACAGGGAATTACTGCTGCTCATGCCTGAAGAAAAAGTGTTCCTGGAAGAACGGCACGAAACTTTCCAGGCAGAACTGGATTCGCTTCATGCCACGATCACTTCCATGCTTTCCAGCCTGGAGGACCGCAGCTTTATGACCTACCATCCGTCGCTTTCCTATTATGCCCGCGATTATGACCTTGAGCAGATCCCGCTCGAGATCGGCGGTAAATCCCCCTCGCCCACCCACATGAAATGGATGACCGATGTGGGAAGAGAAAAAGGCATCTCACTGATATTCCTGCAGATGCAGCTGGATCAGAAGGATGCGGAAACACTGGCAAAAGAGATCGGGGCCGAGATCATTCAGATCAATCCGCTTGACCCGGACTGGTACAGTCAGATGTTATTTATTACCGGTAAATTAGTCTCAGATTAATCATGGATCGACCACTCATTCAGATGAAGCATATCGATGCTTCCTACCGCGATAAGGTCGTGCTCAGCAACGTCTCCCTGTCCATCTATGAACGCGACTTTATCGGGATCATCGGTCCCAACGGAGGCGGCAAAACCACATTGCTGAAGATCATCCTGGGATTCCTGAAACCGGTGAGGGGCAAGATTGCGTACACCTTCGACAGATCAGAGATCGGCTACCTGCCCCAGGGGAACCAGATCGATGACCGTTTTCCCATCACTGTAAGGGAGGTGGTGGCATCCGGACTTGAAAAGGGATTGAAGATCCAGAAAAAGTTCAGTGCCCGGGAGAAGCAGCGGATCAATGAAGTGCTGGAGAAAGTCGGTCTGACAAAACTCCACAGAAGGCCCATCGGCGAGCTTTCCGGAGGCGAGTTGCAGCGGACGTTGCTGGGCCGGGCCATCGCGTCTTCTCCCAGGATGCTGATACTCGATGAACCCGACACCCACGTGGATAACAAATTTGAAATGGAACTTTACAGGCTGCTGAGAGAGCTCAATGAAACCATGACCATCCTCCTGGTTTCCCACGATCTCGGCACCATCTCCCCCTATATTAAATCCATCGCCTGTGTCAATCGCAGCCTGCACTATCATCCGTCCAACGAGATCAATGAAGAACAGCTGAAAGTGTACAATTGTCCCATTGAACTCATCACGCACGGTCCGGTCCCCCACCGTGTCATGAAAACACATAATCCATAGCCCCATGGAGATACTGCGATTGCTGGAATACGGCTTTATTCAGAATGCCTTTGCCGCGGCCCTGCTCATGTCGATCACCTGCGGGATCATCGGGACCTATATTGTTTCCAGGAGAATGGTGTTCATCAGCGGCGGCATTACGCATGCTTCCTTCGGCGGGGTAGGTATCGGCTATTTCCTGGGTTTCCCGCCGCTGGCAGGTGCTGCAGTATTTGCCGTGCTGGCTGCACTGACTACAGAAAACCTTACCAGGAAGAAGGTGCTCAGGAACGATTCCATCATTGCCATCATGTGGTCCCTGGGCATGGCCCTGGGGATCATCTTCGTGTACCTCACCCCCGGTTACGCCCCCAACCTGATGAGCTTCCTTTTCGGAAGCATCATCACAGTTACTTCCACCGACCTCTGGTTCATGTTCTCACTGACCGTCACCGTCCTGCTTTTCTTCATTACCCTGTTCAAACCGATCCTCTACATCTCCTTTGATGAGCAGTTTGCAAGGACCCGGGGGATCCCGGTCATGCTGATGAATTATCTGCTGATTGTCCTGGTTGCGCTGACCATTGTGCTGAGCATACGGATCGCAGGGATTATCCTGGTACTGTCCATCCTCACCATCCCCCAGAACATTGCCAATATTTTTACGAACCGGTTCGGCGTGATCATGGTCGCTTCGGTGATCCTCGGATTTGTGGCGTCGATGATCGGACTGGCGGTCTCCTATTACCTGGATATCCCTTCAGGGGCCACCATAATTTTTTCTCTTGTGATCATGTACCTGGCAGCAAGAGTCGTTAAAGTTCTTACTTTTGGGAAGAAATATCCATCCGGAAAAGAGACAGTCCATGAACCTGCAGAATATCATTGAAGAAGCCTGGGATCAGCGGGACATGCTTACCCGGGATGAAGTAAAAGAGGCCATATTCCATGTGGTGGACATGCTCGACCGGGGAGAAGTGCGTGTGGCTGAAAAAAGCAGCGAAGGCTGGATCGTGAACGACTGGATCAAAAAAGCGGTGATCCTCTACTTCCCCATCAGGAAAATGGAATCCATCGAACTGCCGCCATTTGAGTTCCATGACAAGATCCCCCTGAAAACCGGATACAAAGCGCGGGGGATCAGGGTAGTGCCCCACGCCATTGCCAGGTATGGTGCGTATATCTCCGGAGGAGTGATCATGATGCCCTCCTATGTGAATATCGGCGCCTACGTGGATGAAGGGACCATGATCGACACCTGGGCCACGGTGGGATCCTGTGCCCAGATCGGGAAACACGTCCATCTGAGCGGCGGAGTGGGCATCGGCGGTGTGCTTGAGCCGGTGCAGGCCGCCCCTGTGATCATCGAGGACAACTGCTTCATCGGTTCCCGCAGTATCGTGGTGGAGGGCGTCAGGGTGGAGCGTGAGGCGGTACTGGGTGCCAATGTGGTCATTACCAATTCCACACGGATCATCGATGTGACCGGTAACGAGCCGGTCGAGATGAAAGGGGTGGTGCCTCCCCGCTCGGTGGTCATCCCCGGGTCTTACACCCGGTCCTTCCCCGCAGGGGAGTTCCAGGTGGCATGTGCCCTGATCATAGGCAGGAGAAAGGCTTCCACCGATCTGAAAACATCGCTGAATGATGCATTGAGGGAATATAACGTCGCTGTATAATGCGGATCGGATTTGATGCAAAACGGGCTTTTAATAACTATAGTGGTCTGGGCAACTATAGCAGGTACATTATTGCCAACATCTGCCGCTTCTATCCCGAGAATGAATGCCTGCTGTACACCCCCAGCATTGCCGACGAGGAACTGTTTCCCCAGCCGGATGGCACCATTATCAAAAAACCCGGGACCAGCTTTGGAAAATTCTGGAGCTCCTACTGGAGAAGTTTCCGGCTGGTTCACTGGCTCGGTGAGGATGAAGTGGATATTTACCACGGACTGAGCAATGAACTTCCCTATGGGATCCACCATACCCGGATCCGGTCCGTTATTACCATCCATGACCTGATCTTCCTGCAAATGCCCGGCCTGTACCAGCGGTTCGACCGTTATGTGTACACAAAGAAGGTACAGTACGGCACCAGGGTAGCCACCCGGGTCATCGCGGTGAGCGAGCAGACCAAAAATGACATTATCCGGTTCCTGAATGTGGAAGAATCCCGGATCCGCGTCATTTACCAGGGATGTCACAGACAGTTCTATCACCGGGTCAGCAAAGAGATCCTTGCATACACCAGGAATCAATTTGCGCTTCCGCAGGAATACCTGCTTTATGTGGGCACCATCGAGGAGCGGAAAAACCTTTTGAAAATCGTGGAAGCCATGGACCACGGGGGTATCGACTTTCCCCTGGTGGTGGTCGGCAGAAAAACTCCGTATTATCACCTGGTGAAGAATTACATTGAGAAGCACCGGATGAAAAACATCCAGTTCCTCGACCAGGTCCAGGTCACTGACCTTCCTGCCATCTACCAGGGGGCGAGGGGGTTCATCTATCCTTCCTCCTATGAAGGGTTCGGCATTCCCATCCTGGAAGCGCTGAATTCAGGGGTGCCGGTCATCACCTCGGCAACCGGCTGTCTTGCAGAAACGGCAGGAAAAGGGGGATTGCTGATTGATCCCCATAACCGGGAGGAAATGATCCATGCCATTACCCAGGTTCTGGAAGATTCGGCCCTGAGAGACCGGCTGATCCGGGAGGGAGGGGTTCATGCGCTCAAATTCAGGGAAGAACAGACAATTCCCGCACTGTATAGGGTTTACCTGGAATGCCTGAATGATGAATGAGGAAGTAAGGAGGACGGCCCGGTATTTGAAGAAGGGTCTGGTTATTCTTTATCCCACCGATACAATCTGGGGCATCGGGTGTGATGCATCCAATGCGGAGGCTGTATCCAGGGTCTACCGGATCAAACGCCGCACCGACCGGAAAAGTATGCTGGTGCTGGTCGATCAGTTCTCCAGGCTTTCATCCCATATCGATATCATCCCTGAACGGGTCAGGAATTTGATAGACCGGGAAGAAAAGCCGGTCACGATCATCTACCCGGGAGCAAAAAACCTGGCAGAGAACCTGATCGCGGAAGATGGGTCCGTCGGGATCCGCATCACTTCGGATCCTTTCTGCCAGCAGCTGGTCAGGCGCATCGGAAAACCCATTGTATCCACATCGGCCAATTATTCCGGGGGAAAAGCTCCCTCCTCATTCGCCGAGATCGACCCGGAGCTATTCAAAGAGGTGGACTATGTGGTGAACTGGCGCCGCGAGGAGATTGCCGAAAGCGCACCCTCCACCATCGTAAAATTGGAACCTGACGGAAAACTGACCACTTTACGTCCCTGAAGATCAGCATGCTTCCCACCAGCCGCAACGGCAGGACAGCAGTTGGATCTGTATATGTTACAGGGTGGTCAATCCTTCGGGCAGGTCGAAAAGGATGGTCCTTTTCCTGTGGTTCACCTTCAGAATGATCTCACCGGCTGCCGGCACCATTAACTCCTTTCCCCCGTGGTCCACCAGCAGGACAGGATTCCGGTCATGTTCCAGCATTCCGGTGACGGTCCCCAGGTATCCGAGCACCCGGTCATGGGCCGCGTATCCCGATAGATCCTGATGCTCTTCACTGCGGGCGGAAGGAGCCTCCTGCGCTTTGTCCGGGTCAAGATAAACATCGCGTCCGGCAACCGACCTGGCAGATCCCAGATCGTCGATAAATTCAAATTTCACAATGACCTGGTCACTGGAAACTTCTGTCAGCTCCTCCACAAAATATGGAACCCGCTGACCATCCATCTGGATGAAAAGCGGGTCGCCTTCCTGAATGCGTTGACCGGCTACCGGATCGAGTATGATATGTACACTTCCCTGAAGTCCGTAGGGCTTGGAAATTCTTCCCGCTTTTGCACCTCCCGGAGATTCCATCGAAGTGGTTCCTGACACCTATTTCTTCTCTTCCTGATCCTCCTCGCCGGGTTCTTCTTCAGCCTCGGGGGCTTCTTCAGCCTCGGGTTCTTCTTCAGCTTCGGGGGCTTCCTCTGCTTCGGGCTTTTCCTCAGCTTCGGGGGTTTCTTCAGCTTCGGGCTCTGCTGCTGCTTCGGGCTGCTCTTCAGCCTCGGGGGCTTCTTCAGCCTCGGTTTTTGCCTCGGCTACGGGCTCTTCTGTTTTGGGAACACTACTTTCAGGCACTTCAGCTTCGGGCACTTCGGCATCGGGAGTTGTTTCTTCCGCGGCCTCAACCGGGGCCTCGGATTCCATCAATTCGGACCGCTTTTTCTCAATTTCCAGGGCCCTCGCCTCCTTGATCCTGGCTTCCTCTTCCAGCTTGGTTTGCTCCAGGGAGCTTTTGGCATTCTTGATCCGGTCACGTTTGGCCTGGATCTTTTGTTCCTTTTCGGTCATCCAGGACTGGAAGCGCTTGTCCGCTTCAGCCTCATCGAATGCACCCTTTTTCACACCCTCCAGTAAATGTTTCTTGTACAGGACTCCTTTGTAGGACAGGATAGCTCTACATGTATCTGTAGGTTGAGCGCCTTTCTGCAGCCATTCTAAGGCTCTGTCAAAATCCAGAACAATGGTAGCAGGATTGGTATTGGGATTATACTGACCCAAAGATTCAATGAATTTACCATCTCGTGGCGCCCTGCTATCAGCAACTACAATAGCGTAGATCGAAGTAAACTTTCGACCCTGTCTTTGTAATCTGATCTTTACAGGCATACTCTTATACGAATTAAATTAAACCTACATTTTAAGCGCCTGCAAAGGTAGCATTAATCACTCAATATGCAAACAAATTAATTTATTAACAGGACTGGATCCAAGCGCAAATTCTGATAACTTTGATCCCTGCAGTATGTTTTTAATTTTCGATACCGAAACCACCGGTCTTCCGCTCAGAGACAATGCACCCATCACCGAAATCGACAACTGGCCCAGGGTGGTGCAGATTGCATGGCAGTTACACAACGATACGGGGGAACTGACTTCACATCACAACCTTCTGATCAAACCGGATGGATTTGAAATTCCTTACTCCGCAGAGAAAGTCCATGGCATATCGACAGAAAAAGCCACCCGTTACGGCGTACCCCTGGAGGAAGGACTTGCCTTTTTCAATGAATCGGTTTCCAAAGCCCTGTTCCTGGTAGGACATAACATCAGTTTTGACGTGAATGCACTCGGTGTGGAATTCATCCGCACGGGGATCCAGTCCACTTTCCTGGAAAAGAAACAGGTGTGCACCATGTGGTCCAGCACGGATTATCTGAAGCTCCCGGGAGGAAGGGGAGGGAAATTCAAGCCTCCCAGGCTGATGGAACTGTACAGGAATCTTTTTGAGGAAGATTTCCCGGAAGCGCATAATGCTTCGGCCGACGTGGAAGCCACGGCAAGGTGCTTTTTTGAATTGCTCCGGCGAAAGATCATCGCTCCCGAGGCCATCAATTTTTCTCCTGCGCTTTTCTCCCGATTCATTGCGCAACATCAAAACAGGATCGGAAACTACGGGATTGTCCATACCCAGCCGTGGGAATTGCAATCCGCGGATGCGGCGCAATCCGGAGAGTCAGCCGGACCGGAGGAGGCCGCAGAGATACTCCCGGCGGGGTTTGCGGCGGATCCTGGCGGGGACGGAGCTGCATTCTGTCACCTGCACGTGCATTCCCAGTATAGCATCCTGGACGGGGCAGCCAGTATCCAGGAACTGCTGAAGAAAGCCGTGGATGACGGTATGGGAGCCGTGGCCCTGACCGATCATGGCAACATGTTTGGCATCAAAGAGTTTCACGAAGAAGCAACCCGCCGGGGCATCAAGCCGATCCTGGGATGTGAAGCGTACATTGCCCGCCGCTCCAGGCTTACCAGGGAGGATAAAAATCTGGATGCCTTCTACCATATTGTACTGCTGGCAAAGAACCTGACTGGCTACAGGAACCTGATCACCATAGTCTCCCTGGGATGGACCGAGGGATTCTATTATAAGCCCCGCATTGACAGGGAACTGCTGTTGAAGTACCACGAAGGGATCATCTGTCTTTCAGCCTGCCTGGGCGGAGAGATCCCCCAGTCCATCATGAATCAATCCGTGGAAGATGCTGAGAAGATCATCCTTGAATACAGGAAGATCTTCGGAGAAGATTTCTACCTGGAACTTCAGCGGCATCAGACCAATGATCCGGGTATGGACAAACTGGTGTTCGATGACCAGGTATTTGTGAATCAGACCCTGCTGGAACTGGGCAAAAAACACGGGATCAAATGCGTGGCAACCAATGATGTGCATTTTGTGAACAATGAGGATGCGGAAGCCCATGACCACCTGATCTGCCTCAATACGGGCAGGGACCTGGATGATCCGACCCGCCTCAGGTACACGAGACAGGAATGGTTCAAGACCCAGGAAGAAATGAAGGAGGTCTTCTCGGATCTTCCCGAGGTACTGAACAACACGCTCGAGGTCGCCGATAAGGTAGAAATGTACGAATTGAATTCCAAACCGGTGATGCCGCATTTTCCCCTGCCGGAAGGATTCCAGAATGAGGACGAATATTTAAAATACCTTTCCTATGAAGGGGCGAGAAGCAGGTATGGGGAGATCACACCCGATCTGAAGGAACGGCTCGATTTTGAGCTGGAAACTATCCTGCGAATGGGTTTTCCCGGGTACTTTCTGATCGTCCAGGATTTTATCAATGCCGCCAGGAAGATGGAGGTTTCCGTCGGTCCCGGCCGCGGTTCGGCAGCCGGTTCCGCAGTGGCATACTGCCTGGGGATTACGGACATTGATCCCATCAAATACGATCTGCTGTTCGAGCGATTCCTGAATCCTGACCGTATCTCGATGCCTGACATCGATATTGATTTCGACGAGGATGGAAGGGATGAGGTGCTTCACTGGGTTGTCAGCAAATACGGGCACGACCGGGTCGCCCATATCATTACCTTCGGGACGATGGCTGCGAAGATGGCCATCAGGGACGTGGCCAGGATCCAGAAACTCCCGCTGCCCGAAGCCGACCGCCTGGCCAAGCTGGTGCCGGAACGGCCGGGCATTACACTGGAAAAGGCATACCAGGAAGTACCGGAGCTGAGCAAGGAACGGAATTCTCCCAATCCACTCATTGCCAACACACTTCGTATCGCACAACGGCTGGAGGGTTCAGTCAGGCAAACGGGGCTGCATGCCTGCGGTGTGATCATCGGACGGAACAGGCTCACCGATCATCTGCCGGTTTGCTTCTCAAAAGAATCGGACCTGCTGGTCACACAGTATGACGGTCACCATGTGGAGGATGTGGGTATGCTGAAAATGGACTTCCTGGGTCTGAAAACGCTCTCCATCATCAAGGATGCAATCATGAATATCCGGGAATCGAGGGGGATTGATATCGATATTGAAAAGATCCCCATGGATGACGAAGCAACCTTCGCACTTTATTCCCGGGGAGATACCACCGGTCTGTTCCAGTTCGAATCGCCCGGGATGAAAAAGTACCTGCGGGAACTCCTTCCCAACCGCTTTGAGGATCTGATCGCTATGAACGCCCTGTATCGTCCGGGGCCCATGGAATATATTCCGAGATTCATCAACAGGAAGCACGGCAGGGAAAAGATCGAATATGACCTGCCCGAAATGGAGGAATACCTGAAGGATACCTACGGGATCACCGTGTACCAGGAACAGGTGATGCTGCTGTCAAGAAAACTGGCCGGTTTTAGCCGGGGGCAGGCCGATTCCCTGAGGAAGGCCATGGGCAAGAAGATCAAGAAGATGATGGATGAGCTCAAGGTGAAGTTCGAGCAGGGGTGCCAGCAAAACGGAATTCCCGGTAAAAAGATAGAAAAGATCTGGACCGACTGGGAAGCATTCGCGCAGTATGCCTTTAACAAATCCCACTCCACCTGCTATGCGTATGTGTCCTACCAGACCGCATACCTCAAGGCAAATTACCCCGCGGAATTCATGGCAGCGGTCCTGAGCAGGAACATCACCGATATTAAAAAGATCGGCCTCTTCATGGATGAATGCAGGAGGATGGGAATATCCGTACTCGGTCCAGATGTGAACGAGAGCAATGTGAGATTCACCGTCAACGACAACGGGGATATCCGGTTCGGACTCGGGGCCATCAAGGGGGTGGGTGAAAATGCCGTGAAAAGCATCATCGAGGAACGGAGACGCAGTGGTCCTTTCAGGGACATCTATGATTTTGTGGAACGGAATGACCTGCGCCAGGTGAACCGCAAGAACCTGGAAGGGCTGGTGATCGCGGGAGCACTTGATTGTTTCAAAGACATTTCCAGGAGCCAGTATATCGATACCGTGGAGGAAGCAGAACCCACCTTCATTGAGCAGTTGATCAAATATGGCAACAAGATCCAGTATGAAAGGGATACACCGCAACAGAACCTTTTCGGCGAAATAAGCGCCATCAGTATTTCCAGGCCCGAGCCTCCGGCAGTGGACGAATGGCATCTGCTTGACAAGATCACCCGGGAAAAGGAGTTGATCGGGATTTACCTCACCGCCCATCCCCTGGACCGCTTCAAGCTGGAAATCGATTCATTCTGCAATATCACACTCCATGAACTGGATGACCTGCAGCAGCACAGGGGCAGGGATCTGGTATTCTGCGGGATCGTGAAGACCGTCAGGGAAGGCGTGGACCAGTGGAGGAACAAACCCTACCTGCTGGCACTGCTGGAAGACTATACCGATACCTACAACATCCGCCTGAAGAATGACGACTATGTGAACTTCAGACAGTATTTCAGTCCGGGTGTGGCCCTGATGATCCGTGCGGCTGTCAACGAATGGAGCCCCCGCGATGAGCCCCAGAGAAAAATTTTTTCCCTAAAATTCAAAATGGTGCACATGCTGGCCGATGTCCGCGAAAAGCTTGTCAGATCTGTGGACATTACCCTGGACATTCAACAGATCACCCGTGACCTGATCGATCAACTGGAAAGATATACCGTTCATGAAAACGGGAAGAACCTGAAATTACACATATTCGATCCGCAGACCGGTCTGAATGTCAATCTGTTTTCCAGGAACAAACAGGTGGATCTTTCAGATGATTTTATGGATTATCTGAAAAACCAGTCCGGGTTCGAATTCCGCCTGTCATGAATGATTTTTTTACTATTTTTGCCCCATCAAATTGATTCTCCTCACAGCTGAGTTGCGAGGAATCATCGATTAATTTTTTATTTTTGTTGTGCTCGCGCAATTCACCTCATATAAATCTTGAACAATGGCATTAGAAGCAACTGACAGCAATTTTGATGAACTGGTGTTAAAGTCCGACAAACCGGTGATCGTTGATTTCTGGGCTGAATGGTGCGGTCCCTGCCGGATGGTCGGACCCATTGTGGAAGAAGTCGGAGCCGATTACGACGGCAGGGTTGTGGTAGCCAAACTGGATGTGGACAACAATCCCGCTGTCACTGCCAGATACGGGATCAGGAACATCCCTACCATCCTTTTCTTCAAAGACGGTAATGTGGCTGATAAACAGGTTGGCGCGGTCCCGAAAAGTATGATCGTGAATAAACTGGAAGGATTGCTATAAAGCCTTTTTATTTCGGGATAAAAAAGAAGGTCCCGTTTTCATCTTCCAGCCCGGCGATCCTGCCAAACTGAGGTTCCTGTTGCCTGTTATTCACCACTGCCGTGGTTACCTTCTGGACAATCTTTTCAATGGGTATGCAGTCACCCGGGCTGTGGGTCAGCACATTTGCAAAGGTCCGTGTAAACTGGCTGTTGTCCGCTGCACGTTCATAACCCGCAGAAGAAAATACCTGGGAGGATTTTAGCCGGGCGTCTTCCCAGTTATCACAATCCCGCTCCTGCAGCCCCGATCGCATGGCCTGATAGAAGGCAGGTCCCGATTCACAGGCATCGGTGATAACCAGGGTGTGACTCAAACAATCGGGGTAGGATTGCATGGATGCTTTCAGCGCATTGATGCTGAAAAATGAGAACTCATCATTCCAGTTTGCATCCACCGGGATCCAGTATCCTGTTTCATTGATATATTTCCCGTGACCGGCGTACCATACCATCAGGGAATTCACCCGGTTGCTCCGGATCAGATCCCTGAGTTCAATGGCGAAGAAACGTTCCAGTTCCTGTTTGGACATGTCCTTCTTATGGATGAGATTGTGGATCTGGTATTTATCCAGTGCAGCTTTCATCAAAGTGATATCCCTGGCAGGACCTTCGAGCCTTGCGTAGGATTCATAATTGGAATTCTCGATAAATATGGCCCAGGTCTTGCCCATGGGATTGTTGTCGAATGAACGGGTGTTCCTGTTCAGGGTGAATGATGTTTCCGACCGGTTCCCGTATACATCTTCTGCCAGCACGGTGATCCTGCTTCTGTTGCCCACGTTGACCATGGCCGAAAAGGAAGGGTTGATATCGCTCGGGATATAACTGGCTGACACACTGTCGATGTAAATGCTGCGGATCCGGCTTTCATCTGCGATCCTTCCCTCGATATACATGTTGGGATCCTCGCTGTCCAGGCACAGCACGTTGTTTTCGGTTCCGTAAGGTGCGATAATCTGCACCGAGGGCGGGTCCACCTCGGTCCGCCTGAGCGCGTAGATGGCAGTTTCTGCATTGTCGTAAACATCCGACACCTGGACAATGATCTGGTCTGTTTCCTTTACATTCACACTGGTCAGGAACCGGTATCCCTTTTCAGTTTTCTCCACGGGAACAGCGAAGTTATTTACCTGCAATGATTTGATATTGCTTTCATCCTTGATGAGCCCCGTGAGGGCGATCACCTCGGCACCCCTGGGGACATCCACACTGCCGTCCATTCCCGATTCCGGTTCGGTCAGTTCAACCTGTGGCTTGACATCTTCCCTGTTCAATTCAAAGATCCGTCCCCTGACCTCAGCAGACAGCTCCCGGGCTACTCTGTCCTGCCCCGACATGACCAGCAGCTTTTCATAGTCCGCCAGCGCATTTGAATGGTCCCTGATCGCTTCGTAGGCAGCCGCCCGTTTGTAATAGGCCTCGGCCATTTCCGGGACCAGCTCAATCACTTTCGTGTAGTCGATCACAGCATATGGGGCCTGGTTCATCAGCGCATAATGGTCTCCGCGGATCAGGTAGATCCTGGGATCATCCGGATGTTCAATGGAAGCCAGGGAAAGCACCTCGATGGCCCCTTGATAGTTCTGCAGTGAAGACAGGATCCTGCTCTGAAGGAGCATACCCTCCAGGTTCTGCGGATCCAGTTCAAGCATCTTACCAACGGTTTCAAGGGCTTCACTGTTTTTCTCTCTTTTGTGCAGCAATCCGGCCAGTGCAAAATGGGTTTCTGCCACCTGATCATTTTCCCGGAGGGAGTTGCGGTATGCATCTTCTGCCTCCCTGTACATCTCAAGCCGGTCATATACCTGCGCCAGATTATAGTAACCCAGCGCGTCCTCTTTGAGCCTGAGGCATATCCTGCAATCCTCCAGGGCTTCCTGATATCGTTGAAGCTTGAAATAAACCATGGATCTGACCTGGTAGGCCTCCAGGTAATTCCGCTTCATATCAATGGCCTTTTCCAGCCTTGTCAGCGCATCGCCAAGCCGACCCTGCTGATGGTGTGCATATCCGGAAAGGTAATAGAGTTCGGCGTCTTTCTCATTGAAAACGATGGCCCTGTCATAATCGGCCGCTGCATGTTCATAATCGTTCAGCCTGGCATAAGCGTTGGCGCGCTGGATATAGGCCCTGTCATAACCGGGATCCATTTCCACCGCTCTGGTGAACTGTTCAATGGCATCCCGGAAATTCATTTTTTCAAAAAATTCCTCCCCCGCCCTGAAATACTGTCTGGCCGACTGGGCAAACATGAACTGGGCCCCCATCATCGGCAATAAAAACAGTATGCATGCCAAACGTTTTTTCATTATTCAAATGTCATCAAATCCCCATCTGTTCCAGCGATAAGCCGCGGCTGGTTTCAAGGAGAGTACATAATTAATAAATTTCAATGAACAGGATCCATCCCGCGCCGGAAAAAGTCCAGTGCAATATCGTTGAAAAAGATGGTTTCCACCGGAGGATCCCCTATTTCCGGGGCACTTACCCCCTTTCCGAAAGTTCGGTTGCCGGTGAATACCCTGGCCTCATCCCAAAGTCCCGAATCCAGAAACGCACTGATCAGGATTGCTCCTCCTTCCACAAGCACTGACAGGATCTTCTGGTCCGCCAGTGCTTCAAGCATGTCCCTCAGTTCGTAGGAGGAATCCACGGGTATCCTGCGGATCTTTCCTGAATATTTTCCGCCTGCATCTGTGAAGACAATGGTTTCCTGGGAACCATCCAGTATATAAGAACTATCAAAAATCCTGCCATTCCTGTCCATGGTGATCCTGACCGGAGCATCCCCGGTCCATTTTCTCACATTCAGCCGCGGATTATCCGTCACCACGGTATTGGTCCCCACCATGATCCCGGCTTCCTCCGATCGCCATTTATGGACCAGGGTCCTGCAGACTTCATCCGTGATCCAGTTTGGCCCGATGGGATTATCGCGTCTCCGCTCAAGATCAATAAAACCATCCCGGGTCTGCGCCCACTTCAGGATCACATAGGGACGTTTTTCCTGCTGGTACACGAAGAACCGCCGGTTCAGGTGATACCCTTCCTGTTCCATACAGCCCGTCTCAACGTCCACTCCCTTTTCCCTGAGATAACCGATGCCGCGTCCGCTTACAATGGGAAAAGGATCGATGTTGGAGACCACCACCCTCCGGATCCCTTTTTGTTGAATAAGCAAGGAACAGGGTGGCGTCTTCCCATGATGAGAGCAGGGCTCCAGGTTTGCATAAAGGGTAGCTTCGGGCAGCAGGGAGTGATCTTTTACCGATCGGATTGCATGGACCTCGGCATGGGGACCCCCGAACTCATGATGGTACCCCTCACCGATGATACGCCCGTTGTGTACGATTACACAACCCACCATGGGATTGGTGTGTGTCAGTCCCAGTCCCTTCCGGGCCAGTTCGAGGCATCGGCGCATGTATATTTCATCCATCTCATTCAACAGGTATCTGCTTTATTGCTAATTTTAAACCATGCTGCAGCCGGATGCAACACTGAAACAGACCGAGAGTTATCTCCGCCGGGAACTCCGCATGATCTATCCCGAAGGTGAATCGGCCTCACTCATTCGGATAATCCTGGAGCACCTGGGATACGCCCCCCTGGTGCCGGTCAGGGACCCGGACCTGAATCCAGGTCCCGCTGCCATTGCACAAATTAATGAAATTGTATCCGAAATTCATACACGAAAACCGATTCAGTACATCCTGGGATATACCTTTTTCTGTGATCTGAGGATCCGTCTGAATGAACATGTGCTGATTCCCAGGCCCGAAACTGAAGAGATGGTCTGCAGGATCACAGAACAAACCGGGGACCCTCCCGGACGCGTGCTGGACCTGGGCACCGGTTCGGGCTGTGTGGCCCTGGCTCTGAAAAAACATTTTCCCGGTTCGGATGTATTCGGACTGGATTTCAGCAGAGAGGCACTGAAAGTAGCCGAAGAGAACTCCGCTCAGACCGGGCTTGAGGTTCGCTGGCTCGAAGGGGATATGATGGGGGAACTGCCGGAAGAGATCCAAACAGAATTTGACCTGATCGTGAGCAATCCGCCCTATGTACTGGAAAGCCAGCGGAAATTGATGGATGCCAATGTGCTGCAGTTTGAACCGGAACGGGCATTGTTTGCGGATGCAGATCATCCGCTGGTGCTCTATGAACGCATTGCCGCATTCGCATCCCGGCATCTGCGTCCCCGCGGAAGTGTATGGGTGGAGATCAATGAAAAGCTGGGCAGTGAAACCGCCCGGATCTTTCAGAATGCCTCCTTCAGCCATGTGACCGTCATGAGGGACATCCATGAAAAAGACCGTTTCATTCAAGTAATCCGCCTGTGACATGAAATTCAAAGAAGCCCTGGAACGTGCTGCCGCACTCTGCAGCGGTCAGGAAAGGAACACCCGTGAGATGCTTCGTAAACTTTCTGAATGGGGGGTGGGCGAAGAGGATTCTGAAAAGATCATTCAGCGGCTGAAAGCGGAAAGGTTCCTGGATGACCGGAGGTATGCTTCGTCCTATGTGAAGGATAAATTCAGGTTCAACCGATGGGGCCGGATGAAGATCCGGTTCGCCTTGAGGCAGAAGGGCATCCCGGAAGACATGATTGAAGAGGCCCTGGACCAGATCGACCAGGAAGAATATTTCCAGGTCTGCAGGGACCTGCTCGGTCAGAAATCAGCTACCCTGAAGGAGAAAGATCCATATGCAAGAAAAGCCAGGTTGTTGAGATTCGCATCCCAGCGCGGTTTTGAATCTGACCTGATCTACCGGATCCTGCAATCTGATGAATAGCCTGCCGGCTTGCCAATCCGCCGGGTCCGGATTTCTTTGTATCTTTGCATGAAAGTATCGCATAATGATCACAACCGACCAGATCAAAGATCTGAATGAGCGCCTGGATGCGTTAAGGAGGCATCTTTGACGTGGATGGAAAAACCATCCTGATAGAGGAAGAGGAACAGAAAACACACGAGCCCGATTTCTGGGATGATCCCAAATCTGCCGAAGAACAGCTCCGCAAAGTTGCCAGGCTGAAAGCCTGGGTGAACGGGTATGAAAAGGTCAAGACCGCCGTGGAGGACCTGAATGTGCTTTTCGAGTTCCTGGAAGCCGGCGAAGCATCCGCTGAGGAAGTGGATACCCAGTATCGAAGGGCCCTAACACTTACAGAAGAGCTGGAATCCAGGAATATGCTACGTAACGAGGAAGACAGCCTGGGCGCCATACTCAAGATCAATTCCGGGGCCGGTGGCACAGAAAGCCAGGACTGGGCCGAAATGCTCATGCGAATGTATATCCGGTACGGGGAGAAGCACGATTATCAGGTGCGGGAGCTGCACAGTGTTCAGGGCGACGACGCCGGGATCAAGTCGGTCACCCTTGAATTTTCGGGAGAATATGCCTATGGCTTTTTGAAAAGTGAATCAGGCGTTCACCGGCTGGTGAGGATCTCTCCGTTCGATTCCAACAAACGGCGGCACACTTCCTTTGCCTCCGTGTTTGTCACGCCCATCGTGGACGATTCCATTGAAGTGGTGATCAATGCTGCCGACCTGGAATGGGATACTTTCCGTTCCGGCGGCGCCGGAGGCCAGAATGTGAACAAGGTGGAAACCGGGGTACGGGTGAAACATCTTCCCACCGGGATTACCGTTGACAATACAGAAACCCGGTCCCAGCTCAAGAACAGGGAGAATGCCATGCGGATCCTCAAATCACACCTCTACGAAATGGAACTCCGGAAAAAACGGGAGAAGCAGGCCGAGATCGAAGGCAATAAGATGAAGATCGAATGGGGATCCCAGATCCGGAACTATGTCCTTCACCCCTACAAGCTGGTAAAGGACCTGCGCACCAATTACGAAACCGGCAATGTCCAGGCCGTACTGGACGGTGAACTGGACGGCTTCATCAAGGAATTCCTGATGGAGTACGGCGGCAGTGTCACTTCAGCCTGAACCGGTTCCGTCAGGAACTCATACTGCGGAAGGCACGGCCATCGGGGTTCGACAGCCGGAGGAATCTCCGATAAGCTGCCTACAATTATTTTCGCAGAAAAGAATTTCAGCAGCGGTTGGAGATGCCTCCGGGAGCAACGACCTGACGCAGATGCGGTCATCGCTGCGTAAGGTACAACCACCAGCTAATGAACGAATCACAGGTTGGATACACCGCAACCTAAGATACTGACCCACCTGACAAGGGATTTACCCTGATCGGAACCGGGAATGAGCCGCCTGACGGGCCGGACCGAAGGGAGGTTCGTAGCGGCGGTTACCGGTTCCGTCAGGAACTCATGCTGCGGAAGGCACGGGCTCGTTGGCAGGACCGGGTTCAGGTAAAGATGATCTGCGTATTTTCTCCCCCGCACATGGCGTAAAATTCCCCCACGGTCAGCACGTCCTTCACTTCTTCCCACAGATCCTTCTTCTCCAGCTTGAACATATCCATGGCCATCTTGCAGGCATATATCTCTCCGCCACCTGCCGTGATCATTTCCAGGAACTCATCCACCGGCGGAACGTCAAGCTTTTCCATCTGGCTTTTCATCATTGCTGATACGCCAGCTTCCACACCAGGGAGTATCCCCAGGATTGTCGGAAACGGCAGGCCTCCGGGTGCCCTCATGGCCGGGTTCCCCACGGTGGCGGTTTTTAGCCGGTTCATCTGTTTCTTGGTGATCGCATCCAGTCCGAAGAAGGTGAAGAACACCTTTGCCTCAATTCCCTCCATAACTGCCCCGTTTGCCATGATCAGTGTGGCATACACATCCTCAATGGTCCCCTTGGAACAGATGATGCACACTTTCTTCAACGGTTTTTCCGTATTTGTTGTCATCGTTTCCTGATTTTATTTCATTAAACACCCATGGTTCGGTTCCCTGAATCAGACCCGGTTTTTACAGACCGTTGTTGCTTACACACAGCTTGCCGGTTTCGGGATCCCCGCATATTTGGACGAAAACTTCAGCGGTCCCCCGGGGAAAAGCTGGTACAATCCCTTGATATCCACGATCCCTGATTTTCCGACCTTCCTGATGGTCAGCGTTTCTCCTTTTGAATGGCTGGCCCTTAAAAATTCAAGCACTTCATAATGCTTGTCCGTAAGCACAATACCGTCCTCGCCGGCCATTTCAGCCGCGATCTCCCGGGTCCACTGTGAAGGATCCACCATGTAACCCTCATCGTTCAGTTCGATCGTCTTTCCTGCAATTGTTTTCTGTGTCATTATATTTGTTGTTTATAGGTTATGAATGTCTCTCGTCCCTGCTCAGGTTTCTCATGAACGTGACCAGGAAACCCAGCGCTTTTTTCATTTCAGGTTTGTTCATTTCCCGCATCACCCTGAAAAGGGAATACTGCGGTATGTCCTCCGTCTCCATGCTGGCAAACACCTTCACCGCATTGTCCACCGATTTCAGCACTTCTGGCTGGGTGAGGTTTTTCACGGTATCCATGATCGTAACCACATTGTCGGCCAGCAGGCGTACATCTTCCACACTGTAATGGGTGATGATGTTGTCGATGATCTGTCCGAATTCTTTGATGAACGCGAAATACCCCTTCTGTTCAAACGCATGCAGCTTCGTCGTGGCATCAATGATCATCTCGTTGGCGATGGGACCAGCATCCCGCATCAGGTCAAGGACACTGCCCAGCGTATCCAGTATGGAACTGAAATTCCCGATATTCTGTGCGAGCCTGATCCCCAGTTCCCGCAACCGGTCCGGGTCGATCACCACTTCATGCTCATCCAGCGCTTTCACAGTGGAATCATACACGTCCTTCCCGACGATGGAAACATCGGCTATCAGATCGTCCAGGGACTGGGATTTCAGTCGCTGCTGGTTCACATACTCCAGGATCGTGTCGACCTTCTCGTTCAGCGCGGCGATCTGTTGTGTTGTATTGTCGGCCATATTTCTGTCCAGTTAATCGATATCATTTTTCTTCCCGGCCATGGTCATATGCGCCTCGATGGGCATCTCCCTGCCCCTTAACAGGATATGCCAGTAGATCCACCGGAACAGCATTTTACCGTAGTGGTTGATCTTGGTGTTCTTCAGCAAACCGAACGGGCCGATCCCCGGGAGGGGGAATGTCCCCGGCAACGGTTCCGTGTCATAATTAAAATCGATCAGCGCTCCCTTTCCGTAACCGGTCTCGATGTAACAGTTGGCATGACCGTCGAATTTTGCGGTAAGCGGTCTGCGCTCCATGGCATTCATCAGGTTCTCGAACAGGATTTCCGCGGCAAAATGGGCCACCGAGCCGGCCTTGGATGTGGGCAGGTTGGCTGCATCTCCCAGCACGAATATGTTCTCGTATTTCTTTGACCGGAGGGTTTCGCTGTCGGTATCCACAAAGTTCAAATCATCGCCCAGTCCGCTTCTTGCGATCATCTCGGACCCCATGTTCACGGGAACGACGGTGAGCACGTCAAACGGGATCTCCTGCTCGTCGTAGGACCTGATCACTTTCTTTTCGTTGTCCACGCTTTCCAGGTAGAAATCAGGTACCACTTTGATGTTCTTTTCTTCCAGAAGCTGGCTCAGCATCTTTGTGGCGATCGGCTTCGTGAAAGCCCCGGAGAGGGGAGTCACGTAAGTAATATCCACCCTGTCACGCATCCCTTTTTCAGTGAAATAGGCTTCGGCGAGACTGACAAACTCGATGGGTGCAACGGGACATTTAAAGGGCAGTTCGGCAATGCACATCACCAGCCTTCCTCCTTCCCAGGATTTGAAGAACCGCTGCAATGCCACAGCTCCTTCCAGGGTATAGAAGTCGAAGATCTGCTTATACCACAACTCCCCGGTGAGCCCGGGTGTTTCCTCCGGCCGGGTCTGCGCACCGGTTGCAATGATCAGAAAATCATACCTGAGACAGGTCCCGTCCATGAGGTACACCCTGCTCTGATCGCCATCCACCCTGTCGATTTCCTGGTAGAGGACTTTTACACCGGAGGGGAAGAAATCCCCCTTGGGCTTGATCACATCCTGCTTCTGATAGATGCCGAACGGAATGAACAGGAAACCCGGCTGGTAGTAATGGGTCTTGTTCTGGTCCACCAGGGTGATCTCCCATTCCTGCCGGTCCAGTGCCCTGATAAGCTTGTTGGCCATCATGGTACCCGCGGTACCTCCTCCCAGGATTAGAATTTTTTTCATTATTATTGTTGCTTATTGATTCAAACATTCTTCTGAAATTTCCGTTACAAAGGTATCCGCGCTGTTTCAGTGTGATTTGAATAACGATATGATACTTGTCATTGTATGATATGTATCATTTTGAAAACTGTTGATCAACATTTCCTATGGACCCGGGCTGCACCTGCGAATTATGTGAACTGAAAGGGCTCTTCGTTGAAAAACTGGAGGGCGAACACCTGGATATCGTTTGTTCGGGGAGGGTGGAGAAATCGTTTGGCAAGAGCGAACCCATTATCAGGGAGGGTGCCCTCATCAGGGATTTCGTCTATTTGAAAAGCGGCCTGGTGAAGTTATTCCGCACCGACGAAGCAGGGAAAGAACAGATCATCACCATTGCCAAACCATTTGATTACATCAGCCTGCTGAGTGTTTTCTCCAATGACCGGTACCAGTATTCTGTCACCGCCCTGGAAGATTCGGTCACCTGCAACCTGGCCATGGATGATGTGAAAAAAATGGTCCGCGAAAACGGAATCCTGGCCCTCAACCTGCTGAAACACATGAGCCGGGTTGCCGATAAGATCATTCTCGATTCGCTGGAGATCAGGAAGAAACACCTGAGAGGACGCGTGGCTTATCTCCTGATCTTCTTTTCGCAGCATGTATATTTCTCCCCGGAATACGACCTTCCCCTGAGCAGGAAAGAAATGGCTGAATATGTGGGCATGACCACCGAAAATGTGATACGGTCCCTCAGCGAGCTCAGAAGGGACGGGATCCTGAAGATCTACGGAAAAACAATCCACATCATGAAACTGGATATCCTGCAATCCATTGCCGAATTTGGCTGAGCCATCCTCTTTTCGCATATCCTGACTTCCCATTTCACACCTCAGGGCATTACCATATTTTACTATTTAGCATTATTTTATCTTTTTTGCTATTAAATTAACATTATAATGTGTGTTTTTGATTATAATTTCATATATTTGAAACGTTTTATGTTTTAATCAGTAATTAAACGGTTTCGATATGTGCGGATTTTCAGTTTATACCGGGAATGATAAAATGCTGCGGATCAGCGCGGCCGGTGAATTCAGGAAGATCAAATACCGGGGACCCGAAAATACCATCATGACCGACCTCGGGGAACAGGGCTGGATGGGTTTTCACAGGCTGAAGATCATGGATACTTCCGATGACGGGAACCAGCCCATGGTCCATCAACACATCCACCTGGTGGCCAACGGGGAAGTATACAATTACAGGGCCCTGAAGGAAGCATACAGGGACAGGTATCCGTTCCGGTCTGAAAGTGACTGCGAGGTGATCATCCCCATGTTCCTGGAACTGGGCATGCTGGAAACCGCCAGGAGACTGGATGCGGAATTTGTTTGCGTGATCCATGATTCAAAAGCGGACAAATATTTTGCCGCCAGGGACCCGGTGGGGATCCGGCCCATGTTTTACGGGTATACTCCTGAAGGCAGCATCATGTTCGCCAGTGAAATGAAAGCCCTGAGCAACCTGTGCGGGGTGGTGGAGCCTTTCCCTCCCGGTCATATCTACGATGGGGAGAAATTCGTTTGTTACAGGAATATTGCCAGGGTTGAGCAGTACACGGACGATCCCATGGAGGAAGTATTGCTGAAGATCAACCGGCTGCTCACCCGGGCCGTGGAGAAAAGGCTCCAGGCGGATGTGCCGGTGGGGTTTCTCTGCAGCGGGGGACTCGATTCCAGCCTGGTGTGCGCCATCGCGGCCAGGATCATGGACCGGCCGGTCCGTACCTTTGCCGTGGGGATCAATATCGATCCCATCGACACCAGGTATGCCCGGATTGTGGCCGATTACCTGGGGGCTGACCACACCGAGGTGCTCTTCACCCGGCAGGATATCTTTGATACGCTGAGCACGCTGATCTACAATCTGGAGACCTATGATATCACCACCATCCGGGCCTCCATGGGAATGTACCTGGTCAGCAAGTACATCTCGGAAAATACCGACATCAGGGTGCTGATGACCGGCGAGATCAGTGACGAGATCTTCGGGTATAAGTATACCGATTTTGCACCCACCCCGCATGCATTCCAGAAAGAAGCCGAGAAAAGGCTGCGGGAGATTTTCATGTACGATGTGCTTCGGGCCGACCGGAGCATCTCCTCCAACGGCCTGGAAGCGAGGGTGCCTTTCGGTGACCTGGATTTTGTGGAATATGTGATGCGGATCCCTCCCGAAAAGAAAATGAACTTCACGGGGATCGGAAAATATTTGCTGAGGAAGGCATTCGAAGGGGATTACCTTCCCCGTGAAATACTGTACCGGGAAAAGGCAGCCTTCTCGGATGCGGTGGGGCACAGCGTTACGGACAGCCTGAAAGCCTATGCGGAGGAGATTTACAGCGATGCAGACCTGCTGGAAGCCCGGCGCCGCTACAGGCATGCCACACCCATCTCGAAGGAGTCGCTCATGTACCGGGATATATTCGAATCCCACTTCCCGGGACGCTCCGAAACGGTGGTGGATTTCTGGATGCCCAACCGGGAATGGGAGAACTGCGACGTGAGCGATCCCAGCGCGCGGGTGCTGCCCAACTACGGGAAAAGCGGGGAGTAATTATTGCATTATCGGGCGACTGCCGTGAAGCTCCCGCTAACCGTCACTTTTTCCTCAAACTGAACCTCTTCAACCGGACTTACGATAGTACGGTAAAGATCAATCGAAAAGCCATCGACCCTGACATAACTGCTTGCTACCTCAGCTCTGATAGACTGGGTTCCACCGGAAAGCGACTCATCAAATGAATATAATCTGGCGTTGATCTCTGCGGATGTCCCGACCGCGTGGTCACTTGTTGATAACGTAGCGGCGCCGACTCGTACCTCACCGGGCAGCGCGCCCCCAGTACTCACAATCAGTGTCAACCCGCCAACAGGATCTTCAGGTTTGTTGTCTTCTTCAGGTCCCAGTACGATGGTCCCGGCAAACTGTGAACCTTCCCCGCCGGAAACGACCCAGTTCGTGAACTTGCCGGAATACGACTTTCCTCCAGTCTCCTCAATATAAAACTGATATTCACCTTCACCGGGCCCGGAGCCCTCCTCAGAGCAGGCTACAAGTAATATGGCTGCAGCAAACAATGCAAATCTTTTCATGTCATCAGGTATGGGGTTAATGAATCAATTTTGTTCGTGGTCCTTATGCTCCGGTCTGATAACACCGATCCGGGACGAAGGTTGCCTGAGTAAATCATAAAAGAACTGTTAAAAATTCGGGGATCCCGGTCAGATTTTTACGATTTTTCTTGACAGAGGCTGATTTTTGTTGTAATATTGTACGAAATATGTATCATTATACGTTTTTCGTATATCAATGAATATATCGTCCAATTCAAAAACAGCGCATCCAAAAAGGGAACAGCTCCTGAAGACGGGCCGGGAACTCTTCTGGAAATTCGGGTTCAGAAGGGTCACCGTAGAGGAGATCTGCAAAGAAGCCGGGGTCAGTAAAATGACCTTCTACAAATTTTTCAGCAATAAAATCGACCTGGTAAAGACCATCATGAGTGATATGGTGGATGAATCACTGGTCAAATACAGGTCTTTCATGGAAAGCGATTTGCCGTACACCGAAAAGGTATTCAGAATGATCCAGATGAAACGGGAGGGAACCGAAGCCATGAGCAATGAGTTTTTCCGGGATTATACCAGTCTGGATGATCCGGAAATGATGAAATACCTGGAAGAAATGGCTTCCACAAGCATACAGATATTCCAGGAAGACCTTTTGAAAGCGCAGAAAAAAGGGGATATCAGGGAAGATGTGAAGGTGGAATTCATTCTTTATTTCGTGAACCACATGTCTGAAATGATCCAGGATGAAAAACTGCAGGGCCTTTACAACACCCCGCAGGAGCTCGTCCTGGAGGTCATCAATTTCATGTTTTACGGTCTGCTCAGCAGAGAGAAAAAATAATGCGCCGGTCTGCAAAACCATATGGGATCTTCCTTGGCACCATGGTGCTGTCTGTGCTAATTCACAACAGGGCGGATGCACAATCCCCTGCATTCAGCGGTCAGGCCATCGGGTGGACGGTCATGAACCCTGAAAGGCCTTTCCAGGTACAGGGGGGACTGCGATACATCCCAGAGATTTCATTCACCCTTCCGGCTGGTAATTTCAACGTGGACGGGGAGTTTTCCGCCAATCTGTGGGGAAGTGCCACCACCTGGGCGGGGGACAGCATCGCCACGGACGGGAAGATCTCTCCCTACCGCATGTGGCTCAGCTTTTACGGGAACCGGTTCGAGATCAGGGCGGGACTGCAGAAGATCAATTTCGGATCGGCTGCTCTCTTCCGGCCGCTCATGTGGTTCGACCGGATCGACCCGCGAGACCCGCTGCAGCTGACCGACGGGGTATACGGACTGCTGGGGCGGTATTACTTCCTCAACAATGTCAATATTTGGGCCTGGGGATTGTACGGAGATGACAAAACAAAAGGATGGGAGGTGTTCCCTTCCCGGAAGAACAGCATCGAGTTCGGCGGCCGTGTCCAGTTGCCCGTATATACCGGTGAGGTGGCTGCGACTTACCATCACCGCAAGGCCGATCCACACGGGGTGATCCCCGATTCATTGATCCGGAATCCTTTTTTCCCGGAGAACAGGATCGGCCTGGATGCCAAATTCGACCTGGGAGTGGGGATCTGGGTGGAGGGAGCTGTCATTCACCAGGACCTGGAATATACGGACCTGAAATATAAGTCCCTGCTGAATGCGGGAATGGATTATACGTTCAGCCTGGGCAACGGGCTGACCCTGATGACGGAAACTTTCGGTTATCTCCAGGGCAAACACCTGCTGGGCAGCGACGAGCATGTTTTCTTCGGACTGCTTTCGGCCTCTTATCCCCTGACCATCATACACAACCTGAGTGCCATGGTGTTTTATGATTTTACGCACGGGGACCTGTACCGTTTCGTGAACTGGTCCCTTACTTTCGACAGGTGGAGCTTTTACGTGATGGGGTTCTGGAACCCCGAAACCTATCAGTTATACAATTTTGATGCGCAAACAACCTTATACAGCGGCTGGGGATTCCAGCTGATGGCAGTATTCAATCATTAGAAAACCTGATACAATGAAAAACGGCACCATCATCACCATCGAGAACCTGGCCAAACATTATCCCATGGGTGGAGGAAAATTTACCGCCCTGAGTGATATCAACCTTACCTTCAGCAAGGGAGAATTCACGGGAATTGTAGGCCCCAGCGGTTCCGGGAAAACAACCATGCTAAACATCATCGGGTCGCTGGACACTCCTTCGGAGGGGGCGACCAACGTGCTGGGAACAACCTCCAGGGAAATGACCCCCAAAGTGGCCGCTACCCTTCGAAAGAAGCACATCGGTTTCATCTTCCAGACCTATAACCTGATGTCGGTGTACACGGTTTATGAGAACGTGGAATTCCCCCTGCTGCTGCTGAAAAAATCCGTATCGGAAAGAAAAAAAGCCGTCATGGATGCCATTCAGTGGGTGGGACTTACCGACAAGATCAAATCCAAACCGCCCCAGCTTTCAGGGGGGGAAAGCCAGCGCGTGGCCATTGCGCGGGCCATGGTGAAAAGACCGGAACTGGTCCTCGCCGACGAGCCCACGGCCAACCTGGATGCGAAAAACTCCCATCACATCCTCCGGACCATGGAGCAACTGAACAGGGAGCTTCAGACAACCTTTATTTTCGCCACCCATGACGACAAGGTGATCCAGTACCTCCGGAGGATCATTACACTTGAAGACGGAACGGTAGCTTCCGATGAAATCGCAAAACAATAAATCCAGAGCCATGATCGCATTTAAACTCGCATACAGAAATCTTGTAGGGGCAGGTCTGCGCACCTTTCTGATCGTTTTTGTGCTTTCCGTCGCCTATGTGCTGATCATATTCATGAACGGTTTATATCAGGGTTGGGAACGGGAAGGAAAATTCGAAATGATCAGGTGGGAAGTGGGACAGGGACAATACTGGGAGGAGGACTACGATCCCTACGATCCCATTACCCTCACCGATGCACATGCACCGCTGCCGGTTTCGCTTGCAAAGGCAACGGATAATGGTTCAGCCGCTGCCATCCTGATCACCCAGGCCACCGTCTACCCCGAAGGGCGCATGCTGGGCATCATGCTGAAGGGCATCAGTGCCGGGCAGCAGGTGCTTGCGATCCCGACGGAACAGTTTGCCTCCCGCGAAGATGAGATCCCGGCGCTGATCGGTACCCGCTTTGCACAGAGCGCCAACCTGAACGTGGGAGACCGTATGCTGGTGCGGTGGAGGGATGTGAACGGGACCTTTGATGCCACCGAACTTACCATCGCGGGAATTTTCAACAGCTCCGTCCCCGCGGTTGATAACGGCCAGATCTGGATCTCGCTGGAGAAGTTGCAGCAAATGACCGGTATGCCGGGAGAGGCCACCTTGCTGGTCATGGGAGAGCATGCTGACATGCCGGCAGAGGTGGCCGGCTGGGAATTCAAGGGACATGATGTTCTCTTCGCGGAACTTGATCAGATGATCAAGACCAAATCCATCGGAGGATCAGTGTTTTATCTTATCCTGCTTGCCCTTGCCCTGCTGGCCGTTTTTGATACCCAGGTGCTTTCCATATTCCGCAGGCAGCGGGAGATCGGCACCTATATTTCCATGGGCATGACCCGAAGCCAGGTGGTGGGATTGTTTACCACGGAAGGGGCCATGCATGCCATTCTGGCTCTGTTGCTGGGAGCCGTTTACGGAACCCCTCTGCTCCTCTATATTGGCTCCAAAGGCCTGGGAATGCCTGAAGGGACAGACTCATTCGGGCTGGCGGCTGCACAGCGCATCATGCCCTATTATAGCGCAGCCCTTGTGATCGGCACGATAATCCTTGTCATCGTTGCCACCACCATTGTCAGCTACATGCCCTCCAGGAAGATCGCGAAAATGAATCCCACCGAGGCCATCAGGGGAAGAATACAATGATAAAAAAATGAAAAAACCATGCTAAAATTTTATCTCAAAGGACTGTTCAGGGACCGCGCCAGAAGTCTGCTGCCTGTCATCGTGGTAACCATTGGAGTGACCCTCGTGGTGCTGGCAAATTCTTGGGTTACCGGAGTACTGGAAGATATGGTTGTCTTTAATGCCCGTTTCGCAACCGGCCATGTGAAGATCATGAGCCAGGCCTATTACGAGAACAGGGGCCAGCAACCCAATGATCTTGCCCTGGTCGGCACATCATCATTCATGGATTCCCTCGAATCGCAATACCCGGAAATGGAATGGGTTGAGCGGATCCAGTTCGGGGGCCTGGTAGACGCACCGGATGAAAATGGTGAAACCAGAGCCCAGGGCCCTGGCGGAGGAATGGCCGTGGACCTGCTTTCGGAAGACAGCGGGGAAATAGAGCGACTGAACCTGGAAAAAGCGATGGTAAGGGGCAGAATTCCGCAGTCTCCTTTCGAAATCATCCTCAGCGAACAATTTGCAGATAAACTGGAAGTGGAACCGGGGGACCAGGTGACCCTGATCAGTTCTACCATGTACGGGGCCATGTCCATCACCAATTTTACGGTATCGGGGACCATTACATTCGGGACAGCTGCGCTGGACCGGGGAGGCATGGTGGCCGATATCAGCGGGATCCGGCAGGCGCTGGACATGACGGATGCCACCGGGGAGATCCTGGGATACTTTCCTTCCGGGGAATACGATGACCCGGAAGCTGCATCCTTTGCCGCTGCATTCAATGAAAAATACAGTAATCCGCAGGATGAGTTTTCCCCTGTTATGGCCACACTGCGTGAACAGAGCAACATGGCCGGATTCCTGGACCTGATCGATTACTTCAAGGGGATCATTGTGACCATTTTCGTAGTGGCCATGTCCATCGTACTCTGGAATTCAGGATTGCTAGGGGCGCTCAGACGGTATGGTGAGATGGGACTGCGGATGGCCATTGGCGAAGAGAAGGGACATATTTACAGGAGCCTGATCATTGAAGCAGTCTTCATCGGGCTGGCAGGCTCAGTGATTGGCACACTGTTTGGACTCTTCTTTTCATCCCTGATGGCCAGGGGGATCGATATCAGCGGCATGATGCAGAATTCTACCATGATGATGCAAGGTGTGATGAAAGCAAAAATAACCCCGCTGGCTTACTATATAGGCTTTTTCCCCGGACTCATCGCCACGGTGCTTGGAACCGCCCTGGCCGGGTTCGGGATCTATAAACGACAAACCGCAAAACTCTTTAAAGAATTACAGGCATGACACACACGATACGAATTGCGGCGGGACTCCTGCTGATCTCATTTTCAGCAGCCGCCCAGCCTTCAGGGGAAGAGATCCTGGAGCGGATCGACCGGAATATGTCTTCCGAATCCAGTTACGTGAAATCCAGAATGATCATCCATGGTCCCCGCACCTCCCGCACCATTGAATCGGAAACCTGGGCGCAAGGGAAATCGGCATTCACCGAATACCTGGCCCCCGCAAGGGAACGGGGGACTAAAATGCTTAAGCTGGAGGACCAGCTGTGGATCTTCTCCCCTTCCTCCGACAGGACCATCCAGTTATCGGGACATTTGCTGAGGCAGTCGGTGATGGGATCGGACCTGTCCTACGAGGACATGATGGAAAATCCGGACCTGGCCAGCAAATACGATGCGGTGGTGGTGGGATCCGAAACGGTGGATGACAGGGAATGCTGGGTCGTGGAGATGCATGCGAAAACCGAGGATGTGGCCTACCAGAAAAGAAAAATCTGGGTGGACCGGCAGCGGTATGTCCCCCTGAGAGAAGAACTCTATGCCAAAAGCGGCGAACTGTTGAAACAGACCGAACTGACTGATATACAGCAGCACGGTTCACGCTGGTACCCCGGAAAGATTGTCTTCAAGGACATGCTGAAGACCGGCGCCGGCACGGAATTTATCGTGGATGAAATATCCTTTGACGTGGATATCCCTGATTACCTGCTCAGCAAGGCAGCTTTGCGGTAAATGTTTACAGTGCGATGATCGCGCTCTGGATGGTCAGGGACTGATTCTTTAGATTATTCACATCACCCCGCAGCAGTTCGAGCCTGGAACGAAGCTGGGGCAGTGTTTCAATCAGCCGCTGCTTGTCCGAACTCAGGGTCATCATCTCAGCTTCCAGCTCCTGGGTCTTCAGGGCATCGGTTTCACCGGCAAGTTTTTTACCGGTTTTCTCGATTTTCTTTTCCAGTCTTTTTACCTGTTTTTCTCCCTTGGCCAGTTCCTTGTTCAGGGTTTTTATTTCCTGCGTTGCCGTTTCTATGCGTTCCGAATAGGACCGTTCATAATGGTAAGACATAAATTCCTTTGCATAGTTACGCAGGTTGGTCATCTCCTGGTTCCACTGCTCGCTGTTCAGATAAACGTCATATCCCAGTTGGAATGCAATGCCCAGTGTGTTATAACTTTCCAGCGGGAACCCATGACCGATCAAATCCCCGTTCTTGGTGGCAATTGCCGGGATTGAGACATCCTCTGCGGTGAGTGTGTTTCCTTTGCTCTTCATTTTGATCTTACTGCGCTCTTTGGCATAGTCCTGCAGGTGATCCAGCGCCCCGTCGATCTCACCCTCCACAGGGAAAACCCACGCTGTTCCGGTGCTATTTCCAATGACGATTTCCCTCTCTTCGAGAAACAGGGACTGCTGGGCGATCAGCGGGACAGCCAGCAACAGCAGCGTACACAGTATGGAAAAATTTCTTTTCATGAGGTTTAAGTTTAAGTGGTTTTTTTCAATCTGATTGATGCAAATAAGTTAATCAAAAATTGAACACCAAAAAATAGTTATTTTTATAAGATGAAAAGAAAATCTGCAGCCATCGCTGTGCTGATCAGCACGCTGTCCGTCCAGTCACAGGTGAAAGCGCCGGTCCTCACCGGGGCCGAAAAACTGAACATGTATGTCTCTCATGAACAGATGCGGGAAGTTTCCGCGTACGGGGACCTGCACTGGCAATATCTGGGCCCCGTCAACATCAGCGGGAGATGCACCGATGTGGAGGCGGTGGGACCGAAAGGCAAAAGCTACACCATCTGGGTGGCCTCCGCTTCCTCTGGGGTCTGGAAAAGTGTGAACGAAGGAGTGACCTTCG
>DSEO01000101.1 GCA_011056635.1 Bacteroides sp.
CCCATCATGTCCCAGTTTTCCGACCTGATCGGGCTTTCCAGGCAGGCCACCGTGATGGCTTTCCAGCTGGGAGACGGCTTCACCAACATGATCACCCCAACGTCCCCGGTGTTGATCGGTGTGTTGGGTGTGGCCAGGATCCCATATGAAAGATGGGTGAAATGGGTGGTGCCCTTTATGGTGATCCTGATCATCACCGGATGGTTTCTGCTGATCCCTACGGTGACCATGGACCTCAATGGTTTTTAGGCGGTTTCCGGCCTTTCGCCCGGGAAATCCGGGTGGTGCCTGCCACCTGAACAGAGCTGGCTGAATCCCCGGAATTTACCTGAAGGTGAAGCCGATACCCACCGAATGGGTGGAGTAGAACGTATGCGTGAAATCATAATGAAGGGTGAAGATCCCCATTTTTAAACGGGCTCCTGCATTGAGCCTGATATTGCTGAAGTTCTGGTACCTCAAGGTCACAGGGTCATTGACGATCTCATAGCTCGTTTTATTCTCATCGGGGCCCGAAGGGATCACGAACTGAACCGGGTAGTGTCCCTCGGCCCGGATCTCCACCAGGGAGCTGGCATAGCCGATCCCCTGGTAGAAAGTAATGAACGCAAGTGTCTGGGAAGTGATCAAATTGACGGTCCATCCTTGCACATCCTGGACAATGAACTGATCATCCCAGTTAAATGCAGGCGATGGGTCCACTTCCACGATAGCCTGAGGTTCCACGGTAATGTGGGAGGAAGAGGTGACCCGGGTATACCCGCCCTGAAGGCTGATGTCCAGGGGCCTGATCCGCTTGATCACCGGGATCCACTGGGAGACAGAGTGCTTTCCTCCCACTCCCCATAGTCCGATCTCCCCGTAGTTCCCGAATCCGATCATGGGAACAAACCGGGCCGAGACATCGGTCCCGAAAGGAAGGCCCACCGTCATCTGCAGCATGGGCAGTGGAAAAAAATCAACCCCGGTGCCGTCGGGAAGTGTAAACCGGGCATATTCTATTCCCTCTTCGGTGTAGTAAATGCTGGGTCTTTCCTCCTGTTCCCCGGCTATGGTGGGAGCCTCATCCGGGGCGGACAGTTCGATTGTGCCGTCCAGCTCCATTCCGGAGATGTCATAGGTCAGGGCAGCCAGCGGCGCCCTCGACCAGCTGACCGATGCGGTCACATCCAGTCCTCCCAGCTTATGTGGCCGGGCTGTATTGTACCATCCCGCAGTCAAATTTGACCCGATCATGCGGGCATAGGGTTCCAGATACTCCTGGAGGATTACCCCGGCATCCCCTGTTCCTCCGTACACAAAGTCGAGCCGGGTGTTCTGACCGGACGCCCCGGTCAGTACTGTCCACTGCAAAATCCAGGCGATAACGCACCTTTGAGCTATCCGATCCATTTTTCTATCCCCCTCAGTTTGTTTGCAAAGATAAAAAAAACCTAATTTTGCTGTTCATGGCAGCCAAACTCCAATTTCCCAACCAGCCTCTGGCCGACCGGATGCGTCCGGCCACCCTCGATGAGTTCATCGGCCAGGAACATCTGGTGGGCCAGCAAGCGGTTATACGTAAAATGGTGGCATCGGGTTCACTCAGTTCATTTATTTTATGGGGTCCTCCCGGAGTGGGTAAGACCACCCTGGCACTGATCATATCCAACCAGATGGACCGTCCCTTTTACCGCCTCAGTGCCGTACAGTCGGGCGTGAAAGACGTGAGGGAAACCATTGAGAAGGCAAAAAAGCTGCAATTCTTCAACAAGCCCAATGCGATACTTTTTATTGATGAAATCCACCGGTTCAGCAAATCACAGCAGGATTCGCTGCTCGGAGCAGTTGAACAGGGTGTGATCACACTGATCGGCGCCACCACGGAGAATCCTTCCTTTGAAGTAATTTCGCCCCTGCTTTCCCGATGCCAGGTCTACATCCTTCATTCCCTGACCAGGGAGGATCTGCTGGAGCTGGTCAGGCGATCGCTCGAAAAGGATGTTTACCTGAAGAAACTCCGGATCCGGGTCGAAGAGGATGAAGCCATGCTGCGGTATTCAGGGGGAGATGCAAGGAAACTGCTCAACACACTCGAGGTGGTGGTGCGCGCAGAAATATCTGATCCCGGATTCAGCGAGGAGCACGAGATCGTGATCACCAATGCACTGGTGCAGGAGCGCCTCCAGGAGCACATGGCCCTCTACGACAAAGGAGGCGAAATGCATTACGATATCATTTCAGCCTTCATCAAGTCTGTCAGGGGAAGCGACCCGGATGCCGCAGTCTACTGGCTGGCACGCATGCTGGAAGGAGGTGAGGATATCAAGTTCATCGCCCGCAGAATGGTGATCCTCGCCTCGGAAGATATCGGTCTTGCCAATCCCAATGCATTGCTCATGGCCACCAATTGTTTCCAGGCGGTACATATGATCGGGATGCCGGAGGCAAGGATTATTCTGTCGGAAACTGCCATCTACCTCGCCGCATCGCCAAAAAGTAACTCGGCTTATGCCGCCATCAATCTGGCGCAGGAGATTGCCGTAAAAACAGGGAACCTGCCCGTACCGCTGCATCTCAGGAATGCACCCACACAATTGATGAAAGAGCTCGGGTATGGTGATCAGTACAAGTATGCACACAACTATGCACAGCATTTCGTGGCCGACCAGTTCCTTCCGGACGAGGTGAAGGACCAGCGCATCTATGTTCCGGGAAACAATCCCAGGGAAGAAGAAATGCGCAAGCGGCTCGATGACCTGTGGAAAGACATGAAAACTTATGGAAAAAAGCGATAGACCCACATTTGCGTCCCTGATCCCTTCCCTGAAATATGCTGACAGCAAAGGATTTTTGCTGATAGCGGGTCCATGTGTGGTGGAGGGAAGGGAAATGGTCCTGGACATAGCCGGACAACTTGACGCGTTGTGCAGCAGGTACGGGATCCCCCTGCTGTTCAAGGCATCCTACCGGAAGGCCAACCGTTCCCGGCTTGATTCATTCACCGGCATCGGGGATGAAGCGGCCCTGGGGATCCTGGAGGAGGTGAGGCTTCGATACCACCTGCCGGTGATCACCGACGTGCATACGCCGGATGAGGCCCTGCGGGCTTCCGGGTCGGTAGATGTGTTGCAGATACCTGCTTTCCTGAGCAGGCAGACCGATCTGCTGGTTGCCTGCGCGCAAACCGGCCGGACCGTTTCCATCAAGAAGGGACAGTTCCTCTCACCCGGTTCCATGAAATTTGCCGTGGAGAAGATAAGAGAATCGGGCAATGAAAAAGTGATGATCACGGAGCGGGGGACCACCTTCGGGTACCAGGACCTGGTGGTGGATTTCCGTGGGATCCCTCAAATGCAGGCTCTGGGCGTCCCCGTGATCCTGGACGTGACTCACTCGCTGCAGCAGCCCAACCAGCCGGACGGGATCAGCGGGGGGAACCCGGAACTCATTGAGACCATGGCCCGGGCTGGCATTGCCGCCGGGGCGGACGGGATCTTTCTGGAAACACATCCTGACCCATCTTTGGCAAAATCGGACGGAGCCAACATGCTTCCGCTGGAGTTGCTTGAGAGTTTGCTGGTCAAACTGGTCAGGATCAGACAAGTTGTAACAGAGCTCTAACTCAGACGGACAATGCGCACAATGAAATTCATACGGAAATTCATACACCCGATCATCATGCTGGTTGCCATACACGCATCCGGCACCGGTCTCCTGGCCCAGAACCTGGAAAGTATCCTGGAGGAGCACTACCGTGCGGCGTCTCAGGAAAAGATGGCCAAAATGGAAACCATGGTTACCCGCGGCAAAAGTGTTTTTACTTCCATCAACATGGAGTCTCCTTTCACGCTCTACCGGTCGCGCCCCGACAAGGTCAGGGTGGAGAGTGAATACCAGGGCTTCCGGGTTGTTCAGACCTATAACGGCGAACAGGGATGGATCTATGCCCCGGGCATGGGGATCCCGGAACCCAGAAAGATCTCAGGAGAGGAACTGGAGATGCTGCTGAATCAGTCCGCATTTGAAAACCCCCTGTGGAATTATGAGAAACGGGGCTATCACCTCGCATTGGTCAATGAATCGGGTAAGACCGAAGCCTACCAGCTGAAAATCACCATGAAAGACGGAGGAGAGGTGTTCTTCTTCATCGATAAAAAGAGTCAGCTGATCACTTCCTATACTACCAGGCAGGTTCTGGGAGGTGCCGAAAATGAGATCGAGGTGATCCTGGATGAGTACAAAAATGTGAAAGGGATCCCGGTGGCGCACAGGACAGTGACCAGGATGAACGGACAGGTGGTCACCACAGTTCGCGTGGAGGATGTGGAATTCAACAAAAAGCTGGATCCGTCACTTTTTGAGAAACCCGCCCGGGAATAAAAAAAAGAGCAGCTGTATAAGCCAGGTTCTGTATCCCGTTTCACCGGGACCCCCGTCATTGATCTGATCGGCCTACCCCCCGGCAGAAGCGGGTCACTTTTTTTACGCCGGTATACATGGCCTTTCAGCCCGCAGGGCAAACAGCTGCGATGGTCACCCACCGCACTGGTGGGCGCTTACCCCACCTTCTCACCCTTACCCCGGTTTTCACCGGGGCGGTTCTTTTCTTCTTTGCTGCCGTACCTTCGCAGGTACCTGTTTTTCAACAGTGCGGCACCCTGTGCTGCCCGGACTTTCCTCCCCGGGCGGAAATCCGTCCGGAGCGACGGGACCAGCTGCTCCAGGAATGTCAAGTTCTTTGCAAAATTAGTTAATTTTGCAGACTTTCCACCTGCATATGACGGCTTCCGGTTTTCTGGACATATCATCCTTTCTCTACCCGCTCCCCGGGGAGCAAATCGCAAAATATCCCCTGCCCGACCGTGACCAGTCCCGGCTGCTCTTTTACAATCAGGGAGCTATCAGTCATCACCGTTTCCTCGATCTGCCCTCCCTCATCCCTGAAAGCTCCCGGGTGGTGTTCAACAATACAAAAGTGATCCGGGCACGGCTTGAATTCAGGAAGCCAACCGGTGCCAGGATCGAGGTCTTCTGCCTTGAACCTGCCGAGCCGGCTGATTACCGGCAGTCTTTCCAGGCCACTGCGGGCTGCACGTGGAAATGCATGGTGGGAAATATGAAAAAATGGAAAGAAGGACCGGTTTTCCTGCATGTTACCATCGCCGGTGAAAACCTGACCATAGAGGCGCGCCTTGTCACCCGCTCCGACGAGCATGCCCTGGTCAGGTTCCGCTGGAACAATAACCGGTTCACATTTAACGAGATCGTCGATTCTGCAGGCAATACACCGATCCCTCCTTACCTGAAGCGGGATGCAGAACCGATGGACCGGGAACGGTACCAGACCATCTACGGCACCGAAAACGGATCCGTAGCCGCTCCAACAGCCGGCCTGCATTTTACAGGCCGCATGATGCAAGCAATGGTTGCACAGGGCATCGAGACAGGGGAACTGACCCTGCATGTGGGTGCGGGCACATTTGTACCGGTCAAGGAAAAGAATGCGCGGGACCACCAGATGCATGCGGAAAATGTCATCGTTGGATGTTCATTCCTGGAAGCCTGGATCAAACAATCCTCCCCGGTCATTGCCATAGGAACCACAACCACCAGGAGCCTGGAATCCATGTACTGGCTGGGAGTGAAACTCCTTCGCGGGGAAGGGATCCGTGCAGACCGGATCGCGGTGGAACAGTGGGAGCATGAAAGTCTGCCCGGTGATATTCCGTTGAAGGACAGCCTGGGGGCATTGCTGGAACTATGCAGGATCAAGCGCCTCGAGGTACTCCGGTTTTCCACCCGGCTGATGATCGTGCCCGGATACAGATTCAGGACCATCGGGGGACTGGTGACCAACTTCCACCTGCCGGGCAGCACACTGCTCCTGCTCATCGCCGCATTTATCGGAGAGGAATGGACACGGGTGTATGCGGATGCCCTGGCGCAGGGTTACCGTTTTCTCAGTTACGGCGACAGTTCCCTGCTGGTCCCGCGGGAATTGTGACCCGAAGCACTCATGATCCTTCTTCTGCCAGGGCTCTCAGCCTGGATACAAACCCGTCGATATCTTCCTCCGTGGTATCATAAGAACACATCCACCGGACCTCCGACGTGTCCTCGTCCCAAACGTAGAAAAAATACGCTTCCTGGAGGCGGGGGATCACCTCTTTGGGAATCCGTGCGAAGACAGCGTTGGCTTCCACCTTCCTGGTTACAATCACCTGCGGGATGCCGCGTACCGCCTCATGGAGTTTCCTGGCCATATCATTGGCGTGTGCTGCGTTCTTCTTCCACAGGTCGTCCTTCAGGAAGGCGCTGAACTGGGCGGCAATGAAGCGCATTTTAGAAGCGAGCTGCATGCCCTGTTTCCTCCTGTACCGGAAATCCCGGCTCAGTTCCTGATTGAAAAAGACTACCGCTTCTCCGTACATCATCCCGTTTTTGGTGCCTCCGAAGGAGAGCACATCCACACCGGCCCCGCCTGTGATCTCGTGGAAACTGCAATCCAGTGCAGCGGCCGCATTGCTTAAGCGGGCCCCGTCCATATGCACGATCATCCCGTGCCGGTGGGCGAACGAAGTGATCTCCCTGAGCTCATCAGGTGTATACAAAGTACCCAGCTCGGTGGACTGTGTGACGGATATCACCCTGGGCTGCACGTGGTGCTCGAAACCAAATCCGTGCATATGCTGTTTGACCAGGTCCACATCCAGCTTTCCGTCAGGGGTTTTCACGGTAAGCAGTTTGCAGCCGGTGAATTTTTCCGGGGCACCGCATTCATCCACATGGATATGGGCCGTATCGGGACAGATCACTGCGTGATAGGGTTGTGTGACGGCTGAGAGCCCGAGCACATTGGCTGCAGTACCGATAAACACGAAATACACATCCGCATCCTGTCCGAATGCGGCTTTCATCTGCCTGATGGCATGTTCCGTATAGGGATCATCTCCGTAGGCGATCACATGGCCCTGATTGGCCGCTCCCATCGCATCCAGAATGGCAGGGTGCACACCGGCATTGTTGTCGCTTGCAAAACCGCGACGATTTTCAGGTTGACTCATGAATCAGAATTTTTCATCATATTTTGTCCATAACAGGTCACCCAGCTCCCATGCCTTCCGGACCACTTTATCTCCCCAGTGGAAGGTGTAATCCGTAAGGGACCGGACGGATTCCGATTTTTTCCCTTCCCGGTAAAGCTTCAGTACCTCTTCTTCAAAGGGTACCTGTGCCGAAAGTAATTCTTCCTGCCACGCATCCCACACCCCGTTCACATCATGGCGCATATCACCCCACCGCTGGGCGGTCAGGGTTCCCAGGCGGTTAAAGGCCCACCAGGCGGACTCCCGGGTATACCCGCCGGGACGCCCCGGGGTTTTGTAGGCAACCGGAAGGTCGGTGACCGAACAGTAAATGGGGATATAAATGGATGAGGCGACATTGTCCAGGGCAAGCCAGACCACTCCGCCGATCTCATCCGGCAGCCAGTCCCTGCACTGGATGATGGTGGCGTACATGGTATACCAGCGGGCGATGGTCCGCTCCCCCATCCAGTCCCAGCCTCCGTTGATATGAAACAGTTTGTTCATGTCATAGGGCATGTGCGGGTTGGCCAAGGGAGAAATTACCGTCATGCCCTCCTCGTTGGTCACTGTCAGGTTCTTTGTCATATCAAACGGGGTTCCTTCATAGTAATCGGAAAATACCGTGATCAGGTCTTCCAGGGTCACTTTTTCATCAGGCTGAACGGAAAAGGGGTAGTTTTCGGCATTGGGATCAAGCTCCAGGGAGGGGGCCAGCAGGTCGAACACCCGCCACTCCCTGCGTCGGGCGGCCATGGATGTGCGGCTTTCAGGCGCATAGGCATAACAGAATTCGAAGGGTTCTCCCTCCTGCCACCAGCCCGCTTCCGCAGCCAGGCTGAATACATTTTTACTGGCCATGTAATGGTCGGGATCATCCAGGTGGATCTCCCTGATCCGGCTTGCATTGGCATTCACCGATATGTGGTTGTCCGGCACGCGCTGTGCGGCCCAGACAGATCCCACCTTCCCTTTGCCGGGACCCGCAATTTCAAGATGCCAAACCTCTTTTTTATCGGCAATGGTCAGGCATTCACCGTAATCATTCCAACCGTACCTGGCGGTCAGTTCTCCTGCAAGCTCAATGGCCTCCCTGGCAGTTTTGCACCGTTCGACCATCAGCTGGCAAAGCCGCTGGCAATCGATCAGTCCCGCGTCCGACTGCAGTTCATCCCTGCCCCCGAATGTGGATTCACCCACACCCAGCTGGTACTGGTTCATGCAGGGATAGGCCGTATTGAGGAACTGGTAGGTTTCCTTTGCCTGGGGGATCTCCCCGATGGGAATATGCCTGTAGGCAGGCATTTTCAGCGAATCTTCGGTCACCCGTCTGTACATGGTGGCGGTGGCATTGCGGGGATGCCTTGCGGCCGGAGTGATGTCCATCCAGGAGCGGGTACGGTGACTGTCGTCCGTGTGGGAGGTAATGACCGAACCATCAGCCGTGGCCCCCCTTCCTGCGGTGATGCTGGTACATCCGTCGGGGTAGTTCGCTTCCCAGTCGGGATGCTGCGCTGTCAGAGAAAGCGTAAAGAGGCCGTATACCCCCAGAACCAGAAGAAGATTTCTCATGCTGTCCGAATTTTAAATACCCAACGAATATAGTCATTTTACGTATCCCGTAAAACGCCAGGCCACCCCTGAACCGGTTTGCCGTACCTGAAACCTGGCATCCGGAACTGAAGCCTAGTATTCGGAACTGAAATGAAAAATGATGCCCGGAAATTTTTCCTGTGCCATCTGGAGGGCATAGGGCGATTCGGACATGTACACTTCCCTGTCCTCCCTGTCAAGGGCCAGTTGCTGGTTTTTGTGCAGACGGAATTTCTCGAGCTGTTTCATGTCCCGCGCATCGATCCAGCAGGCCTTGTACATGGGAATGGGCTCATAACTACATCTGGCGCCATATTCATGCTGCAGACGGTACTGGATCACATCCAGCTGAAGGGCCCCTACGGTACCGATGATCTTCCTCCCGTTTAATTTGCTGACAAACAACTGGGCCACACCTTCATCCGTCAATTGCTCCAGTCCCCTGGCCAGCTGCTTGAATTTCATGGGTTCGGCATTCACCACATACCTGAAAAGTTCGGGAGAGAAGCTGGGAATGCCTTTGAATTTAAGCTTCTCCCCTTCCGTAACCGCGTCCCCGATCTTGAAATTCCCGGTATCGTGCACTCCCACAATATCCCCCGGGAAGGCTTCATCGATGACTGATTTTTTTTCTGCCATGAAGGAAGTGGGACTGGAGAACTTCATCTGTTTACCCGTCCGGACGTGGATGTACGCCCTGTTCCTTTCAAACCGCCCGGAAGCGACCTTGATAAACGCGATGCGGTCCCGGTGGTTGGGATCCATGTTTGCATGAATCTTGAATACAAAACCGGCAAAACTGGCCTCGAACGGATCAACGACCCGGTTTTCGGCATGCACGGGTCTCGGATGCGGAGCCAGGAGCAGGAAACTTTCCAGCAGCTCTTTAACCCCGAAATTGTTCAGGGCGCTACCGAAAAAGACCGGGGCCACCGCCCCTTTCAAATAATCATCCGGATCCAGGCCGGGGTAGACTCCGTCCAGCAGTGCCGTTTCCTCCCTGAAACGCTTCTCGTAGGGAGCGATGTGCCTCAGGAAACCGGCATCCTCCATATCACTGAATTCCCGTACCTCTCCGATGGTCTGTTTGCTGATCCTGTCGAATGACCTGAAGGTGCGGTCTCCCCGGTCGAACACACCCCTGAAATCGGCTCCCTCCCCCACCGGCCAGGTCACCGGATGCATCGCGATCCCGAGCTCTTTCTCCAGTTCATCCAGCAGCTCAAAAGAATCCCGGGCCGGCCGGTCCATTTTATTGATGAAAACCATCACCGGGGTCTTTCTCATCCTGCAGACATCCATCAGCTTCCGTGTCTGCGTTTCAACACCTTTGGCGGCATCCAGGACGATGATCACGCTGTCTACTGCCGTCAGCGTACGGTAAGTGTCCTCGGCAAAATCCTGGTGACCCGGTGTGTCCAGGATATTTACCTTTTTCCCCCCGTATTCGAATCCCATGACAGAAGTGGCCACCGATATGCCCCGCTGCTTCTCGATCTCCATAAAATCAGAGGTGGCCGTTTTCCTGATCTTGTTGGATTTGACTGCCCCGGCCACATTGATGGCTCCTCCGAAAAGCAATAATTTTTCGGTCAGTGTGGTCTTCCCTGCATCGGGATGACTCACAATGGCGAATGTACGGCGGCGCTGTATCTCTTCAGCCAGTTTCATGTTACCTGCAAAGCTGGATTTGTTTCCCCGGGAAAATGGAAGCGGCAAAGATACACACCGAAAGCTTAGGAACAAAAGGATAAAGCGTTATTTTTGGATCTGATTTCATGCGGGGAAACATGGACGAAAGAAAAAAAGCGCGCAGGTACGAGCGGATCAGCACCCAGCTGAAGGAGCTGGTATCCAAAAGTGATGAACCCATCGCCCGGATGGCCACCATCTGTGCGGTGCTGCACCACAAAATGGATCACTATTTCTGGACTGGCTTTTATCTCCTGAAGGAGGACAAGCTGACGGTGGGCCCTTACCAGGGGCCGGTGGCCTGCCAGGTGCTGGAAAAAGGAAAAGGAGTCTGCTGGTCGGCAGTGATGCAGGAGAAACCGGTACTCGTCCCGGATGTGCATGCATTTCCGGGTCACATTGCATGTGATCCCAGATCAAGGTCCGAACTCGTTCTGCCCGTATTCGATCCCCGTTCCGGGATCCGGGCCGTGCTTGACGTGGATTCCGGTCAGCCTGCCGCATTCAGTCAGACAGATGTCCGTTTCCTGGAAATAATTGCGGGAATGGTATATGATCGCTGAATCCCGCCCGGCGGCTCTTCCTTCAGGGGACCAGCGCGATGATCTTTTCCTTGATCTTCTCGATGGAATAGGGTTTTGTGATCAGTTCATCAAACCCCACATCGGAAAAATCCTCGAAAAAGATCTCCGGATTGTGTGCGGTAAGGGCGATGATGGGAATGGTGCTCAGGGGTGATTCCATCTCTTTCCTGATGTACTGTGTGGTTTCAATACCGTTCATAACCGGCATTTCGATATCCATGAATATCAGGTGGATCTGTTCATTTTTCAGGATCTCGATGGCCCTTTCTCCGTTCTCCGCAAGTACCGCCTCGTTCCCGGTCATCCGGATCAGCTCCGAGAGCAGAAACCGATTTGTATAAATATCATCAACCACCAGTATCCTGAGATTTTCCATACACAGCTCACTATCCGGGGCAAATATAATTGATAGTTGCATAAGGTTGTATTTTATTTATCAAGAATGCGGAAAGTGCTACCAAGGGGTATGCGGACCTGTAATCCCCGGGATTGTTAATAATCTGAATCGGCGGGAACGGGGCAGAAGAAAATTATCACTAAATTTAATGCTCACAGCATGGATCAGATGGAATATCTGAACAGGAAAGAGATGACCATTCGTTACGGTACAATCGGATTTGTACTGGGTGTGCTGCTGACAGTGATGATCCATCTCATGCTGATCCGCGCCGTTGGATCTGATTTTACATTCCGGGAACTGGGCATACTGCATCAGAAGCTCTGGTTCCTTTATCTGGTGGACCTGCTTCCGCTGCCCGGGATACTCCTCGGATCCATGGCAGGCACCAGACGTTATCAACAGATGAATGACCTGGCCTTGCGGGTCGAACAGGAATCCGAAAAGAAGGAAGAGATCAAGCGGTTTACCCGGTCGCTCATTGCGGGTGACCTCAGTGCCTCCATCGATTTCAGCGATGAAGACCGGTCGCTCGCCGAAATACTGAACAGGCTGAAGGACACCCTGGAGCGGAACCGTGAAATGGAACAGCAGCGGCGGCTCGAGGAGCGTCATCGCAACTGGGTATCGGAGGGACTGGCCACATTCGGGGATATCCTGCGCACCCATGCAGGGTCTCCCGAAACCATGGCCTACGAAGTGATATCCTCGATGGTGAAATACCTGGATGCAAACCAGGGAGCCATTTTTATGACCGAGGAAGATGGCGGGGAAAAGTTTCTCCGGATGATCGCATGCCATGCATACGGCAGAAAAAAATTCCCTGATAAACGCATTCCATGGGGAGACGGCCTGATCGGAGCCGCGGCCCTGGAAAAGAAGGGATACGTGACCGATAAGATCCCCGATGGTTATCTGACGATCACCTCCGGGCTGGGCAAAGCCAATCCGGATTTCCTGGTGATCGAACCGCTGGTATGGAACGATAAGGTCTTCGGGATCATGGAAATTGCAGCCTTCAAACGGATGGAGGACTTTAAGCTCCAGTTCATCCACAGGGTAGCTGAAAACATCGCCACCACCATCAGCACGATGGAAAGCAACCTGCGTACGGAGCAATTACTCAGGGAGACCCGAGAGCAGGCGGATCAGCTTGCCCTGCAGGAGGAAAAGGTCCGGCAACACATGGAAACCCTGGAGCAAACCCAGATAGAAGCTGCACAGCAGGCCGAAAAATTCATCAGTTTCACCAATACCGTGAACCATACCCTGATGCGTGCCGATTATGATACGGAGGGCCGGTTGATCTATGCAAACACCCGGTTTTTGAAGAAGATGGGTTATTCGGGAAACCGGGAAGTGGAAGGGAAGCATATCACCATGTTTATCAACGAGAAGGACCGGGCCTGGTTCAACACGCTCTGGGAGCGGCTTTCAGAAGGCGGCCGGCATTTCGAGGGATATATGAAACATGAAACCAGGCTTGGCCAGGATCTCTGGACCATCGCCACTTACACCTGCATGCGCCGGGATGACGGTACCGTGGAAAAGATACTCTTCCTTGCCCTGGACTCCACGGAGCAGAAAAAACAGAGCCTGGATTATGAGGGACAGATGGAGGCCATTGACCGGCTCAACGCCCGGGCAGTGTTCACCCCGGACGGGAAACTTCAGCTGAGCAACGCCCTGTTCGGCAAAATCCTCAAATACCCTGAAAAAGAGCTGGCACAGATGAAAGTCTTTGATTTTCTCAGCACCACCGACCAGGAAAGGTTCAGTGAAATATGGGAGAAGGTTGTCAGGGGCGAACCCTTCCAGGGTCAGATGAAAATGCTTTCCAGGTATGAGGAAGAGCTCTGGTTCCGGGCTACATTCCTGTCGGTGGACGATATGTACGGGGAAGTGGAAAAGGTGATTTTCCTGGCCACGGAGATCACCAGGGAAAAAGAAATGGATATGGCATCCAGGAAACAGCATGAACAGCTGGTCGCCAAAGAGGAAGAATTAAGGCTGGCGGGCCTCGATCTGAGAAGAAAGCTTGAAGAGACCGGGGAGCTGCGCATACAGGAAAAAGCGAAATTCGAAAAAGAGATCAGACAGTATCAGCACGTGCTGGGAGAACTTCCCTTTCCCCTGGTCACCATCAACAACATGGGATTTGTGCTGTTCTTCAACCGGGAGGCGGAAAAAACCTGGGGCTTCAAACAGGAGCGTGTGCTCGGAAACAGGGCCGGCATTTTGTTTCATCCGGATAATGCGTCCGATGTGGTGACCGGCTTTGCCGATCCGGCCCGGAGCAAGTCGCCCGGCATTTACACGGACCAGGAGATCATCCTGCCCGACGGGAAGGCGCAAAAACGTGACATGATGCTGATCCGCACCGACCTGAAGGAAGAAAGGCATTTCACGCTGATTCTGCTCTGAGATTATCCTGCCGGGGCTGTATCATTTACCCGCCAGCCACGATAGGATCTGCCGGTTATAGGGACCCTTGCGCGGAACCACATATCCCACCAGCTGCCCCTGCTCATCGATCATATATTTCTGGAAGTTCCACCTGACCCTGCTGTTCATCACCCCGTTCTCTGATTTGTCCGTCAGCCACCGGTACAAAGGGTGGATCTTTTCTCCTTTGACGGCAATCTTGGACATCATGGGGAAAGTCACCCCGTAATTCCGCTGGCAGAAGGTGGCAATCTCTTCGTTGGAGCCCGGTTCCTGACCTGCAAAATCGTTGCTCGGGAACCCGATGATCACGAACCGGTCACCCCCGTATTCCCTGTAGAGTTTCTCCAGGTCCCTGAACTGCGGCGTTAACCCGCATTCCGAAGCGGTATTCACCACCAGGACCTTTTTGCCTTTCAGCCGGGCAAGGTCGAATTCCTCGCCCTGGATATCCGTGACCACAAAATCATGAAAGCGCTGTTGTCCGGCAAGCACCACCGGCATTGCCGTGAGGAGCAGCGGAAAGACCCATTTTTTACAGTTACGCATTTTTTCTGTACTGATCCGTTTTACATTCGTTTGGGTAACCACCGGATGGTGGATCCAATGGAATAAACAAAAGTAGGGTTTCCTTGTTCACGCCATGAAATATTATCTTTATGTCAACAATTCAGCGAATGAAGCGGCATTTCCAGATCCGGGTTTTCGGTCGCGTTCAGGGAGTGGGTTTCCGGTATGCGGCAACGAAAAAGGCGCGCTCCCTGCACCTGAAAGGGTGGGTGGAGAACCTTCCTGACGGATCGGTGGGGACCGCGGTGGAGGGAGCGGAGAAAAATTGTTGGGAATACATCAATTGGTGCAGGAAAGGCCCCGGGTACAGCTGGGTTGAAAAGATCGAGTTCGACGAGAAGGACCCGGTCGGGTATGATGAATTCCGCGTGAAGTATTAGAATCGTTTCCGGAACAGGGCGGAAATGCTGGTCCCTGTCAGCCAGCCCGTCAGGATGAGGATGAGTGCCGAAATGAAAGCCAGCAGGAGTTCCCCGCTCCGGATGAAGCCCGCCAGGTTCTCTCCCATGGCCCACAGGGTGAGGATCAGCACGGCTGCCATGGGAAGCAGGGTATATAAGACAGGGAGTTTCCTGGATGCCATGTAGACAGTCACCACCCCCAGCGCCAGTGCCGCCATCAGCTGGTTGAGCGACCCGAACAGCGGCCACAGCACCATGGCTCCCTGTCCCCCCGGCTTATAGAAAGTCATGGCCGCCGCGGCAAGCACGATGACAAGGGTGGCCACGTACCGGTTATGGAATGGCCTGCGCACTTTCCCATCTTTCCCGGTGAATATTTCCTGGAGGGAGATCCGCTGGATCCGGGTGGCGGAATCCAGGGTCGTATTGGCAAATGATACGATGAAAACCACCACGAAGGCCGCCCCGTACTTCACGGGAAGTCCGAAGGATGAAAAAAGATTGGCCGCACCGACAATGAATGCATCCAGCTTGGCAGCGAGCCCGTTGGCCGAAGACCAGCTTGCGTAATGGTGCTCAAAGGCAGCCAGTCCGGTGAACAGCTCTCCCCCGTCGTTCAGTCCCATTCCCAGTCCGGCGCCCACGGCCACGAGAACCAGCACGGCCAGGAAACTTTCCAGGATCATGGAACCGTAGCCAACGGGCAATGCATCTGCTTCCCTGTCCAGTTGCTTGACGGTGGTCCCGGAGCTGGCCAGGGAATGGAATCCGGATATGGCCCCGCAGGCAATGACGATGAAAAGCAGGGGTGCCAGGTCCGGGACATCACTTCCCGGCTGATACGCAGCGTGGTTGATGGCCGGAGCCGACATTTCGGGACGGGCAATGACCACCCCGAGGATCAAAAACAACATGGCCGCCATGAGCTGGTGGGAATTGATATAATCCCGGGGCTGCAGCAATTTCTGCACCGGGAGTGTGGATGCAATGAACACGTAGATAAAGAGCAGCACGCACCAGACCACCACGGATGTCTGACGGTCCCAGGGCAGGGAAACAGGCACCAGGATCCCCAGCAGCACAAAGGCATACAGCAGGAGAAGCGCGATGACCGAATAAAGCAGATCGTTCTTCCCTTTCCGGATCTGCCAGCCCAGCCATACAGCCACCGGGATCTGGAACCAGACAGGGATCACCGATTCGGGGTACATGACGAAGAGTGAACTGACGATCATGGCGAAAACCGCCAGCACGATGAAGAGCAGCAGCTGCATGATAAACTGGAGTGCGTACCGGGTGGAGGGACCGATGATATCGCCTGTCATCTGTCCGATGGATCTTCCCCGGTTGCGGGCAGACACCACCAGGGTGGTGAAGTCGTGCACGGCCCCCATGAAGATACTGCCCATGAAAACCCACAGAAAAGCCGGCAGCCAACCCCAGATAATGCCGATGGCGGGTCCCACAATGGGACCCAGCCCCGCGATGGTGGTAAAATGGTGACCGAATACGATGTGGGGTTTCGTGGGTACATAATCCACGCCGTCTTCCAGCTCGTGGGCCGGCATTTTTTGCAGCCCGGAGATCTTCAGGATCTTCCTGCCGATGAACCTGCCGTAATACCTGTAGGCCAGCAGGTATCCGGCAATGGAGAGTATGACCAGGATCAGGCTGTTCACAGGTCGTTAAGATAATATTTTTACTTCAAATTGCCCCCTGATCCCGATCTGATCCTCCACCACGATGGCGCACCCGAGGATCTCCGGGATTGCCCCGGCTATGTCAAGCACCCGTTCAATTTCCCCGGCACCGGTGACCCGGTTGGCCAGGGAGGTGGCCCATGCATCGGCCAGCGGAGCGTTTTCGGTGATCACCGTGACCGCATCGGCACACCCGAAACTCAGTGAATGTCCCACCGTACCCGATGAAGTGCATACCCCCCAGGTGCCGGGCGTGAGCACAAGGGCAACCCTGTCGGACAGGACGGAAGATCCGGCATGGATCAGCGAGGTCAGGTCCGAAACATTCCGGATGAAGAGGTCTCCCCCGTTCTCCACCACAATTTCATTCAGGTTGTATTCCCGGATCAGCCGCAGTCCCACCCGCCCGGCAAAAAGTCCCGCCACAGCACTCATGGGTCCGGTCCCGCTCCGTTTCGAACACCGGAGCATGTCCTCAATTTCCTCAGGCACGTGACCTCCGCCGGGTACCGGTTCGAGGGAGCGGAGGAACAGGGGGCTTCCGGCCGCATAATCCGTCACCACCTTCCTCAGCCTGAGAATCTCGTTTGCGGCAGTCCGGATCATCCCGTCACGGAAACTACCGTGCGGGACCCCGATATACAGGTCCGATTCCTGGCTGGCGGTCCGGAAGAAAAAAAACCGGTCATGGTTCATGTCCCCCCGGTAGAACCTGGGCTGCAATGACTTCTGTGTTGTCAGTTCACCCCGAAATTGAGTTCAAACAGCTGCAGGGGGCATGCCTTGATGCAGAGTTCACAGGCGATGCACCTTTCGGGCGAAAATTTCAGTTCCCGCGTGGCAGTGTCCATGTCCAGGGCACCCGAGAAACAGACCGATGCACAGGCACCGCAGTGAATGCAGCGGGATTCCCTGAAAAGGATTGTCTTAATCACCGGGGATATCTGGATCTGTTTGTTGTCCAGGTACACAAGCGCTTCACGCACATTCGTTTCCTCTCCGCTCATCTCGATCAGCAGGTTCCCTTCCCTGCCATGGGTGATATCCGCATTCAGGATGTTGATCATTACGTCATATTCCTTGATCAGGGTATAGGTAATGGGTTCATCGATGGCTTCCGCCGGGAATGTCAGCACCATTCTTTGTTTTGTCGTCTGCATGGCATTAAAATATGATTACCTGATTATCAAAGGATTCAAGTCTTTCCGGTGAGGAAACGGCTCCACCGGCTCAGCGAGCAGAAACCTGCCTTCGGTCAATTCCTTTTTCAGCAGGTCCGCGATGATCCTTGCCCTGTGAAGACTGGAAAGGGATGCCGTCCTGATCTTTTTATGGTTCAGGGTGATCTCCCCCGACTGCAGTTCGGCATAGGTAACACGTCCCAGTTCCGGTTTGCCGGGATCACCGTAGTCCAGGATGCGGGTGGTGATCTGGTCATTCCTGATCATCACCCTGGCCGCCATTTCCTCATCCAGCAACGGAATGGGAATGCCGATACCGATGAATATGGAAACCCCGTACTTCTCGAAATAGGCTGCTTTGATAAAATCCGGACGCATGGCTTTCGCATCGCCGATCACAGCCAGCGCCGCGGCATTTGAAACGGGAACCCCGTGCGCATTGGTTTCGGTATCCGTTTTAAACTGGGTACCGAACCAGCTCACATAGCCGGTGGTCCCCCCCAGGAAAATACGCGTTCCCACACCGATGGTCCTCAGTTGCGGGTCGTTCAGCAGCGGGCTCAGTTCCCCGGAAGTGCTGTAATTGGCATTCCCCATTCTCGGCAGCAGGCTGCCCATATAGGTGTATTTGATCTGCCTGGAGGAATTCACGGCAGCCGGATAGTTCTGGTAGGCATTCCGCGGGTTGAACATGATCATGTCATTGATGTTCTCCCTGTTGATGGTAGTCCGGATATCCTTCAGGGGGTAACAGTCCGTTCCCTTGGCATGGGCGATCAGCTCCACATCTTTTCCTTCCAGGAGTTCCTCGATGACGTGCGCCCCGCCGTAGGCAGGGTTTTCCGGGTGGGCTTCCGTGGCGCCTATATACAGGTCCACTGCCGCCAGTCCCGTAAAAACAGGGACCCCGTTCAGTGTGGCCTTTTCCATCCGGATGGGCGGATCGGAGTGACCCACATTGATGAAGACCCCCGATGAACACATGGGGCTGAACGTGCCGGTGGTGACCACATCCACCTTTTCGGCAATTTCCCTGGCAGAACGGGACCGGCCCATTTCGGAAACTTCCTCTGCGGTGAGCACCACGGCATCTCCCCGTTTTATTTTTTCATTGATCTCCTGATAACTTTTCTGAATGGCCATATGTGTAAAGGTTCATTGATACCGGAAGGATGAAGTTGTCAAAGATAATTCATTTTGCCCGGAGGTATCCGGCTCACGGTAATTTAGATGCTTTCAAAATCATCCGCCCGGATCCATCCCTCCCGGCCATCGATCACCCGGATGTTCCTCCAGCCGGTCACTTCCTCATTCAAACCCACCCGTGTCCCCTCATGGAGGATAAAAAGTTCGGTCCCCGATTCGCTCGGGGAACTTTTCACCACCACCGAGGGTGCTACGATGATGCCCGCATCGGGCCTGGTGATGTTCCGGTGCCGGGCAATCCCCGAGAACAGCGTGATCAGGAAGAACAGCAAACCGAAAAGCGCACTGAAAAAACCGGCTTTCTTCCATGTCAGCCGGCGGGCAAATAGGTACAGCACCACGCTGGCAAGCAAAAGGACAAATAATGCCAGGGAGAGCATGCTCCAGGTGCGTTCGGGAAAGATCCTGACCAGTTTGTCGATCCAGGTCCGGATGAACAACCGGGGCACCTCCTCAAACGTATCCACCCGGTAACGGGATACGAACTCCAGGTTGTGGCGTGCATTCTCATGGAACGGATCCAGTTTCAGCGCTTTTTCATAATAGAGGATCGCATGCCCGATGTTGTTGGATCTGAATGCGGCATTGCCCATGTTGTAATACAGATCGGCCGACTCCAGGCCGGCATCCACCACCGCCCCGTAAACATCCAGCGCGGCTTCGAACCCGCCATGCTGGTACAACCTGTTCCCGTGCCTGAAAAGGCTGTCCGGATGAAGATTTCCCGAAAGGAGACTGTCCGCCAGCATGCGATCCCGGTAGAGGCTGTCCGGAAGCAGGCTTTCCTGGCGAAGACTATCAGCCGGGGATGCCATTGCTCCGGGACTCCATGCAAACAGAAGGAATGGTATAAGACGTAACATCTTCATCATAAACTGTTTTCCAGGTTTCTGATCAGCGATACCGCATCCCTGTAAAGCTGGTTCACATCACTTTTTTCCGATGAAGGGGCGAACCGTGAAAACTCGCTTTCATCCAGGATCCTGAGAAACTCCTTCCTGATTTCCTCCTCCACTTCCCTGCGCCCGAGCTCCTCAAGGATCATGTCCCTGGAAAGCGCAGAAGTCTCGATGTTCAGCTTATCCCCCAGGTACCCCCAGATGGCTTTTCCCACTTCATCGTAAAACCCGTCCCGGTTCCCGGCCTTCCGGAACCTGTCAGCCATCTTCAGCCGGATCCGCGCACTCCTGTTCGCCTGTCTGTTGCGCACCAGCTTCAGATCTGCATTCCTGCGTGCAAGGATGCGGATGAAGATGATCGCCAGCACAAAGATCAGCAGGGCCAGGGGATACAGCAGCCTGAACCAGCTTTTCCCCAGCAGCGTGCCGGCCAGCGGACGGAAGGGAGCCGGGGTACGGATAATGTCACGGATATCGGTGCCGATATCCTCTACGCTCTCCTGCATGATCCCCGGCACGTATACATTCCCCGGTGATTGGTCCGTTTCACCCTTGCGTACCGTGAATGTAAACTCCCGTGTGGTGCCGGTCCGGTATTGTTTTGCCGCCGGATCGAACCAGGCAAACCGGACCGGTGCGATCCTGAACCTGCCTGCATGCCTCGCCACGATGGGGTATTCGAAGGTCACGGATCCGCTGATCCTGTTCCCCGAAGTGCTGGTATTCACCGACCGGGTCACCTCATAAAGGTCATGGTCCGGGGGAAGGTTCACATCCGGCTCGCCCAGCAAAGGCAGGTTCCCCGTGCCCCTGACGGTGATCCTGAGGCTGAGGGCTTCGTTGACCTCGATCTCCTCGGCCGAGAGCGACGCTTCCAGGGTAAAGCTGCCCACTCCCCCGGTGAACCCCTCCGGAGCCCCGGGGGGTAAAGGTTTCACATGGATGGTCACCGGATCCGTGAACAGTTTGACAGGCACTTCCTGGTAGCTGTCGAAGAAAGGATCATCGAAGAAATCATCGAATATGCTCCCTTGGCTTCGCCGCTGAACGCGCTGCGGGATCATCCATTCAGATTCATAGGGTGCGACGACCACCTCCCCTGTTTTCTGGGGGATCAGGATGTGCCGCTGGATAACCTGGGTCAGGTATTGCTGTCCCCCGATCACCTGCCGCTGGGCGGTGGCATCCGGATCCACCGATACCCTGTAAAATCCCTCATAGGGAATATCCCTGGACGAAGAGGCAGGCCGGGTATTTACCCGGGTAAAAACTTTGAGTCCGGATACAAACTGCTCACCCACATAAACTTCCGTTTTGGATGGGATCACCCTCAGGAAGACGGGGGATGTTTCGCCTGGCTGATTGTCAGGCGCTGTGCCGGAAGGTGCAGCCTGACCGCCCCCCGGGGGTGTCCCTCCCGGACCGGCACCGCCGGCAGCTTCATTGACAGTAATCTGCACCTCATTGGTCCTGTATTCCTTTCGCCCCACCTTTACCGTGGCGGGCGGAATGGTGAAGGTCCCCTTTACGGTGGCCCGCAGCACATGGGTATAGGTCACCGTTGTCTTCATGGTCATCTTCCCGTTGATCCATTGCGATTGAGAGGAATAGGAAGAAAATGGTCCGGCCAGGAGCTGAAAATCACCCAGCGGGGGAAGGGTCAGGGAGCCCTGTTCGGAACCTTCCACCACATACTGGAACTGCTCACCCACATTGACCACGGCTGGGGCGGATGCGGTAAAGACCGGGTCCTGTCCCCCCAGCGCCATGCTGAAGAGCAGTATGAGGGTGACCGATGGGAAAAACTTCAGCTTCATGTCCTGAATTTACCAATCCTTTTCTGTTTTGACCCTGGATGCAGCCGCTTTTTTCTCTTCCACTTTGTTCAGCACCTCCTGCTCCTGCTGTTCGATCGCTTCCAGCATTCTCCGGGCATCCTCCCGGGATATCTCCAGCGGCCGGGTTTGCTGCTCCTGCTGATCCGGCTGCTGAGGCTGGTCCTGTTGATCCTGCTGTTGCTGTTGGTCCTGTTGCTGATCCTGCTGATCCTGCTGATCCTGTTGCTGTTGGTCCTGTAGCTGATCCTGCTGCTGCTGATCCTGGCTCTGTGGTTGCTGCTCTTGCTCCTGCAGCTTCTTCTTCGCATAGGCCAGGTTGTATTTCGTATCCATATCGGACGGATCGAGCCGGAGACTTTCTTTATAGGCTTCAATGCTCTGTTTGTACTGTTCCGATTCCAGCAGGCTGTTCCCGATATTGTGCCAGACGTGGGCCAGGGTTTCCGGATCATCCACCCGGTCCGTCAGCGGCACATACTGTTTTACGGTCTCCTCAAATTTCTCCTGGCCGTACAGTGCGGCACCCGTGTTAAAATCAGCCACATAGGACTCCTGTTCCAGATCTCCCGCTTTCCTGAACAGCACTTCAGCTTCATTGTAGTCTCCCTGTTCATAAGCTTTCACGCCCTGGCGGATCACCTTCCGCTCATTCTGTCCCCAGGCTGCTGTCGCCGTCAGACAGGCAATCATCCCTATCATGAATCTTTTCATCCTGCTGTCTTGAATGGATTAAATCTCTGCAAAAGCGCATTCTTCCTGGTCCGTATAAAGAATTCCAGAATCAGGAATAAAAGGGCAAAACCGGCGAAATACTGGAACCTTTCTGCGTACTCCGCAAATACGCGCGATTTCTGCTCCGTCTTCTGAAGCTTATCCAGTTCATCGAGCAGGCTGTTGATCCTGTCACCCGCAATATATGCCCCGTTGCCTGCCCTGGCCACTTCCACCAGCAGTTTCTCATTGAGTTTGCTTACCACCACCTGTCCCTCTTTGTCCCTTCGCTTCGCCGAACTGCCCGGTCTCAGCGGGATGGGCACCCCGTCAGGGTCTCCCAGTCCCACCGTGAACACCCGGATCCCCTGCTCCGCTGCCCGTGTTGCCTCTCCCACTGCATCATCCTCATGGTTCTCTCCGTCAGTGATCACCACGATACCCTTGCTGGAGGCGGATCCGCCCTCCGGTGTCTCCCCGGATACGGTCGAGAATGACCTGACAGCCAGCTTAATGGCAGAACCGATCGCGGTTCCCTGTTTGGATACCATATCGGGTCCCGCTCCGGCGAGGAACATCTTCACACTGGTATAATCGTCCGTTATGGGGATCTGGGTGTAGGCATCCCCGGCAAATACGATGAGACCGATCTTATCGTTGCTCATTCTGTCCACCATCCGGCGGATCATTTGCTTGGAACGTTCAAGCCGGGATGGCTGGACATCCTCAGCAAGCATGCTGTTGGAAACATCCAGTGCAATGATGATCTCCCTCCCCTTCTGTTCCACCTCCTCCAGCTTCGATCCCACCCGGGGTCCCGATGCAGCGATGATCAGCAGGGTGGTCCCGAGCAGGAGCAAAATGAATTTCCAGTGATGGGCCGGCCCGGAGGCATCGGGCATCAGTGTTCCCACCAGGCCCCTGTCCCCAATACGATCCAGTGAACGCCGGCGGTACCTCCAGTATACCAGGTAGCCTGCCAGCATCAGGATCACCGACAGCAAAAACCACAGAATTTCTTTATGTGCGAACTGTATCATATTTCCTCACGATCGCTTTGCATCTTACGGAATTGTTCTGAACAGGGTATACCGGAGCAGGATCTCAAACAGGAGGAGCAGCATGGCTGAAAGGAGGAAAGGAAAATATTCCTCTTTCTTCCTGCTGAATTGTTTCACATCCAGCCTGGTCTTCTCCATCTGATCGATCTGCTGGTAGATCTCCCGCAGCTTGTTATTGTCCGTAGCCCTGAAATAGGTTCCGCCGGTGGTTTCCGCGATTCTTTTAAGCACATCTTCATCGATCTCCACCGGCATGTTCCGGGTCACCGTTCTTCCAAATGCATCCTGCAGCGGAACGGGTGCGTTGCCGTGTGATCCCACCCCGATGGTATAGACGCGGATCCCGAAGCTGGCTGCTATTTCCGCTGCGGTGACCGGTCCCACATCTCCCCTGTTGTTCACCCCGTCAGTCAACAGGATGATTACCTTGCTCCTGGATTTGCTGTCCTTGATCCGGTTCACCGCGGTGGCCAGCCCCATTCCGATGGCAGTGCCGTCTTCGATCACACCGAATTCGATCCCCTTCAGGAAATTGATCACCACAGCACGGTCGGTTGTCAGCGGACACTGCGTGAAACTTTCCCCGGCAAACACCACCAGTGCGAACCGGTCATCCTGCCGGGCATTCACGAATTCGATCCCCACGCTTTTGGCCGCCTCCAGGCGGTTGGGCCTGAAATCCATGGCCCGCATGCTCCCGGAAACATCCATGCACATGACGATATCGATCCCTTCGGTGGTCACCTGCTCCCACCGGTTGGCGGACTGGGGCCTGGCCAGGACGAAGATGATCAGTCCCACCACCAGGAGCCTGATGACAAATAAAAGGTGGCGCAGCCATATCCTGGATGATCTGATGCGCGGGTCGATGTTCTCGAATCCCGAAATCTTCAGTGACGCCGTGCTCCTTTTTCCCCGCCACAGGTACCATGCCACCATCAGCGGTAGCAGGATCAGCCCGTAGAGGAATGCCGGATATGCAAATTCCAGGTTACCCATGATCCAACCCCTCCTTTCCTGTTCCGTCCGTCTCCCCGGGCCCGGTGGTAATTTCCCGGTCGTTCACCTGCCCCGGTCCGGTATTACTCGCCTGACTGTTCTCCTTGAAAGACCCTGTCTCCATGCTCATTGCCGGTCCCGGTTTTTCCGCGTAAAACATGGGGTAGGTCTTCTGGACAAACAGATAGGCGTTGTTCAGGTTTGTCTGGTTATCCACCGGCAACGGCTCTTCTTTGGCGAATTTCACCAGGTCGGCCAGCTGCAGCAACTCTTCCAGGATCTCCTCCAGCAGTCCGTCTTCCAGGTTGGATCTGCGGAAAGCCTGCAGGATCTCACTGGTGGTCCGCTCCATGGCCGGAATCCCGTACTGTCGCTCTATGTAGGTCCGTGTGATCTCCGTAAGCCTGGTATAGAATTGTTTAACATAGCCGCGCTCCCACAGTTTTTCTTCTTTCAGCCTGTCCAGTTCCCTGAAGGCAATCACATGGGCGGGCTCCTTCGGCTGCATGCGGAATATTTCCGGATCTCTCCGGCGTTGCCGGTACCTCCTGATCAGCACGGCAATCAGTGATGCGATGAGGAGTATTCCAAGGCCGAGGCCAAGCCAGGGAAGCAGCTCCTTAAACGTGAGGGGAGTGTTGATGGGCGGTTTGATGGGTTTGATGGCCTGTGTGGTATCGACAACCGGTTCGTATACGTGCATCATTAAAGGCATGCTCAGTGCTGTATCGGTCCGCCCGTTGAAGGTGTACTCCACATGCTGTGCCGGCACGATTTGCATGCCTTCTTCAAAGCCGGTGATCACATAGCTGTGCTCCACCTTTCTTCTGCCATCCCCGAAAGTTGTATCGGCCGAGACCGGGAAAAGAACCTCCAGGTTTTTGCTCAAAGTATCGGAAATCGCAGGCAGCCTGAAATCCACATTTTCCGCTGCCTCCACCCGGAGCGTGTAAAGCACCTGGTCGCCGATCATCATGGAATCGGTATTCAGCTCCGAGGTGACTTTGATCAGCTGGGCATACAGCCGGGAATTCACCAGGAGGGCCAGCAACAGGCAAACAACTATGATGTATGGCCTCGGTTCCTTCATCATGCTATCTTCGCTTGAACAGGAGCATTAAGGGTTTTACATAATCCTCGCCCGTGGGCAGGGAAACACTGTCCACTCCGGCACGGGAAAATATCTCCTTCATCATGTCCACGTGACTTTCCCATTTGACGGCATAACTTTCCCGCACCCTTTGCTTCGATGTATCGACCCATTGCTCCCTCCCTGTTTCGGCATCCATCACCCTGAGAAGGCCCACTGCGGGGAGCGATGCTTCCCGCCTGTCATACACATGCAGCGCCACCACATCATGCTTGTTGTTGGCCACCTGGAGGGAACGGGCGTAGCCCTTGTCCTTGAAATCGGATATAAGAAATGCGGTGCATCGTTTCTTGATGGCATTGGTGAGAAACCGCAGACTTTCCGATATGTCAGTGCCCCTGCTCTGCGGCCGGAATTCCAGCAATTCACGGATGATCCTGAGGATGTGTTTCCGGCCTTTCTGCGGGGGGATGAACTTTTCCACCCGGTCGCTGAACATGATGACCCCGATCTTGTCATTGTTCTCAATGGCCGAGAAAGAGAGTACCGCGGCAATCTCCGTAATCAGATCCCGTTTGAGATGCACCCGTGTACCGAATTCGCCCGAAGCACTCATGTCGATCAGCAGCATCACCGTCAGTTCCCGCTCCTCTTCGAACACTTTCACATAGGGATGGTTGAAACGGGCCGTGACGTTCCAGTCTATGTTCCGGATGTCATCCCCGTACTGGTACTCCCGGACCTCGGAGAATGTCATCCCCCTGCCCCTGAAAGCACTGTGGTACTCCCCGGCAAAGATCTGCCTGGTGAGTCCCCGTGTCTTGATCTCTATCTTCCGTACTTTTTTTAAGAGCTCTTTTGTTTCCACAGTTTCTCTTGAAAGTCGCTTCCTGAACGCGAAAGGATTCCTGTCACTCTGTCTTTTTTTCACGGACGGTGAAATACCATTCTTCCCTGGTCAGGGTCACCCTGAAGGTGTCGGTTCCCTGTTCGTATTCCCACTCCCGGCGGCCTGTCTTCCTGTACCGGCTGTCTAACGCATCAAGCATCTCATCCAATTCGGAATAGTCACACACAAGCTTGGTCCCCGTACATACATCCTCTCCGGAGAAGTACATGATCCAGGTCTTTGTCCGCTGACTGTTCACATATTTCAGGTAGTTGAACTGCTGGTTCGAGACAGACTGGTCTTTCCTGAATACGCTGTGCTCCTTTTCAATGAGGCCCGCCACCTGTTCCTTGGACATTCCGATCAAAGGCTGGGCGTGCGCTGGGCTGCAGAGCACCAGTAAAATAACAGGTATGACCAGCATGCTTTTCATCGTTGTTCATTAAGGCACTTCCACGTTGTTCAGGATCTCAGAGATAATATGCTCTGATGTAATATTCTCTGCCTCAGCTTCATAGGTCAGACCGATCCGGTGCCTCATCACATCATGACACACCACCCTGATATCTTCCGGCACCACATATCCCCTCCGCTTGATGAAGGCATATGCTTTGGCAGCCTTGGCCAGGTTGATGCTCGCACGCGGCGATCCCCCGTAATGGATCAATGGCACAAACTGTGCCAATCCGGCCTTTTCAGGATTCCGGGTGGCAAATACAATATCCAGGATATAATTCTCGATCTTTTCATCCAGGTAGACATCCTTGACCACCTCCCTTGCCTGCATGATATCGGCAGGTTTCAGGATTTTTGTAGCTGAGGGGAACTGTTTCAACAGGTTCTCCCTCATGATCAGTTTCTCCTCCTCCCTGGAGGGATAGGTCACCATTACCTTCAACATGAACCGGTCCACCTGGGCCTCGGGCAGCGGGTAGGTACCCTCCTGCTCCAGGGGATTCTGGGTGGCAAGCACCAGGAAAGGCCGCTCCAGGGGATAGGTGGTTTCCCCGATGGTGACCTGCTTTTCCTGCATGGCCTCCAGCAGGGCACTCTGCACCTTGGCCGGGGAACGGTTGATCTCATCGGCCAGGATCAGATTCGCGAAAACGGGACCTTTCTTCACAATGAACTCCTCTCTCTTCTGGCTGTAGATCATGGTTCCAACCAGATCGGCCGGGAGGAGGTCCGGGGTAAACTGGATCCTGCTGAAACTGGCATCAATGGACTGTGCCAGTGTGGTGATGGCAAGGGTCTTTGCCAGTCCGGGTACCCCTTCCAGCAAAATATGGCCGTCTGACAACAATCCGATCAGCAGTCTTTCAACCAGGTTTTTCTGTCCCACGATGACCTTCTGTATCTCCAGGGTGATCAGGTCCACGAACTCACTCTCCTTCTTGATCCTTTCATTGAGTTCCTTGATATTCACATCCCGGGTAATTGCCTCCTGAGTCATTTGTGCTTCTTTTTAGTTAATAATCATTCGGTTATAGTAAATCAAACGGATTTGGTTCACAAAAATAGCAGCGAAAAGGCCAATTGAAAGCAATGCGGGGTTAAAAAATGTTAATTAAAGGGTAATTTTGCATTTCCCGGATCAGACAAATGTACCGATATTTTATCCATATGGCCTATGACGGGACCGGCTACAGCGGCTGGCAGACCCAGCCCGGCGGCAATACCGTGCAACAGGCTGTTGAACATGCGCTGACAACCCTGCTCGGAGAGGATATCTCTGTCACCGGTGCGGGACGGACCGACACCGGTGTGCATGCTTCTTTCTTTGTGGCCCATTTTGACACCCCGAACCTGCTGGAGGACCGGAAAGAAGATCTGGTCTTCAGGTTGAACCGCTTTCTTCCGGATGACATTGTGATCTACAGGCTGCAACAGGTTCCCGGCGAAATGCATGCCCGGTTTTCGGCCACATACCGCACGTATCACTACCACATATCCACCATCAAACCCCTCTACACCAGGAATTATGCGCATTATGTCTACGGATCGCTGAATGTGGAGGAGATTGGCCGCTGCTGCGAGATCATCATGAACACGGACGATTTCACCAGTTTCAGCAAGCTGCATACCGATGTGAAGACCAACCGGTGCCAGGTCATGGCCGCATCCTGGAAGGAGGTGGATTCGGGTTACCTGTTTGAAATAAAGGCGGACCGGTTCCTGCGGAACATGGTCCGTTCGGTCGTGGGAACCCTGCTGGATGTGGGATTTGGGAAGATCAGCAGCGAACAGTTCAGGCAGATCGTGGAGGCGAAAGACCGGAGCAGGGCCGGCATGTCGGCCCCTGCAAAAGGGCTCTTCCTTGTGGATATCGGTTACGGGGTGATGCCAGACAGGGCCTGATCCCAGATGATATGTGCCCGGAAAATCTCCAGGTCATCGCCGGATATTCGCCCCAGGAAATAATCTTCCTCCCCCCCTCCTCCAGCAACGGTGATCGCGATTTCATCACCGAAATGCGATTCATGCATGAAATTGATCTCAAATGTACCGATCCCTTTTTTCAGCGCTGAATCCCCGGCAGTATCAATGCACCATTCCATGTACTTGACATTGTTCACATGCCCGACCACATCCAGATCCGAATACACTACCCTGCGCAGCTCCATCCCGCTCATCTTTTCCGGCAGGGGGATCTTCCGCAGTGTTTCAGCGAATGGTTTGTCCTGACCCTCACTGTATTGCGCCAGCCTGACCGGCGGCCTGACGGGCCTCCGGGTCTTTCCGTCCACGATCAGCCACGCGGTGGAGGCCAGTCCGGTCACCTGAGTGTGTCCTGAAACGATCCTGAAATCCCTCATGGCAAAGAGCCTGTCCAGGCCGCAGGGCCATGTTTCCACACGGATCTCTTCATCCCAAAACGGGTAACGCAGGATCCTGATCTTCATCCGGGAAAGCACCCAGAAGGTCCGGTCCATCTTCAGGTCATGGTACCCCATACCCAGTCTGCCGGCGTGATGGTAGGCAATCTCCTGGAAGAAACCGGCCAGGGAAGTGAGCCTGGCCTGGCCCCCCGGATTGAGATCATATGAGGAGACCGTAAAACGTTGGATCAGCGATTCCTTCATTGTTCAGACTTTTCAGGTGGGTTTTCATTCAGATCCTCCGGCCTCCTGTTCCATATCTCCCAGGATGCTTCAGCCTGGTACACGAGCATGTCATAACCATTTACTATGGAGGCTCCCTGCTGCTCGCCCTGCAGGAGGAACCTGCTTTTTGACGGATTGTAGACCAGGTCGAACAGGAGATGATCTGCAGTGATTGTTTCGTAAGGGATGGGGGGACAGGATTCCAGGTCGGGATACATTCCCAGGGGAGTGGTATTGATGACCAGGGTATGATCCTTCATCATCCCGGCTGTCAGTTCTTCATAGGTTACCCTTTCTTCTCCCCTGCTTCTGCTTACCCGCAGAAATGCGATGCCGAGTTTTTCAAGGACATGGACCACAGCTTTGGAGGAACCACCGGTACCCAGGACCAGGGCCCGTTTATGGTGATCACGCAGATGTTCACGGAGCGACCGCCCAAAACCGGTCACATCTGTATTGTGCCCCGTCAGTGCCAGTCCCCCGCTCCGCCTGCAAAAACAGATGGTATTCACCGCTCCAATGCTGCGGGCTGTCTGGCTCAGTGCATCCAGGTACGGAATGATCTTCTCCTTGTAGGGCACGGTCACGTTCAGACCATGAAGGCCGGGTTCAGATTGCACCAGGGATGGGAATTCCGCTACATCCTTCAGGGGATAATTCCTGTATACAGCATCGGTATGCTCCGTTGCAAATTTCCGTGAGAAATGGGATACCGAAAAACTGTGTTCCAGCGGGTACCCGATCAGTCCGAATATTCTAGTATTCATGGGACGGAAATTTTGAACATACCGTTTCCTTCAGGATTCTGCGGATTTCTTTTCCCTGTTCCCGGAAAGGACCAGCTCGATGACAAGGATGATCCCGATGCCGATGGCCGCCATGAGCAATGCCATCCAGAAGCGGTCGTCCGCATTTCCTGCCACGGGGAGTACATTCTTTTCCACCAGGGGCCTGAGCTCCCCTTCCACCAGGATGGTCTCCAGGGTTTCCTTCCAGGGCCATATCTTGTTCAGGGATCCGATCATAAAACCGACCAGCACGGCGATGGTCACATCATGATGCTTTCTCAGCAACCATGACAGCAGGTTCGCGAAACTGATAATCCCGACGACAGCGCCGCCACCCAGCAGGAGGAGATCCATGAATATGCGTTCATTGACCGCATGAAGGGCAAATGCGTATTTGCCGAGCAACAACAGGATGAAGCTTCCGGAAATGCCCGGCAGGATCATGGCACAGCTGGCCAGTGCCCCTGAAAGAAAGACGAACCAGAATGCATCCGTGGTGGTGGCAGGCGTGACACTGGTGATAAAGACTGCCAGGCCCGTCCCTGCGACAATCCCCGCCACCGCGGTGTAGTTCCATTTCCCCACCTTTTTCGATACGATATAGGAAGAGGCCAGTATCAGTCCGAAGAAAAATGCCCAGATGAGGATGGGGTGGTTCACCAGCAGGTATTCCAGGATCCTGGCCAGGGAGAGGACCGAAATAAAGATCCCGGCAAAGACGGCCAGCAGAAAGTTGCCGTTGATGTGCTTCCAGAAAGCCTTCCACCTGCCTGAAAAAAACAGTTTCAGCGCCCCGGCATTGATGCTTTTTATGGAGTTAACCAATTCTTCGTAGATCCCGGTGATAAAAGCAATGGTGCCTCCGGAAACCCCGGGCACCACATCGGCTGCTCCCATACCCATGCCTTTGAGCAAGAGGACCAGGTATTTCTGAAGATAATTTTTCACAATTTCCGGGTGTGATATTCCTTCGGAAGGAACTCAAAGAAAGTATCTCCCCGCATCCCGCAGCGCAATGCTTCCAGGGCTACCACCTCGGCCGGGGCAATGTTCCCCAGGTTCACGTTGGCCCCGATAAGCTTGATGAACATGGCCTGCTGGGCTTTGTTGGGTGCTTCCCACAGCACGTCATCCACCGATATCTCTTTCATGATGGCATCAATGAGTTCCCTGTTGGCCGAACCGTCTGACTGGTATATCCCGATGGTCCCGCTTTCCCTGGCCTCCGCAATCACCTTCCAGGCTCCGGTTTCCAGTTCGGTCTTCATATTGGATACCCAGAGGTCATCCGGAAGATCCACGCCCTTCACCTTGCTTCCCACTTCCGAAAGCACCCGGAAATCCTTTGCAAGGTCCGCGATACATTCCAGCTTTTCCCGGTGATCCATTCGGATGGAGCCATCAGATACCTCCACTGTGTCCAGTCCGCACTCGCTGATAAACCGTTTAAAATCCTCATACCGTTCACGTACGATAAACATCTCAAACAGCGTTCCCCCGAAATAAGGTTTCATTCCGGCCGACCGATACAGGGCTACTTTTTCTTTCAGTTTCTGTGTGATCAGGGCGGTCCCGAAGCCAAGCTTAACCAAGTCAGTGAATGGTGCGCTTGATTCAATGAAATGTTCGGCCTCCTTGAGGCTCAGTCCCTTATCCATAACCATGGTGATCCCGTAGGAACGGTCGCCCGAAGTTCTTTCAGGGATATGCGTCAGATCAAAATTCATAGCTGTTAATCGTTTGATTCTCCAAAAAAATTGTGAACGCTTATTTTCTGTATTGCCGGATAATCCACCTGATATCCTCATCCCAGGTATTTTCCGGGAAAAACTGTTCAAACTCGGAAAGCAGGGCGTAATCACTGCCGAGGGCTTCCTTTAAAAACCTGGCTGCCAGTTCCCTGTTGCCCAGTTTCAGATGACAGACAGCCATTTTTATATGGACCTCCCCTGCCCCGGCATGGTGGGTAAATGCTTCCCGCAGAAAGTGAAGCGCATTTTCAAACAAACCCTCCTTCATCAGTACACCCGACAGTGCAATCCAGCCGTCCAGATCACCCGCATCTGTCCTGGTTACGTAGCCGTAGCACCTGATGGCTTCTTCGATAAATCCGGAATCCTCATTGGCATACCCCAGGTTGATCCAGTAATCAAGATTGCTGCTGTCGAATTCAATCGCTTTCAGCATGTATGTGATGGCTTCATGATATTTTCCCATGCGGTGGTAGATCATTCCCGCACCGAACCAGCCTTCCGGGTCCGTGTTATCCAGCTCGATCACCTTCCGGAAAGCTTTCAAAGATTCTTCAGGTTGGTCCATCTGTTCATAGCAGTCGCCCATATAACAGTAAGCCTGTGTATTTTCAGGTTCTATCTCCAGGTATTCCCTGTAAGCCTCGATGGCACGGCTGTAATGCTCCGCACTCACCCAGACACTGGCTTTGTTGAAATAGGCGGATGCGTAATCGGGGTTGATGGCAATGGAGTAATCGTATGCCTCCACCGCTTTGTCATACCTTTCCAGCTTATGGTATACGATACCCATGTTGTACCAGACATTGTCAGAATAGGGATCCAGGTCCAGGTAATTCTGGTAAAATTTCAGGCTTTCACCGAACCGGTGGAGCCGCTCGTAGAAATATCCCAGGTCATAGAGCACAGATAGATTATCGGGGTGTTGCAGGTGTGCCTGTAGAAGATATTTGATGGCCAGTTCAAAATGGCGAACATTCTCGAAGGCGATGGAAATGTTGATCAGTGCATCGAAGGTATCTTCGGTCGATAATTCCAGGGCCCTGTCGAATTGGGACTCGGCCTCTTTCAGCCGTCCAAGCTGACATAGTGCTGTCCCCTTCAGGAAATAGCGCTCCGGATTGTTCTCTTCCCAGACAGGGATCTCCTCCAGGAGTGCGAGCGCCTTTTTCGGCTGGCCCTGTTCAATATGTATGTGAATGAATTTGTATTTGATCTCCACCGATGCAGGATGCTGCTTATTACCCAGAATTGCAGCCTCCCGGGCTTCTTCAAATTTGAAATCATCCAGGTAGTATTCAATGATCTGTTCGAACTCCTCCACATCGAAAAAAATCGACTGGATCCCCCGCCTCATGTCCTCATATTTCCTCAGCAGGACCTGGAATTCGTTATTCTCAAAAATCTGCTCCCTGTTCTCGTTCATCCAACCCGTACTTATCCGTTATCCAAAAGTCACCTTTATGACGAATTTAATCAACTTCCAATGTAAGGCCGTAAAGATAATTGATATTTGTAAGATACAACAAATCCTTATTCCATACCGAACTTCAAGCTGTGTTAAATATGAACCTTTTACCGGGTTTTTCCCCTGCCTGCGATTTTTTCCCCTTAGACCATACTATGAAAGGCAAGTCCGGCACATTAACCACAAAGGCACATTAACCATAAAGGCACATTTACATTAAACAGATGCAGGACGATCTAAAATGCTGTAATCGTCCTGACTGATCAAAGACAACGGTATAAAAAGCGTTTATCCATTTTTATGAAGAACAGGCATGAATCATCAAGCGATCATGGATGGGCACGGAAGGTTCCAGACCTGCCCCGGGGATACCTTGAACTGCTCCAGCGGAAAAGGTACAGCCAGAACACCATCAGTTGCTACACGAACTATTTTCGTCAGTTCATGGTATATTTCAGGGAAACGGATCTGACAAAAATCTGCCCGCGTCAGATCAATCAGTACATACTGGACCTGATCAACTACAAACACATATCCGCAAGCCAGCAGAACCAGCGTATCAATGCCATCAAGTTCTATTATGAGAAAGTACTGGGAAGGAAGCGGGAATATTACCAGCTGAGCCGGCCCCGGAAGGTCAGGAAGCTACCCACCGTGCTTACACTGGAGGAGGTGGACAGGATCCTTCGCATGACAGAAAACCTGAAACACCGGTGCATCCTGATGACGATCTACTCGGGAGGACTCCGCAGAAGTGAACTGATCAACCTCAAGGTAGAGGATATCGATTCACAGCGCATGCTGATGAAAATCTGCGGGGCAAAGGGCAGAAAGGACAGGTTCACCCTGCTGTCGGAGAGACTGGTTACCGAACTTCGCACGTATTACATGAAGTACCGTCCGAAGACCTGGCTCTTTGAGGGTCAGAATGGGGGCAGGTACAGTGCCGCTAGCATCGAAAAGATTTTCCGTGATGCCGTAGACCGGGCAAGAATCAACAAATATGTCACACCGCACAGTCTCCGCCACAGCTTTGCCACCCATTTGCTCGAACAGGGAACAAACCTCCGTTTCATCCAGGAGCTCCTGGGCCACGCCAGTACCCGAACCACGGAAGTTTATACCCATGTGGCTTCCAATGCACTCATGAAGATCCGGAATCCGCTGGACAATCCCCGTTGAAATCCATGCATGTTTATCATCTTTCCTAACAATTCCGTTGTTCAGAAGAATCACAGGCATGATATTGATCGGTCAGCAGAATTACTGAAGTGTTCTTACACAAACATGGTGTTGCAAATGAAAGTATACATATACCTCAATATGAAACTAATAAATATACTTTTATTCGATTTAATTGCACAATATTTCATAACTTGGTTGTATAAAAACAACACAGCTATAGGAAAAATAAATACACCACCTGTACATATACCGGTGTTCAGGCACATTCAGCTAGCGCTGAACTTTTGTCTGCCCGCTGCTTCGCAGCTCCTGCATCCAAAAGAAATGTGCCTGAATGCGGCGCTAAACCAAATCGCATTTAGATAAACCGGTACAAC
>DSEO01000099.1 GCA_011056635.1 Bacteroides sp.
GGGATGTTTTCCCGGCTGGCATATTCCTTTCTGTCATCCACCACGGTCACTTCAAAATCCAGCAGGCTACCGAGATGCGCAAGCGCCCTGCCCACATGACCGGCCCCTGCGATGATCAGTCCGGGAAGCGGTCGAATTTTTTCAAAGAATACATACCATTTATGCCTGGCCTCATCAGGAGGCAGCGTGATCTCCAGGAAATCCCGGGCAATTCCCTCCCGGAGATATTCCTTCATGGCATCCCTGAGGCCCGGATCGATGTCAGGGGGTAGTTGGTTGCTGTCCCCTTCCGGGATCCAGTACCGCCGGATGGTTTTCTCTCCATCATCCCCGTCCTGAAACATTGTTACCAGGATCCCCTCAGAACGCCCGGCGATGGTTCGTTCCAGATCCTCAAATGGCTTCAGGAAGGCGCCCGGGTCTGCATCAATGAGCACCGTGGCCTCCCCTCCGCAAAGTGCTCCTTCCTCACCCTGACTGCTGTCCAGGTTGAAGTCATACTGCCCGGATAGTCCGGAATCCAGTGCATTCACAGCGATGGACTTCACCCGGCCTTCAAGCATGCCGCCACCCACGGTTCCGGCAAGAAGTCCCTGCCGGCCGAAAAGTGCCGAGCTCCCGGGTTTCTGGGGTGTGGACCCTGCACTGCGGATCACTGTGGCCAGCGCAACTTTCGCCCCGGATCTGACATATTGCAGGACCTGCCTGTGAATGTGCTTCATAAAGGGTGATTCACGGGTACATTCAAATCAGTCTGACAATTGTGACGATCAACAAACAACCGATCACAACAGCAGGTGCCCATAACCGTGCGAGGACCGGCCTGGTTCGCTCATGCCTGCTTCCGGACATGTAATCCGCATATCGCCTGGCGGCAAAGTACCCGAGGGGCACGGTGCTCATGGCAATGATCATGGCCACCGGAGCGGTATAAATGGACTGGGGTATGTTCGTGGCGGCGAACACACAGGCCTTTGAACCGGTCACAAAGCCCGCGAGCGGAAAAAGAAGTGCGGCCACCAAGGCTGCACCTGCACCCACTGCAATACGGTTCGTCAGTGCGGAGAAAAAACGGTCCCTGAAAAGCGCGATCAGAACCAGGAATCCCGCTGCAAGCATGAAAAAAGCAAAGACAGGATTCAGGATGGAACCGTGATTCCAGGTGACGGGGAGCAGAAAAGCATCCAGCATTTTAAAAAACACCACCACGGCAAGGATGATGAGTACAGGGAAGATGCTGCGGGTCAGACTGTATACAAAAGAAACCCAGAAAAATGCAATGCCTGTCAGGATTGCCCCGGAGTAAAGCGTTCCGCATTTCTGAAGCCCCAGCCCGACTGCAAACTCTGTCAGGCCCCAGACCGCACCCGCTGCAAGAATGATCCCCAGATTGGATTTGATGAGGTTTTTGTCCATGTTGATTGGATATTTTATTTCATAAATATAAGAGATTATGAAATGCAATGCCAGTGATGGGAAATCAGCCCCTGATTATTGACTTCATGGGGCCGTTTTAGTAACTTGTAAACAATCCATTCTCGTCCCAAAAAAGCAAGATACCATGGAGAACCATTTCATATGTCCGCATTGCAGGGGTCATCTCAAGGTTGGCGATTATATCATCTTCAAAATCCGGAACCAGGAGAGGGAAAAAGGATTGCTTTTGCTGCACCCTGAAATCGGTAATTATACAAGCATCAAGCATCCTCAATTCACCATCAGGGAGGGAGAACGGATCGATTTTTTCTGTCCGCTCTGCATGCAAAGCCTGGATGCAGCCATGGATGAGAACCTGGTGCACGTCACCATGATCGACGCGGAGGACAAAGCACACGATATCTATTTCTCGCGCATCGCCGGTGAAAAAAGCACCTACCAGGTTTCAGAGGAAGGGATCAGGGCCACCGGGGAGCATTCATACAGGTACACGTACTTCAAGATGACCGATGACATGATCCGGTACCTGAAAACGTAAGGGGCATTTCAGGGACCATGGTGTTCGAACAGAAGCCAGGATCCCGGATCGAGGATGATCTCCACCGGTCGCCCTGCACAGGGAATGCTGAAAGCCTGCTCGCGGGTATCGATGTACAGTGTTTCCGTGGATGCGTTTTCCGGTCCCTTGACGATTTGTACATCCAGCGGAAATGCAAAACATGGCCCTTTTTGGTGCTGCAACACCCGGATACGGATGTGGCCCTGTGCATAGCTCCATGGCGCAGAGATCACAGGGTGCCCGGGCTGGTATAACCACTGGTTGAAAAATGGGCCGTAATCTTTCCCGGATACGGAATCTACCACGTGCCGGAAATCTTCCGTAAGGGCATTCCCATAACTGTACTTTGCATAATACGCCCGGAGGGTTTCCCGGAACAGTTGGTCTCCGAGGCTCCTTCGCAGCATATGCAACACCCAGGCGGCCTTCTCATAGCTATTGGGATTCAGCAGCCTTACTGAAACAGGCAATGTGGTATCCACCACGGGTGCGGAACGTCGTGTTGAATAGCGGAGCACCAGTTCCCTTTCACGCTTCAGGGAGGATATGAAACTATCCCTTCCGAACCGGTGTTCCAGGTAAAGATCGGTCATATAGGTGGCAAAACCTTCACTGAGCCAGATATGATGCCAGTCCATCTCTGTCACCGCATCCCCGAACCACTGGTGTGCGATCTCATGTGCCAGCAGTGATTCATGATCCTGTTTCCCTGTCACAGAACCCTCCCGGTAGAAAATGCAGCCCGCATTTTCCATTCCTCCGTAAATGGTACGGGACTGCACGTTGGCAAGCTTGGAAAACGGATAGGGTCCGATGAAAGACTCGAAAAAATCCAGTGGTTGTATGGCCATGCTGTAATCCAAAAACCCCTCCTCGCGGTTCTGTGGAAATACCCATGCGGATACTGGAATTCCGGAAGGACTCTCCAGTTGCTGAACCGCAAACCGGGCCACACCGATCACCATCAGTTTGGTGGGAAGGGGCACAGCGGTTTTCCAGACGGATAATACCCGTCCCGCATTCCTGGTTTCACAGATGTTTGCGCCGTTGGATACGATCCGGTAGTGGCCGGGTGCTTCCACAATGAATTCCACCAGGGCTTTGTCCGATGGGTGATCCACCACTGTCAGCCAGTGGGATGCCCGGTCAGGCCAGTTATCGCCGAAGAATGTGCGGTCGCCGAATTTATTTTCCGAAATGATCAGCCCGTCTCTGGGAATCCCCTGATAATCAATTTGATAAATTCTTACCTCCCCTGGCGATGCAGGCTGGATCGTCAACTCCAGCCGGTCGCCCCTGTGTTGAAACGGAACCTGTTTCCCGTTCCACCGGATCTTGTTTACCACCATGCCTTTGCCCGAGCTGTCCCTTTGCTTCAGATCGAGGTAAAATCCGTTTGCCGCTGACTTAAACCTTATTTCCACTGCGGACCTAACCTGGATCAGATCAGAGGTATCATGCAGTGAAATCTCAAAAGTATAAGCGAGTACATCAAGCAGGTTATAACGCGTATGATGATCCTGGCCTCTGGCCGCAGTGCATAAAAAGCACAGGGTCCAGATGAAAAAATGGAAGTAGAAAAATCCCTTCATGCATGAAAAAGTGACCGGTCATGCAATTTAAAAATATTCCCGGGAAGCCAATTGACGGAGAATGCTTAATTTTGTCGCTGTAAAATGGTATAATGAACATACTTGTTACCGGCGGCGGAGGCTTCATGGGGATGGCACTCATCAAGCGGCTGATCGCCGATGGCCACAGAATAACCAGCCTTTCCAGGCGAGAATACCCCCTTCACTGGGCCCTGGGTATAAACAGTATCCAGGCCGATATCAGAAATGCAGCAGCCGTGGAGGATGCCTGCAAAGACAGGGATGTGGTCTACCATCTGGCTGCCAAATTGGGTCACTGGGGAAATTATAAGGATTTCTACTCCGTGAACGTAACAGGTACGGAAAATGTGATCAAAGGATGCAGGAAACACGGGGTATCCAGGATCGTTTTTACCAGTTCATCAAGTGTGGTTTTCGATGGGAACGACCTGGAGGGGATTGATGAATCATATCCTTATCCTGAAAAGCAGCTCTCCTTCTATGCGGATACGAAAGCCATCGCGGAAAAGTTGATCCTGGAGGCCAATTCGGATTCCCTGAAAACCATTTCCCTTCGTCCCCACCTTGTCTGGGGTCCCTACGATTCGCGCCTGATCCCGTGGATACTGAGGAATGCTGCTTCGGGCAATTTAAAAAGGATCGGTGATAAGGAATATTTCAAAGATACAACCTATATCGACAATATGACCGATGCCCTGGTGCTTGCGGAAAAAGCACTTGCGTCCAATTCCGGGGCTTGCGGTAAAGCTGTTTTCATTGCCAACGGGGAGCCCGCGCGGGTATGGGATTTTATCAATTCGATCATCCAGGTGGCGGGGTATGAACCCATAAAGAAAAAGGTCCCGGAGAGGCTTGCGCTGATTTCTGCGGGAATGTCCGAATGGTTCCATAGGGTATTCAGCAGCGAATCCGAGCCGTTTATGACCAGGTATACCATTAAAGAATTATGTTCGAACCACTGGTTTGACATTACCGCTGCCCGGGATTTGCTGGGATATACCCCGAGGGTGAACAATTCGGAAGGCTTCAGGCAGCTCAGAACATACCTGAGAAAAGGAAGGAACTGATTGATCTACCGTTCGGCTATCTTGTAGCTGATGGACATTCCATTGCCCTCACTGTTTACGGTGGTCCTGTAATGTGGCAGACTCCTGAGGAATTCAAGGTAATCGGAATTGGACCCGTACCCCGGCCTGTCCGATACATTGTGGGTGGTATAGCAGCCATTGACCATCAACTTGGGATCCACAGCGAGAAAATAATTCCGGTACCACGATTTATCCGCGTCACTGAAAACAAAATCAAAAGGGCCTTTTAGCTTCTCAACCAAAACATGGGCATCGGCAAGCCTGGCATCAATAAATTCAGAGACTCCCGCTTCCTTGAAGTTCTTCAAAGCTTCCCTGTGCCTTTTTTCATCCACCTCTATGGTGATCAATTTGCCGCCCGTCTTACTCAGCGCCCAGGCCATCCAGATGGATGAATGGCCAGTGGAAGTGCCTATTTCCAGCGCATGCTTGTAATTGTTCTCCAGGATCAGATCATACAGGAGCTTTCCGTCTTTTACAGGTACATTCATGTCATACCATTCGCCCGAATGTTCGCTCAGGAACGCACGCACCTTCCTGTCAATTTCTGCCTGGTTATCCCGTTGGGAGAGACAGGGGAGGGTGGCACTTAATGCCAGGACTATAGCTGACAGGTTCCTGCAGATTCTTCGGAGTACTGAATGATCCATGGTTATTGCCATCATGATGTTCGTGTTGTGATCTAAACTTTCGATGCTTGTCATGAATTCAACATCAAAAATGGGGCCGAAAATGAATTTACATTATTCTTCTTCAAAAAGCACTCAGGTCGGGTGATTAATTCCTGAATGCGTATTTAAACAGGTTGGATACAGTAGGTTTCTGACCCTGGATCAGGATCGCGGTTCTGAAGATCCGAGCTCCGATCCAGACTGTGAACACCGTGAAAAGAACAACTCCCACCAGGCCGATAACTGGTTGCCACAATGGGATTGTGACCGGTGTGGCCATTCTGGTCATCATGATGGGCGGTGTGAATGGGGGGATCAGGGAAAGGGCTGTGGCCAGACTGCCGGTGGGATTCTGAATCACAGGCATGATGACAAAAAGCGGCAATATCACCGGGAACATTGCAGGGAACTGGAGTGACTGGGCATCTTTGTTGTCATTGCATGTGGCACCCAGAGCGGCCATACCCGATCCGACCATGATGATAAAAAGGATCGTATAAACAAAGAACCAGGGAAGGATCTCATAAGGGATGGTTGACCCAAACCCTGTCAGCCGTGCGGTAATGATCCCGCCTGCCACGTAAATGATTGCGGTTGTGAGTGAAACGCCGATTCCACCCAGGACCTTACCGGCCATGAATTGAAACGGAGTGATGGAACCCAGCAGTACCTCTGCGATTTTCTCGGATTTTTCTTCCATTACTGCGCTGAGCAGGGGCACCGAACTCATCATGACCAGCATGAACATCAGCAACACAATGATGTAGGGTACCAGGAACGATTGCAACTCATTGGCTTCCCGTGCTTCCTGCTGTACCCCTGTTTTTTTATCCACCGAAACCAGTCCCATTCCCTCAACATCGATCCACCTGAACAGAGCGTCGGACTGTTCCTGATCAAGATTTAGTTCGGATACACGTACCTGCCGCAGATGATTATTGATTGTATTTCCGAACCAGTAGCGGATGTTATCCATGAATGAGTGCTCCGAATAATACCTAATGAACGCACCGGTATCGCTGGCAGGATGAAAGATATCCGGACCGATCTCAATGAATGCATGCAGACCGGATGCTTTCACCCGGTTTGATAGTTCCAGTTGCTGTCCGATTCTGTCCGAAAGATCAGGTGCGATAAATTCAACCAGGTATGCAGGCATGATCTTTTCGCCCGTTTCATGGTTATAGATCTCATGCTGGTTTCTGTGGTTTACGGCTTCCCGCAATGCATCCTCAACCAGGCCTGAGTGATCGATCACTACGATCTTTTTATCATCGGTATCCTGCCGGTTCTCCATGAGGATTACAGCCAGAAATCCCCCACCCATGAATATAGGCACAAGGATCAGTCCGATGATAAAGCTTTTGGTCCTTACCGCCGCACGGTATTCCCGCTTGAAAAGCGTCATGATTTTATTCATGGTTCACCTCCTTCCTTTCCGGTGATGCAATCCGGATAAAAATATCATTCAGCGAGGGTCTGGTGATCTCAAATTTTGTAATACGTGTCTTTTTCAGGAGATCGGAAAGAAGCTGCTGCGGATCGGTCCCCGTAGCGACCCTGACTTCCTGCAGCTTCCCGAAATTGTTGACCTTCTCGATACCGGACATTCCCTCCAGTGCCTTCATTCCCATATCAGACTGGATCCTGATGGTGTCGTTTCCATACTGGTCCTGAATGTAGGTCAGGGTTCCGTCCAGCACTTTCTTACCTCTGTGGATCATAAAGATATAATCGCACATTTTTTCCGCCATGGACATGTCGTGGGTGCTGAATATGATAGTAGCCCCTTCCTTTTGCAGGTCCAAAATCACATCCTTCATGAGATCTGCGTTCACGGGATCCAGGCCGCTGAATGGTTCATCCAGTATGATGATCTCAGGTCGGTGGAGGATGGTGGCAATGAATTGCAACTTCTGCTTCATCCCCTTGCTCAATGTCTCCACCTTTTTATGCTTGTATTCAAGCAGGTCCAGCCGGTTGAGCCAGTAATCGATTCCTGTTACCAGGTCTTTTCCGTTATTCAGCTCTCCGTGAAACTGGAGCAATTCTGCGAGCTTCATTTTTTTATACAATCCCCGTTCCTCGGGAAGGTACCCGATATTTTCATGCCGCGTAACATCTGGTTCTTTTCCCCTGATCCGCAGGGTACCACGATCGGGATACATGATCTTCATGATCATCCTGATGGTGGTGGTCTTTCCGGAGCCATTGGGACCGATGAACCCGTAAATGCTTCCTTCCGGAACCGAAAGGGACAGATCATTTACAGCCACCACCGGTCCAAATGTCTTGGTGATGCCGGATAGTTCAATGATGTGAAACATAAGATAACCTGTTAAAAGTCCTTCTGTTTGTTGTAATGGTAACCGTTCATCAGATATTCCCTGTAAAATTTTTTGCCCCTTTCCACATACACACTGTACTCATAATTCACCCTTCGTCCGTCGGGATGAACAACTGTGATTACTCCGGATTCCCTGTTGCCGCGAACGACCCATCTTCCTGTATTACTGTTCTCATTCGCCACTCCCCAGTTTCCGGAAACGTTCCCCGCCCCGTCTGTAAAATTTCCCGAATAGCCTGCTTCCGCCTGATCCGAATAGGTACCGTCGGGGTAAAACGTCATCCACTCGGTTCTGTATCCGTTGGTCCATGCCCACTCACCTGCAAAATGACTGACCAGGTCCCGGTCGCCCACCTCCTGTTTTTGAAAGCTGGTATTTTGAACAATATATTCAGCGGCATCCATGATAGGTTGACCCAGTTTCTGCGGGGTGCTAACTGCCATCACAAATACACCGCCCCCGTGCGGACTCAGCAGTCCTATTCCGTGCCCCCTGGCCTGTTCGGCCTGTACGGTTCCCCCATAGGTCCCTGTGATCATCCCGCCGCTCCGCTGTTGCAGGGAACTTTGAAGCAAAAGGGACACTCCCTCTTCCTGGAAGCCCTGTTTCATAAGCTCCTGCATCTCCTGGCTGTTCCGGGCCCGGTGCGGAAAAACAGAGATCAGGCCAGGTATGGTATGTGAGCCCAGCAATATTTGTCCGTCCGCATACTGGTGCACCCATCCTTCCGGTTTTACAAAACTGAAGCCGTTCAGTTCATCCCTGACAACCTCGCTTCCGGACAGCGGTTTTGCTGGGGAGGTGGTCCGGGGCGAAGCAGCCACCTGGTCCCCGGAGGATGTTCGATTGGTGGATGCTGGTTCGGGCGACTGCTGGGTGGATTGCGGGGAATGGCGGGTCCCACGGCGGAATACGAAATACTGTGCAGTTTCGTAAACAGGCATGTTGAATTCGTCCGGTTCAATGAGAGAGAAGGTCAGATCTTCTCCATCCAGGTATGCTTCAAAATAAAGATATCCTTCGCTCCCGGAACATGCCCCGGCAGCAACCCCTTCGCTGACCATTCCTTCCAGGGCGAACTGATTTCCATTGTTGCTTTCCAGTTTCCCTGTGATCATGTTGTTTGCATCCTGATGCATGGAGAGGGTAAGGATTACATCACCTGCTGCTACAGTGTAGAGGCCGGTGTAATTGTTCGGCTGCATTTCACTTGGCAACGGATCAATCCGTGTAGAAATTCCAAACTGAAAGGTTGCAAGGAAAGCAAAAATCGACATGAAGGTTATCATGGGAAATTTATTTACCACGAAAAGGTACAAAAAGTATGGATTGCACTTATTAAAGCAAAGCAGGAATAATTTCCAGGATCTCCCATTTTCTTTCAATGGCCATGGCATACAGTTTTTTGTCCGGGGAGACTGCCACCGGGTGCCCCACCGCTTCCATCACGTGGGAATCTGTCCTTGAATCTCCGTAATAATAAGCTTTACCGGGATCATAACCGTGTTGTCGGCAATAGTCCAGAAGCCTGTGTCTTTTCTCCCGGCCATACACCAGCTTCCCCCTGGTGGAGCCGGTGAGGATCCCGTCGATGGCTGCAAGTTGTGTGCAGATCACATCGTCCAGTCCCAGGTGAATGGCGGCAGGTTCACAGATGAGGGAGGTAGCGGACGAAAGCAATACATTGGCACCGTCTTTTTTTCGGTGTTTTTCCATCTCTTTCAGGATCTCCGGCCGGATGGTCTCTCTGAGCGTTTGATCAAATACTTCCCGGCAGAGCTGCCTGACCGAAGATTCAGGCAATCCTTTCAGCCAGGAGAGCATCCTGGTGATGATCCTCGCCGGATCCCACCAGTCCAGTTTATAAAGCAGGGATAGATAGAGTGCATGCCGGAACTGCTGCCCGGTCATGATTCCCCTTTTCCTGGCTTCTTCCACCAGGCTCGTGGCACTGTTCCCGGTGAGTATGGTTCTGTCCAGGTCATAAAATGCGATATATCCGTATCTTTTTGTCAGGGGCATCAGTCTCGTTATTCCGGCACACTGTCTGCCTGGCTAAAGGATCCTCGCGGCACGCCGCGAGGAGAGGCAATAAAAGCGGTAATATAATAAAAATAGAGGCTACCCAAAATGGATAGCCTCTGTGATTGATTTCGGAAGAACTGAATTCAAAGGGCCAATTAATAGGTCACTGTCGGGTCAGTGGCCTTGGCTTTTTCTATGAAATTCTTCACCATACCCAGCGAAGGCACCCTTCTTGTGACCTTCTTTTTCTTGTTAACTTCTAACAGCATTTGATGAAGGTTTTCCGCATTCCTGGTCCTCAGTTCTTTGATCGTATCCACTCCGGCAGCCTTAAGCAGTTCTGCAAACTCTCCACCGATGCCACTGATGCGCATCAGATCCGCCATGTTTACAAAATCCAAAACCTTGGACTCGGGAATGCCTGATTTGTCAGCGATGTTCTTTCTGCCTGATTTCGATGCTCCGCCTTTTAACAGGGATGCAGAGGTTTTGATACCGGCTTTTTCAAGTTTGACGCCCATTGCTGGTCCGATGCCTTCGATTTCTTTAACGTTTGCCATTGTTCACCTTTTTTAGTTGAAAAATCTTTTTAAAATATTGTTTTTGCTCAGGAACCAAAATTTCAATTTTTTCTTTTAAAAATAGCAATAATTGGCTAAATTTCAATACTGTCTTTTTTCCCTGGAGCTTGAATAAAGGTAAGCTTTTTTTATCACAGTAATCTCAGAGCTGTTTTATAATATACTTTTTTCTCTCGACAACAACTGGCTAACCATTTAAAATTCAATCAATGAAACGACCCTACTTGTTTTTCTTTCTGCTGCTGGCCGGCTGGATTATTTTTGCCTCCTACTGGTATGTCTGCAGGATCCGGGATGATTGCAGAGGTGTTGACCGGGCCATGCAGGCAGAAGCAGTACAAACCCTTCCGGCGGAAACTGTTGCCGAAGATGCGGGATCGAAGCCAGTGGAAGATTCGGCGGCAATTGCACTTGATCACATACGTGAGATTGGAACCCGGATTTACTATTTCGATTTTGCATCAGCCGAAATGAAGGCAGGCACGGATGATGATATGTATCTGTCATCACTCAGGACCTATCTCCGGAACACAACAGACGCATCGGTTATCATAGAAGGTCATTCGGATAACAGGGGTTCGTACGAGGCCAATGAAAAATTTGCGAAACTTCGCGCCGAAGCCGCCAGGGACTATTTCATCAAAAATGGTATCGACGGGGTGCGGATCAGAACTGTTTCCCGCAGCGATACCCGGCCGGCCGCGTCCAATGACTCTGAAGACGGCCGGAAATTAAATCGCAGAGTGGAAATCACTGTTAACTAAATTCTATTAAAATGAGCGAAAGATTTGCTTCCGATTTGCTGTTTATTGTTGTTGCATTACTCATAGCAGCCATCCTTGGCTTCCTGATCGGATATTTTCTCAGGAAACCCAAAGTCATTACAAAGGAAATAATCAGAGACACGGGGGGGACCGGGGCTGAAGATGTCAGGCCGGATTTCGATGCGGAAACGGCAAAAGCTATGCTGGGAAAGAAAATTGTGCTGGATGATCTGAAGATCGTTGAAGGGATCGGTCCCGTCATCGAAGGGATCCTTAAAAACAGCGGTATTGATACCTGGAAAAAACTGGCGGAAAGTAAAGCAGAGAGGATCGGCTCGATACTGACCGGCGAAGGAGGAGCGAGATTCAGGGCACATGATCCCGGCACATGGCCGGAACAGGCGGGACTTGCTCTTCAGGGTCAGTGGGAGGAATTGAAGAAACTTCAGGACAGACTTCTGGGCGGAAGGGTCAGGAGATAAATGACCGGTCTTTTACGCAGAAAGACAGTAAAAATTCATGGGATTGGTATGGAAAGAAGAGAATCTTTCAGGGAAAGTATGATCAATGGTTACCGGTTTAAAGGTGATTCTATCCTCTTGGGCGGTGCCATGCTGGACGGTGAATGTATTCCGGAGACATACATACGTGTGCCGTTGAAGACAATGAACCGGCACGGATTGATTGCGGGAGCCACAGGCACCGGGAAGACAAAGACTCTCCAGATTATAGCGGAACAACTGTCGGAGCAAGGGGTTCCGGTCCTGCTCATGGACATCAAGGGAGATTTGAGCGGACTGGCGCAGTCCGGCGAAGAAAATAAAGCGATTGCTGAAAGGCATCAAAAGATCGGATTACCTTACCGGCCGAAATCCATGCCCGTGGAGTTGATGACCATTTCGGGCAGTGACGGGGTTACGCTCAGGGCCACGGTAACGGAATTTGGCCCGGTGCTGATATCCAAACTCATGGAACTGAATGATGTGCAGTCAGGAGTAATTTCCGTGCTATTCAAATATTGCGATGATCATAAGCTTCCCCTGGTGGACCTCAGGGATTTTAAGAAAATCCTTCAATATTCGGTCAATGAAGGCAAAGAATGGATCAATGCGGAATATGGATTAATTTCCCCTGCATCGGTGAGTGCGATCATGCGCAGAATTGTGGAGCTGGAGCAGCAGGGTGCCGAACAGTTCTTCGGGGAACCCTCCTTTGATGTAAATGATCTGCTCCGGCATGATGATCAGGGGAACGGATACATATCCATCATTCGTCTCACCGATATACAGAACCGGCCAAAACTGTTTTCCACTTTCATGCTGAGTCTGCTGGCAGAGATCTTTGCTTCTTTCCCCGAGCAGGGGGATCTCCCCAAACCAAAACTGGCGCTCTTCATCGATGAAGCCCACCTGGTATTCAGTGAAGCATCAGAAACACTGGTGAATCAGATCGAGACCATTATAAAGCTCATCCGTTCAAGGGGGGTGGGTGTATTTTTCTGCACCCAGGATCCCACAGATATTCCCTATAAAGTTCTGGGTCAACTGGGCCTCAAAGTTCAGCATGCACTTCGGGCATTCACTGCGAGGGACAGGAAATCGATCGGACGAACCGCTGAAAATTACCCGCTGACCGAATTTTATCAGACGGATCAACTCATCACATCCCTGGGAACCGGCGAAGCGCTGGTCACGGCACTGAATGAAAAAGGAACGCCGACTCCCCTGGCAGCCACGTATATGCGGGCGCCCATGACCAGAATGGATGTGCTTTCCGGAGACGAGATCCGCGCGCTGGTTACCGGTTCAAACCTGGTTCGGAAATATGAAAAGAGGGTGGACACGGTAACAGCCTACGAAATCCTGAAGGAAAAAATTGAAGTTTCGCAAAAAAAAGAACACCAGGAAAAATTGAAGAAAGACTCCCGGGAAGCACCATCCCCCAGGAAAAAAGAAAGTGTCATTGAAAAAGTGAGTAAAAATACCATGGTCCGCCAGGTGGGAAGAACGGTAGCCCGGGAACTTGCACGCGGATTACTGGGGGTGCTAGGAGTGGGGACAAGAAGAAGATAAGTTCGAAAGAACCAACCTATAACAACTTCATTTGGAATCATGCCGATAAGAATTCATAAAGACAGTGATTCTCCGGGGCCTCAGCAGCCCATTTCCCGACGGAGTGGCGGAGCAACCAGCAGTTGTGGTAGCGGAGGGTTGATCTATGCGCTGCTGCCGGCATTGCTGAATTTGTTTAAAAAGAACCCGAAGATTGCGATTGTGCTGGTAGCACTGGGCGTAGGGGCTTTCTTCCTTCTGACAAGGACAAATCAGACGACCAGCACTGCCCTGCAGAGCATGCTTTTCGGCACCGGCCTGGAGATGGATGAAGCCATTTATGATGAAGCAGAAGTATTTGAACCGCTCGCTGATAATATCAAAAACCCCCTTCCGGAAACTGTATCCCTGCTGGAATATTGTCCCCGGCGCCTGAACCAGGGAATGCAGGGTTCATGCGTGGGATGGTCATCTGCTTATGCGGCCCGCACCATTCTTCATGCCAGGTCCACCGGACAGGACCCGGACCAGGTGACTTTCAGTCCTTCCTATGTATACAACCAGATTGCATTGCCCAATTGCCAGGGTACCTATATGCAGCGGGCGATGGAGGTGATGCAGCATGGAGGTGCGCTGCCATTCTCCCGGTTTGCATATGATGAGTCTTCCTGTGCAAAAGTGCCGACCGATTCGGAAAAAAGAGCTGCTGCTTCTTTCAGAACAAAAGGATTTAACCGCCTGACGCTGGGCGGGGATGATTACCGTACGGACCTGCTGGCAATCAAACAGAACCTGGCACAGGGGGCACCGGTCGTAGTGGGGATGATGGTGGGTGGCAGCTTCATGTCAGATATGAACGGAAGGAACTTCTGGCAGCCGGCAAGATCGGACTACAACATGATGGGATTCGGCGGACATGCCATGTGTGTGATTGGCTATGATGATTATTACCAGGGCGGTGCGTTTCAGATTATGAACAGCTGGGGTGAAGAATGGGGATCGGAAGGAATATGCTGGATCCGTTATAATGATTTCGATTATTTTACCCGGGAGGCATACGGATTGTATCCCATGGGAGACGCGGAAGCGGTTGTCTCCAACATGCTGGATGTGGAAATCGGGCTTGTCATCAACGCGACTGGCGAGTACATTCCCTTTAATTACGGACCGGGGATCACGTTCATCTCAGCATCTGACCTGAGGCCGGACACGGATTTCAAAGTGGAGATTACCAATTCACTGGAATGTTACACCTATATTTTCGGGGAAGAGACCGACAGGACCAGTTATGTACTGTTCCCCTATACGGAAAAACATTCTCCTTACTGCGGTATCACGGGGACAAGGCTCTTTCCGAAAGACTATTCGCTTTACCCTGATGAGCAGGGCAACAGGGATTACATTGCAATCGTCGTATCCGTCCAGAAACTGGATTATAACCTGTTAAATGATGCCATCAACCGTGGTCAGGGGACCACGTATGACCAGAAGGTCAGCAATGCTTTGAAGGGGGAACTGGCCGGGAATGTGCAGTTCAGGGGGGGAGAGACCATCCGGTTTACTACCGATGTGGCATACAGGGGAATGGTAGCGCTTGTGCTGGAGATCGTGAAATAATGTGTATGATTAAAAAAGCACCGGGAAATTAAGTATTGCCTGTACCGGACGGTGATTAATGTGCGGAAGGATTGTGGAATTATTTCATTATTTTCGACGGTGCAAAACCATCCAGTGGTAAATTATTATTAATAACGAATAAAATCAAACGAAATGAAGAGATTAGCTATTTTTTTTCCTGTATTGTTCATCGGGCTTGTTGGCTTGTTCCATAGCTGCGGTGAAGAAGAAATGTTGGGACCGAATCTGCAATTCTTCGGTGGTGAATACATTGATGCGGATGAGACCGTGGAACCCGGCGCCGAACTTAAATTTTCCTGGCTGGCGACCGTGGGAACTTCCGACCTGGCATCCTTCTCAATTACCAGGGATGGCATCACCCTGACCGGTTACCCCGATAACGATATCCCGAAGGATAATTATTCAGATCAGGTGACCCTGATTGCTCCCCTCAATGATGGGGCTTATGTCTATGTCTTTACCGTGACAGACGAGAATATCATGTCCGACAGCAAGACTTTTACCATCACTGTGGAGAAAACGGGTGGTCCGATTGATGAATGGACGCAGACCCTGGGTTCTCACCAGTCCGCCACGGGAAGTTCCTTCGCATCTTCAAACGGGGAAGTGTATAATCTTGTTGATGCGAAAGCCAATGCAGCCCTGATCGATTTCATGTATTTCTATGGTGTCACCAATCTAGCCACACTGGCCGCTCCCGATGATGAGGATATCACATCTGTATTCTTCAACGAAAACGGACCGGAGACCTGGTCCACAAGGAATTCAACCAGGTTCACCGAGACAACACTGACTGTTGCCCAATTTGATGGTGCGGAGGATGATCTGCTGATCGTGGAGAATGCTGAAGGGGCATCCCTGACAAAAGTCAATGAAATTGAGTCAAACCAGGTGATCGCCTTTACTACCGATGAGGATAAAACCGGTGGTTCGAAAATGGGACTGATAAAGGTCGTATCCATTGAAACGGGTGCTGGAGGGTCCATCCAGATCGTGGTCAAGGTACAGCAGCAGTAAAAACGTTGCGAAACAGCCCTTACATGTAAAGAAAAAAGGTGTCTCATAAGGGCACCTTTTTTCTGTTTTAACCGGGGATACCTTTTTGGAACTAAGCCTTTTTTTCCTGGCCGAAGATCTCCGACTGAAGATCGGGCCAGGCCAGTTCCAGATCCTTCAGGGTTTTCAGCACCACTTCCGAAACAGCATACAGTTTCTGCCAGTTTTTATCAGCTGGAACGATATGCCAGGGTGGTTCATGGCATTCCCGGAAGATCCGCTCATACACTTTCAGATACGCTGTTGTTTTCTCCCGTGTTTCCCAGTCGCCGTCTTTGTGTTTCCAGTGTTTTCGTTTCATTTCCACCCGTTCCATCAGCCTTTCTTTCTGGATATCCGGAGAAACATGGAGATAGAATTTGAGCACCCTGGTGTCATTGTGCGCCACCAATTTTTCGAAATCATTGATCAGCCCAAAGCGCTTCTCGATAAGCTCTTCGGGGTAGTACCCTTCCACCGAGGGGACCAGAATATCCTCGTAATGTGACCGGATGAATACCTGGATCTCACCTCTGGCCGGGGTCTCCTGATGGACGCGCCACAGGAAGTCATGGGCATACTCCTCCGGTGTGGGTTTTTTAAAGCTCTTGACTTTGATGCCGACGGGATTGCAATACCTGAGCAGCCCCCGGGTAAGCCCGTCCTTTCCGGAAGCGTCGATTCCCTGGAATACGATCAGCAGGCTGTATTTCTGCTGGGCATACATTTTATACTGCAATTCACCGATCTCTTTCAGGTGCTCTTTCGTTGTGGATTTTATTTTTCCCTTGTCCCATTCCCGGTTGAGGGTGGGGTAGTCTTTCAATTTCATTGCGTGGTCGATTAGTCGTTGTCAAACATCAGCCGCCGGCTTTTTGCAAACACGGTTCCCCTTTTCTTTAGATAGGGGATGTATGCCAGTTTGTAGAATGAATCTCTTGCTATGTGTTTAAAAGGCTTTGTATGAAGGCGACCCCTGGACCTACTGGTTGGCAGATCGTCGAAATCTCAGGGCCATAGCGATGCCACGTTTATCCGGCAGGAAGTCATCATCATCTTTTTCCAGATTATAAAAGGCGATGATTTGTGGGTCCGGATAAGGCACAGTGGAAATGGGATCAGGGATGCAAATGGAGGCTGGAAAACTTAATCAAGCACTTCAAAAGTTACCTTGGCATTGACCCTGAATTCAATCACATTGTTGTCCTTGACCACTGCCATCTGATCCTGAATATACACCGAACGAATGCCTTTTACCGTTTTGCTTGCAGTTTTAACAGCATTTTTTACAGCATCTTCCCAGCTTTTGTCTGAAGAAGCCAATAATTCAATTACTTTTAATGTTGCCATGTTATATCAATTTAGTGATGGATAATTTCAGTGCTTTATTTTCATTTCTGAACGGTTAACACATAAAGTTCGTGAGAATACTTCTAATTTCAAAGGACCGATCCTAAATAAAACAAAAAAGATGAAAGGCAATTTTAAAACTTTCCTGTTCCTGTCATTTCTGACTGTCATATTCGTCCTGGCAGGCGGAATGATCGGCGGCCGGCAGGGAGCGGTCATCGCTTTCATCCTGGCCCTGGCAATGAATTTTATCAGTTACTGGTTCAGCGATAAAATTGTGCTGAAGCGATATGCTGCCAGGGAGGTGGTGCGGGAAGACAATTCCCGTTTATACCGCCTTGTGGAGGCGCTTGCTGCGGAAGCAGGATTACCCATGCCGAAGGTTTACATTGTTCCCGGAAAATCTCCCAATGCTTTTGCCACGGGAAGGGATCCGTCGCACGCGGCGGTTGCAGCCACAGAAGGGATCCTGAAGCTCCTCAATGATGAAGAACTTGCCGGTGTGATGGCCCATGAGCTGACACACGTGAAAAACAGAGATACCCTGATCGGTACCGTGGCGGCTTCCATTGCGGGGGCCATTACCCTGCTGGGACAGATGGGAAGATACGGCACTGCTTCGAGAAGCAGGAATCCTTTGATACTGATTGCCGTGCTGCTGTTCCCGATCGCTGCCCTGTTGATCCGCATGGCCATTTCAAGGGTCCGGGAATATGCCGCCGATGAAGGCGGGGCAAGAATTTCCAAGCAACCGATGGGGCTGGCGAATGCCCTGAACAAACTGCACCAGGGAGTCGCACTGCATCCCATCACACGTGGCACACCCGCGGACAGTCACCTCTTTATTGTCAATCCTTTCCTGGGTGGGATCCAGAGCCTGCTGAGCACCCATCCTCCCGTGCAGGAAAGAATCAAAAGGCTGCAGGAGATGTCCGGCAGCCTTCAGAAGGTGTAGCGGAAACAGAGGCCTGCAATCAATCCAGCGGTGGAATAACAAGCACCTGACCGGGATAGATGAGGTTCGGATCCTTCAGCATGGGTTTGTTTGCCTCAAAGATGATATTGTACTTATTGGCGTTCCCGTATACCTCCTTGGCAATTTTCGACAGATAATCGCCCTTTTTCACCGTATAAAACTGCTTTTCGGGCGCTGGCGGTGCAACCGGTTCGGGAATCTTCACGGTCATCCTGTCATCCACTTTGGAGATGCCGTTCACGTTCCCTGCCGTAACGATGATTTTGTTCTTATTCAAGTAAGAATCCACCTCTCCTGTGAGTGTAACAGTCTCGTCATCCACAGCAACTTTTATTGTGCTCGTATCGAAGCCAAATTTCTTGATGTGAGAAAGGATCAATGCGGCCTTTTCCTGTTCACGTTTTTCTTCGGATTTAAAAATTTTATCTCCGGCATTTTTAATAAAAGAAACAAGTCCCATTTTTTTAAGTTTTACCTAAGATAGTGTTTTTACCGGTCATTCTGAAGGAATTTCATCATGTTTTATATTATCTGTTTTTGTGCCTTTCTTCCTGCCGGGATTCCTCCGAATCCCTGTTTCCGGAAGATTTTTTCCACGGTTCGGTGGTGACCAGGTAGGAAGCGATGAGCAATACGATCAGGGTGATCAGTCCGAACCACTGTTTTCTGGTAAGTTTCATCCGTTTCATGAATCAAAAATACATTTTTTGTGTATTTTGATCATCCATGAGGAATTACTGGTTTATCGGGGATATCCACGGTGAGATCCGTCTGCTGGACAGGCTGCTTGGACATGTGCAATCTTTCAAACCTGAGGAGATCGTGTTTGTGGGGGATTATATCGATCGCGGACCACATTCCCGGGAGGTGGTCGACCGGATCCTGGGGCTGGAAGTTCCGGTACATTGCCTGCTGGGGAACCACGAAATGATGATGCTCGATGCCATGGAACATGCGGGGATTGGATACAATCCCATCGAGTTATGGTATTACAACGGGGGAGAGGCTACCCTTCAGTCATTCGGGTTTACCAGTTTTTTCAGTTTTCAGTCAGGCCTGGAACAAAAGCACCTGGATTTTTTCCGGAATCTGAAAATGAGTCATGTGGTCTCTCTGACAGAACGGTTCAAAGTACTGGCGGTGCATGCGGGCATCACTCCGTCCATACCTGTTGAAGAGCAGATCCGGATGAAGACTTACAGGGACCTTCGTGAATACATGGTGAACCATTATCTCAACCCGGAGGATTCGTTTCTGTGGGTGAGGGAGGAATTCTATAACAGCAATCCACACCAATGGGACGGATTCCTGGTCGTTCACGGTCACACCCCTGTTCTGAAACTCAAGCGGTTCATTACCCGGAACGGTCAGAAAAATTTCTTATTCGTGGAGAATGACCTGTGCATCCGGAAGCATGAGGACAATGGCCGGATCGCTTCCATTGATATCGATTCGGGTTCGGTACTGAGCGGGAGACTAACCGGACTGGGGTTTTTTATGGATCATGAAAATGGTCCGGGATCACTGAGAATGCGCAGCCTTACTGTCACCGCCGAGGAGATCTTCCCGAGGGACCTGGGCCCGGTGTATTAAAATAAACGGATGCAGGAGTTCAACATGGCCGGGTCCGGCAGAATCATTACTTTTGACCCGAAAAAATCCAGATTTTGATCACGGAAGAAATAAAGGTCATCGGTTTCGATGCGGACGATACGCTCTGGGTGAATGAACCCTATTACAAAGAGGCTGAAACAGCATTCATCAGGCTGGTCTCCGCTTACGGGGTGGAAAGGGATGCGGCTGCCGTGCTGTACGAAACAGAAATGGCCAACCTGGAATTGTACGGTTACGGTATCAAGGCATTCATGCTTTCGCTTGTGGAATGTGCCATCCGGCTGACCAAAGGAACTGTAACCTCGGACACCATTGCGAAGATCTTGGGGATCGGGAAGGAAATGCTGCAACGTCCCATCGAACTGCTGGAGGACGTCAAGCCGGTCCTGGAAAAGTTATCTCCCCGTTACCGGCTCATCGTGGCCACGAAAGGTGATCTTTTGGACCAGGAGAGAAAGATGACCCGTTCAGGAATCACCGCCTATTTCCACCACATTGAGGTGATGAGCGATAAAAAGAAAAAAAATTACATGCAGCTCCTCCATCACCTGGATATCATACCGCGGGAATTCCTGATGATCGGCAATTCCATGAAGTCAGACATTCTGCCTCCGTTGAAGCTGGGAGCTTATGCCATCCATGTTCCCTACCATACCACCTGGGCACACGAAGAGGTGGATGAGGAACCCGGGGCCGAACGGTTCCACCGGGTGGAAAAACTGAAAGATATCCTGAAGCTGATCCCGCCGGTCTCCGTTAGATGACAGGACAGTTTGTTGCAACGTCCGACGGGTTTCCCTGTCCTTACAGTTTGGAAAGATTTTTGTTACAGGGATAATGATACAATCAAAAACGCAGAACGATGAGACAATTCAGATATATGATTACCGCTGCAGTTATTTTATCCTCCCTTTTCTTCGAAGCAACCGCACAGACCGGGATCGGTGCGAGGGGGATCTTTGGGGTTTCGGGCAATTCCTATGGTGGTGCGGAGCTTTCCCTGCAAAAGCTGGGCCGACATGAGTTCAACATGGGATGGGCCAATGATTCCTGGAAATTCACGGGACTGAAACTGATGAATTTCACACCCGGAAGAAATTTTGCCATTTACGGCGGAGCCGGAGGCGGGATCGGTTACACCCGTCGGTACGATGAATTCTTCGGAGCACTCGCCCTTGATCTGGGTACCTATATACTCATTGGTCCGTTTCAGCTCGGATTGGACTGGCGGCCGGAATGGAACCTGTTCAATTATTCGGGGAATGACCTGTCCTTTAACCTTGCGCTGAGTGGGAGGATCGTATTCGGGAAATGGAAACTGGACCGGAGACACAGATAACCGCAGACACCGGATCCGGGTTCAGCCGTTAAAATTGCGCACGCGCTCAATGCGCATGGCGAAGGGGACATTGTCGTGGGAAAATTCATATTCTGTGGCGAAGCTCCCTTCAGACCTGGACAGGGCTTTGAGGATTGATTTTTCAAGAAAGGAATCCAGTGCGGCGCTGTACTGTTTTTCCACGACCAGCTTGATGGTCCCGTAATATAGCTCGGTGATCATAAACACCCTTCTGATACTTCCGTCATACGCGTTCCACCGGGTGGCCTTCATCTGCTCGAGAAACCGGTCGATCTTGATTCGCAGCAGATCATCCATCCGGCGCACCTGGAGATCACCGAAGGTGAATTTACTGATCTTCAGCATTTTTACCTCGCCGGTGATGACGCCAATTTTGGGATGCCGGAACTCGTTGACGAATTCCACATCCACATCGATGGTCCTGGTGGCAAAATGTGCCTGGGATAGTCCCGCATTCCGGCTCTCATCCCTGAACATTTGCCAGGCTTCCTGGTCAATCAATCCCGCATCTACAAATGCAGTATAGATGGTATTGGGCATACCTTTTCTGGTGAACTCCGGGGGACCGAACATGGAATCCCACACAAGGTCTCCCAGGGTGATCCCTTCATGGGATGCGGGGATCAATTCCAGGTCGTACGCTGTTCTGAATTTTCTGATCTCCATGGCAACCAGATTGCAATATCAATAAAGTTATCAATTATTCAAAGAATTCCGTTAATTTGTGCCTTTTTAACAGGGCTTGATGAATGTGCTGGACATCATATTCCTGATCCCGCTGGCATTTGCACTGTACCGGGGATTCAAGAAGGGACTGGTCTATATGGCCGCCTCCCTGCTGGCGCTGGTGCTGGGCATCGTGGGAGCGATACAGTTCAGACCCTTATTCGCCGATCTGCTGAATTCCATTTTCAATATCGCACCCGAGCATATCAATGTGATTGCTTTCGCTGTGGCTTTTGTCACGATTGTCCTGGTGGTTCATCTTGCCGCATTCGTGGTGGATAAACTCATCCGGGCGGTGGCCCTGAATCTTGTGAACAGGATGCTCGGAATGGTCTTCGGTGTGGCGGTTGCAGCATTTGTGATCAGCATGATCCTGTGGCCGGTCAACCAGGTGAATGCAGAGCGCCGGATCATCAGGCAGGAGCATATTGATGGATCGCTGCTCTACAGGCCACTGTCATCCTTTGCACCGGCAGTTTTCCCCTATTTGAAAAAGGAGGAATGGAAAAAATATGTGCCGCGCAGGAAGCATGAAAACAGCACAGTCGTAACAATTTTGTAGGCGAGTAACAGTTTAACAGTTAATATGAATTTTGTTAAAGAGCTTCAATGGCGAGGGATGATCCATGACATCATGCCCGGTACCGGGGAAATACTGGAACGGGAGACCGTTTCGGCTTATGTGGGCATCGATCCAACAGCCGATTCACTGCACATCGGTCACCTGGTGGGACTGATGATGCTGAAACATTTGCAGCATGCAGGGCACCGTCCCATCGCCCTGGTGGGAGGCGCAACCGGCATGATCGGGGACCCCAGCGGCCGGTCCGATGAACGCAACCTGCTGGATGAGCAAACCCTCAGGAAAAACCAGGAGGGTCTGAAAAAACAGATCTCCAGATTTCTTGATTTTGATACACCGGCTCCCAACCGGGCCCTCATGGTGAACAATTATGACTGGATGAAGGATTATTCATTCCTGGGTTTCATCCGTGATATCGGGAAGCATATAACAGTCAATTATATGATTGCCAAGGATTCGGTGAAAAAAAGGCTGGGATCGGACAGCAAATCAGGCATGTCCTTTACCGAGTTCACATACCAGCTCGTGCAGGGGTATGATTACCTCGTACTGTACCGGGAATACGGATGCAAACTCCAGATGGGCGGATCGGATCAGTGGGGCAACATTGTCACCGGTACCGAGCTGATCAGGCGGATTGACGGGGGAGAGGCATTTGCACTGACCTGCCCGCTGATCACCAAATCAGACGGAGGAAAATTCGGCAAGACCGAGGAGGGTAATGTCTGGCTGGATCCGGAACGGACATCGCCCTATAAATTTTACCAGTTCTGGATGAACGTATCGGATGAAGATGCGGAGAAATACCTGAAGATATTTACCATGCTCAGCCGGGAAGAGATTGAATCGCTGGTCATGGAGCATGGCAAAGCACCCCACACAAGGGTTCTGCAGCGGCGGCTGGCCGAAGAAGTGACAGTCATGGTGCATTCCAGGGAGGAATATGATACGGCGGTGGAGGCATCCGGGATCCTTTTCGGGAAGGGGACAGAGGAATCACTGCGCAGGATGAGCGAAAGTCTTTTCCTCACCATATTCGAAGGGGTCCCGCTGTACGATCTGGACCGTGCGGACCTGGAAGGGAGTGTCACCGGGCTGCTTGCCGAAAAGACGGGAATATTTGCTTCCAGGGGAGAGGTAAGGCGACTGGTGGCCGGGGGAGGGGTCAGCATCAACAAGGAGAAACTTACGGATCCGGACCGGAACATGACCGGTCAGGATCTGATCAAAAACAAATATCTGCTCGTTCAGAAAGGAAAGAAAAACTATTTCCTGATCAGGGTCAGAGAAAACTAACTAACAAAATCATGAGTCAAAAAAAACAGAGAAGTTATAACTTCAATTCCGTAGATCTTTTGATCTATATCTGGAAAAGGCGATTAATCCTGATTGCGGTGGGACTTCTGGCAGGAATTTCGTCCATCATCATTTCGATGCTGATCACCCCCATGTACGAATCATCGGTGATCATGTTCCCGACCACCAATACCAATGTTTCCAAGGAATTGCTGGTGAATTACTATTCAGGCAAGAATGTCCATGGATTCGGTGAGGAGGAAGAGGCGGAGCAACTGCTTCAGGTGCTGCATTCCGAGCCCATCCGTACACGCATCATTGAAAAGTACAACCTGATGGAGCATTATGAGATTGATCCGGACGGAAAGTACCCGATGACAGAGTTGTTCGAGGAATACAGATCCAACATCAACTTCAGGCTCACGGAATATATGTCGGTCGAAATATCGGTCATGGATAAGGATCCCGATATTTCCGCCAGTATAGCCAACGATATTGCCGATCTTGTGGATACTGTCTACAACAGCATGAAGAAAGAGCGGGCAATTGTGGCCCTGCACCTGGTGGAAAAGGAATATGATGATGCGGAGAAAAGGCTGATCCAGCTGCAGGATTCGCTGAGCATGCTCAGTGAGGAAATGTCGGGAAATATGGAAAAGGGGAGGGGTGACGATGCAACGGAAAGCCTGATCAAGGCGGTGGCCGGGCATGGGGCTCCGCTGCTTTCAACCCTGAACGCGGTCAGAACGGAGTCCCAGATCGAGGCGGGGCTCAGGTTGCGGTACAAGGAAGCCCGTCTGGAAGCCGAACAAAACCTTCCGTACAAGTTTGTTGTGGAAAGGGCATTTCCCCCCGAAAAAAAGGCCTATCCGAACAAGTCCCTGATCGTTATCGTATCCACATTTGCTTCATTGCTGTTTGCGCTGATTGTGCTGATCGTCATCGACAGCATCCGCGAACGGGTTGAATTTTTGAAAGAAGAAGAATGATCGCCGGAATCCAGGATCAGGCCCGGCAGTATCTTTTCTGGGGGATCGTACTGTCATTCATAGCTTTGAATGCGGTAATGCTGGCATTTGAAATCTACTACGTGCCCCTGATCCCCGCAGTCCTGCTTTTTGTGGTCCTGGCCATTGTGTCCATCGACAAGTTCCTGCTGGCCATTGTGTTCTTTGTACCCGTTTCCATTCCCCTGAGTACGCTGGTCAGCGGATTATCCGTGAACATGTTCCTGCCCACCGAACCCCTGCTCGCGGGGTTGCTGATCTTATATTTTCTGAAATACCTCATGGGTGACCGGGTCGAAATTCGATTACTCAGGCATCCGGTGACCCTGGCCATCTATTTTCACCTGGCATGGCTGTTCATCGCCAGCATCACCAGTTCAGATCCTGTTGTTTCATTCAAATTATTTGCTGCCAGGCTCTGGTTCGTTGTGGGATTTTACATGGTGGCTTCTCAGATATTCAGGAAGGAAAAAACCATGCACACCTATGTGTGGTTGTTCATCATATCTTTTGCCGGGATCATCGTTTATACATTGATCAATCATGCCGGGTACGGATTGTACAACCAGATGATGGCCCACAGTGTGTCCAGGCCCTTCTATAATGACCATACTTCCTACGGGGCAACCCTGGGAATGATCCTTCCCGTATTGGTCGCGATTTTCCTCCTCATTAAGCGTGATAACGTCAACAGCCGCTTTTTAATGGCTTTGCTTATCATCCTGTTTTTGCTTGCGCTGGTTTTTTCCTATACGCGGGCTGCATGGATCAGCATCATTGCTTCCGTGGTGGTCTGGGTCATTATCAAGCTGAGGATACGCTTTGAGCTCGTCCTGGTCGGGGCAGTGATCCTGGTCGGTTTTTTCCTCTCTGTCAGGTCCCAGATCATGGTTGAGCTGGAAAAGAACCGGGTGGAATCTTCGGGCGAGTTTACCGAGCATATACAATCCATCTCCAACATCTCCACGGACCAGTCCAACCTGGAGCGGATCAACCGGTGGAGCTGTGCATACCGGATGTGGCGTGACAGACCTTTGTTCGGTTTTGGACCCGGCACCTACCAGTTTGAATACGGCCGATACCAGCGATCCTATGAGAAAACGCGAATAAGTACCGATTTCGGGACCCTGGGGAATGCCCACAGCGAATACCTGGGTCCGCTATCCGAAGCAGGTATCTTCGGCCTGATCAGTGTCCTGCTGGTGATCGGGACCACCATTTACACCGGGATCAGGGTTTACTTCACAGCCAGAAGGAAATCGGTCAGAATATTTTCACTGGCCCTTCTGATCGGACTTTTTTCCTACTATTTCCATGGCGTGCTGAACAATTTCCTCGACACGGACAAGCTTTCGGTGCTATTCTGGGGTTATACGGCCATGCTGGTGGCCATGGATGTGTATCACCGGGATACGCCGGAAGAACCAGCGACTTAAAGTTCGCTGAAGCCTTCCCCTCCCGGGAATTCGGCACCGATGATGGAAATATCGTCAAAAATGGAAGCGGAGCCTTCCAGGATCTTCTGGTTTTCAATAATGGTTTTGATGTTCTCTTCCAGCGATTTTTTATTGGAAAGCGCCTTCTCCAGGTCACCCGTGCCGGATTTCACTCCCGAGCCGTGGATCACCTCCACCAGTCCGTCTGTATAACAGAACAGTTTAGCGGGTTTGTCCAGTGTCACGGATGCTTCGTTGACAAATGGAAGTTCGTCCAGCATTCCCATCCCCACACAACCGCTGGAGAGCTGTGTGAGTTTCCCGGATCCCATTTCGTAAAGAAAAGGCGGATTATGGCCTGCATTCACATATTTCAGTTCTCGGTTCAGGTAATGGTACCGGGCGATGAAAAGGGTGATAAATTTCTCTCCTTTGGCACTGTTCATGACCCTTTCATTGAGTCTTGTCAGGGTGATGGTAAGCGATTGCCCCTCTGAAAAAAGCGCCCTCAAGTTGGCCTGGAAGTTGGACATGAGGATGGCTGCTGAAATCCCTTTTCCGGAGACATCCGCAATACAGAATCCCACTTCGTTCTTCCCGAGTTCGATCACGTCGTAATAATCACCCCCCACATCAAAATGCGGATGATAGAAGGCCCTCATCCGGATATACCGGTTGGATGGGAGCTTCTCCCTGGTGGGGATCAGCATGGTTTGCATCCTGCTGGCAAGTTCCATTTCCCGTTTCATTGCTTCCTGGCGCAGGGACTCCTTGAAAAGCCGCTTATTTTCAATGGCCACGGTAATGATGTTGGAAAGGGTCTGAATGAACCTCAGGTGCTTGATGATGGGGCTGACTCCTTCCCCTTCCTCTTCGATATCACCGATCAGTACGAAGGCATTGGCTTCATCCTTGTGCGTTACAGGGATCACAATATCCACCAGTTCGGGGAAATGCTGGGGTTCGGAAGTGATGAACGAGATCTCTTCAAAGGACATCAGGTCTCTCTCCACCTTGATCTGGTCAAAAAACTTGTTTCCAAAACCGGAATTCAGCAGGCATTCCCATTTATCGGAATAAGTGATCAAAATTACCTTCCCGATGTTCAGATCGTCGGTGAGCAGTTTTTCATATCTCCTGATCAGTTCACTGGTAGCTACATTGTCGTTGATGGCCAGGGTAATGTCCAGCAACGCATTCAGCTTGAATGTGGAAAGTCTGAGGCGGTTTTCTGAGAATTTGACCATAATTATTTTTTAACCCTTTCGGAATAGGAGCGATCGCGGGTATCCACCCGGATCTTTTCGCCTGTGTTGATAAAAATGGGGACCATGACGGTAGCCCCGGTTTCCAGCTCGGCGGGTTTCTGGGCTGTGGTGGAAGCGGTGTTCCCCTTTTCCCCTGGCTCGGTGTAGGTTATTTCCAGTTCAACGAAAGGGGGAAGGTCGACGGTCAGCGGGGTCTCGGTTTCCGCATGGACCACAATCTCCACTTCCTGCCCTTCTTTCATAAGGTCCGAATTTTCAATCATTTCACCCTGAATGGAGATCTGTTCAAAAGTCTGCAAATGCATGAAGTGAAAGCCCAGTTCGTCGGCGTACAAAAACTGGTGTGGTCTTCGCTCCACCCTGGCGGTATTGACCTTGACTCCGGCTGAGAAAGTGTTTTCGATCACTTTGCCAGTGGTGAGGCTTTTCATTTTGGTCCGTACAAAGGCCGGTCCTTTCCCCGGTTTCACATGCTGAAATTGTACAATGGCGTAAAGATCATCATTGTACTCGAGGCATAATCCGTTTCTGAAATCCGCTGTTGTTGCCATATGGAATGTTTGGTGCAAATATATCAAATTGTTGTTTTGCCATCCCGGTGGTCATATCTTTTTCCTGGGCCTGGTGGCTACGAATTCTTTCAGGTAATAGGGTTCGAAATAGGCCACATCTTCAAATTGCCGCTCCCTGTAGCGGTTCAATCCCGGAATCACCATATGGGCTGCGGAGGGATGGATCCCGTCCATGAAATGGGCATGGGGATGATCCAGCACATTCCTGCACTTTTCAGCCCCGTTACCGAAAAAACAAACATGATATTTCTCCAGTGTCTGGCTGTAGCTGTCCCGCTCCACGATCACGGCCGAGACCTTACCGGTCATGCTGCCGTCGGGGGTGTAAAGCGCGCTGTACACCTCCATCCTTCTTGCATCGATCATGGGACAGAGCAGCAGGTCCGTATATTCATCCATGAGCCTGCGGATCCCCGGATGATTACGGGCACCGTACGCCATGTGATCCAGCGTACCTGTGGCGAGCAGCGGAATTTCCAGTGCGTAGGCCAGTCCCTTTGCAGTGGAAACCCCTATTCGTAATCCGGTATAAGAACCGGGACCCTTGCTGACCGAAATGGCATCCAGCTGCTTAAATTCTTTTCCGCTTTCGTCACATACCCGTCTGATATAAGTGCTCAACAGGGTGGCATGGGAACGTTCAGGCCCACTCTCAGCAAGGGAGAGCAGCTGGTCATTTTCCGACAGGGAGACAGAGCAGATATCCGTGGCTGTTTCGATATGTAGGATCAGGGGTTCTGCCATGGAAGGAAATCTTAATCCTTCTTATCCCCGCTGTATAAATTCTCCTCGGAAACCACCTCCACACTCATTCCATCCTTCAGCTGCCTGGATATGGCCGAATAAGGGGCAACCACCACCTCATCTGCGGGATCCAGGCCTTCGGTAATTTCGATATAGGTATTATCCTGTATCCCGGTCTCCACCTTCTTCAGATGAGCTTTCCCTTCTGAAACGGTAAATACCACCACGATCGGTTCTTCCGGGGTTTGCTCTGCCGGGCGTAATTCACTGGTGCTGCTGACGCTCCCGTCCGAACTTACCTGTCCGGTCCTCATTTCCTCCCGTTCCTGCACGGTACCAGTGGTATCGACCCTGGTGGTAACAGCCTGGATGGGTATGGAGTATACCCCGGATTTCCGGTTGGTCTGAATGTCGGTGGTGGCGGACATACCGGGACGAAGAGGGTACGGATTTCTTTCTGTGATCTTGTCTTTATAGGAATCGGGAACCAGCCGGATCTTCACGTTAAAATTGGTGACCTGGTCCGTTGTGACACCGGTGGTATTGGCAGAGACAGGGATTTCCGACACCACCCCCAGAAAACGGGTATCGGGATAGGCATCCACCTCAATCAATGCGGTATCTCCGTGGGAGACCCGGACGATGTCGTTCTCGTTTACCTCCACTTCCACTTCCATCACATTCAGGTCCGCAATGCTGAGGAGCGGTGTTCCCGACATCATGGAAGTACCCACCACCCTTTCTCCCAGTTCCACCTCAAGCCGGGAAATGGTCCCGGCCATGGGCGCAAAGATGGAAGTTTTATCCAGGCTCTCTTCCGCTTCATTCAGGGTGGCAAGTGCACTCTGCACGGAAAATTCGGCAGCTTCCTTTTCGGCCAGTGCGGTGTTGTAGTTGGTGAGCGATTGCTCAAACTCTGCCTCGGAGATGGCGTTCTGTTCATACAGCTGACTTTTTCTCTTGTAGTCGAGACTCGCAAATTCCAGCTGGGACTCCGCCTGCTTCTGCCTGGCTCTGGCATTGTTCAGAGAGGCTTCCGCACGGTTCCTGGCCATGATGTAAGCTTCGGGTTTGATCTTGAGCAGGTACTGGCCTTTCTTCACCTCGTCCCCTTCCTTGACCATCAGTTCCACGATTTCCCCGGATACATCCGGGGAGATGGATACTTCTGTTTCAGGCTGGATCTTGCCATTGGCCGTAATGATCTCGACGATGTTGCGTTCAGCTCCTTTTTCAACAGCCACTTTAACAAGTCCTTCATTGCCGAACCAGCCCTGGCTTTTGCCAACGACCAGCAGAATAATGAGCAATACAGCGGCAATCGCTATGTAGGTGAGTAATTTCTTTGATTTCATTTCCGGGGGATTAAAGCGTGATGGGTTCTCCTTTGTAAAAGTTGAGTATTTTGGTTTTGAATATAAAATCGTACTTGGCCTGGAGCAGGTCTGACTGCGTGGCTGTCAGCTGGTTCTTTGATGTATTGTAATCCACCGTATTGACCAGTCCGACCTCGAACTTTTTCTCGGTGTACTTGAACGATTCTTCCATGGAGATCAGGGCATGTTCGGATGCTGTAAACTTTTTCAGTGCGGCCACTGCATCGGCATAGGATTGCTGGATGGTGGCATACAGGGCGTTTTTTCGGCTCTGGAGCTCCAGCTGCGCATTCTCAAGGACAATCCTGGCATTGGCAACATTCGTATTCACCTGCCATCCGTTGAAAATGGGGATGGAGAGCCCCATGCCCAGCCCGGCGGAGGTGTTGTCCCTGATCTGTTCGAAAAAGGGATAGGTCCCATAGATCGGAATGGACTGCGGATAATTGGAATAGACAGCTTCGCCCCCCTGGGTTGTTCCAATCTCGGGATTCGGTATTTCACTGATGTCCACAACTTTCTGCCGGATGTCCGAATAGCCCGTGTTGTAATTGGCTGAAATGTAAAGCCTGGGATATCTGCCGCTTTCAGCGATCTTCAGGCCTCTTTCCGAACTCTGTACATTCAGCTGTGCGCCTTTGACCTCCGGCATTGTCTGCTCGGCGATCCGGTACACCTCGCCTACATTGATCAGAACCTCTTCATTCTCCGGATCGGGCAGTTCAGGAACAGCCACGTCAAATGCCGAATCCACGGGAAGATCCAGGATCTGCTGGAGGCGCAGCAGGGAGATCTCAAGCTGGTTTTCCGCATTGACCAGGTTCAGTTCCTCTGCGGCATACTGGGCCTGGATCTCCAGGAAACTGCCCCTGGCCAGGCTGCCCGCATCCACCATCTTGCGGGTGCGCTCCACCTGCTGCCCGGTGATCTCCAGCTGGCTCCGGGCAACGGCAAGGAGCTCCTGGTTAAACATAATGGCGAGATAGGCTGCGGCAATGTTCAGGGAGATATCATTCCTGATCTTTTCCACCTCCTCATAACTCGCCATCAGGTCCAGTTCATTCTGAAGAATGGTGTTCCTGACCTGGAAGCCGTTGAACAGGTTCATGGAGGAGGTGACCCCTGCACTGATGGAATTGATCTTCTGGTCCTCGGTGAACTGGTAGGTGGTCTGGTCCAGCGCCCTTCCCCAGGAATAGGTATAATTGGAATTGGCGTTCAGGTTGGGAATCTGGCCCAGCCTGGATTGCTTCAACAGGTTTTCATTATATTCGGTGTTCAGAACCGATTGTTTGATCTGGATGTTGTTTTCCATGGCATACTGGATGCAATCCTCCAGCGACCAGGGTTTCTGGGTAAACACTGAGCCGGTCGCACAAAATAACAGGCTGGTCAGGATGATTGATTTCCGGATCATGCTCAATTTTTTAAAATGAACGCTAAAGTTATAGATAACGGATTAAAAACAAGTGAATAAAATTGAAAATATTGTCAGGGATGAAAAGTTAGGTGAAGTCCGCTATGTCAGGAATCTCCGGGCAAAGAACCTGTCCATCCGGATCAACCGGCAGGGAGAGGTGCGGGTGACCCTGCCCCGTTTTGTAAGCCGGCGGCGGGCAGAAGCATTCCTGGAGCTGAAGAAAGCCTGGATTATGAAGAAGTTGCATGAGATCAGGACACAGCAACAGGAGGCCACCATGCCCGTGGAGGGGGAGTGGATCACCGTGCGCGGCAAGCAGATCCCCATCACATTACCGCATGGGACAGCAAGTGTGGAGGATGCCCTCTGGGAAATCCTGCTCAGGGAATCAAAAGCCTATCTGCCCGGGCGGGTCATGGAACTTGCCGTTCAGCATGGATTTCGTTACAGGGATGTGAAGATCAGGAAGATGAAATCCAGGTGGGGCAGCTGCTCGGGCAACAATAACATCAATCTGAACAGCTGGCTGGTGATGTTGCCCGACCACCTGTCCGATTATGTGATTTTGCATGAGCTGGTGCACACAAGGTACAAGGATCACAGCGAACGGTTCTGGAAAGCGCTGGATCAGGTGACGGGCGGGTGTTCAAAAGCATTGAGGAAAGAGCTGAGGAATCAGCAGATTATGTATTTCTACTCCGGAGCGGCGATCGATTAATACACCCCGAAAATAAGCTCGGCAGTCAGATTGATCGTCTGAAAAGGCCTGACTGACCGGAGGTCTATATTCAGTGAAGGATAAATGTTCAGGTAGGTATGCCGGTCCAGCTGCCGCTGGTAGCCCGCTCCAAGACCCACGTTGGTCTTTGTCCTCGTTTTCACCTCGGATCCCCGGAGCACCAGTTCCCCGTATTCGGCCGAGTTTTCTTTCAGATGGGTCACAAACATCATCTCCAGGGTGGCTGTCAGCAGCAGGCTATGCTCCCCCTGTTCATACGGGCGGAAATACAGGGTCAGCGGTATTCCCAGATTCTGTTCGTTGTAAGAGATCCGGATCTTGTCATCAGGATCGTCCACGGGCACGCCGTAGTCCCCCGGATAATTCAGGCAGGAAGCGGATTTAAACACATAGTCCAGTCCCGCCTTGATAAACCAGTATTCATATTCCCAGTACACAAAACTGAACCCTCCACCGAAGCCCGGTTTCAATACGGACTCATCCCCGCGGATCCAGGAATAATTTCCCTGCAAATTACCTCCCAGGTAAATGTTGATCTGTGCTCCTGCATTCAGTGAAACAAACAGGAGCAATACCGGGTACATGATCTTCCTTACGCACATGGCGATGCCCTTTACACAAAGCTAATACAATATTCAGCTTCACCTCAAGGAAATTATCAAATGTAAGTATCGGGTATTTTCGTATCATTGTTGTATATTCTGTGCTCCCGGGAATCACAATGCTGATAAAATGATGTCGAAATGGATTTTAAAAGCCGTCGTACAGAAGAGCATTTCATACCTGCCCGGTTCTGAAAAAATCAATTATCTGTTCCAGAAATATGTAACCCGGGGGGTGGATCTGACTGATGAGCACTTCGGACATAAGATCCGTCACGCATCCGATCATCTGCGTTTTTTGGATAAGTATGCCGGGCTGGACCGGGGGCATGTGATCCTTGAACTGGGAACCGGCTGGTATCCCGTAGTTCCTGTGATGTTCTACCTGTCAGGTGCCGGGAGGATTATCTCCGTCGACATCCACAGCTGGATCAACAGGGAAAATCAGATCCGCACTTTCAGAAAATTCCAGGATTGGAGAACCAGGGGATTGCTGGATGATTGTATGCCCCGGATCCATGAAGACAGGTGGGAAAAGCTTGTTCAAATGATCCGGAACGCCGGGGACTATAACATGGAACAGATCAATGAGGCCATTGGCCTGAGATGTGTAAAGCAGGACGCAAGGGCGCTGGAACTGGACGACGACAGCATAGATTTTGTCTGTTCGAACAACACGCTTGAGCATGTGGACCGCGAACACCTGTATCCGATCTTCAGGGAATTTGTCAGGGTCCTGAAGCCTTCAGGGGTAATGAGCCATTTCATTGACATGTCCGATCACTTCGCACACCTGGACCGGAACATCACCATATACAATTTCCTTCAGTACGGTGAAAGACAATGGAAATGTATTGACAACCGGATACAACCGCAGAACAGACTGCGGTTGGTGGATTACAGGAAGATGTACAGTGATACGGGCATCCCGGTGACCGATGCCGTGATCACCGGTCACGATGAAGATGCGCTGGATAAGATCCGGATCCATCCGGAATTTGGTCATTACAGCCGGGAAGAACTTGCCGTCAGCCACGCTTACCTGGTCTCCCGGATGAGCGAGCAGACCACCCGGAAATAAAATAACCGTTAAAAAAATCGCCCCGGCTCATCGTGAGCAGGGGCGATGGTGATCATTCTGTGTTGACCCGCCAGGGCTCGAACCTGGACTCTTCTGAACCAAAATCAGACGTGTTGCCAATTACACCACGGGTCAATCGTGGTTGCGAAAACCGGGTGGCAAATATACGAATTATTACGATTAC
>DSEO01000100.1 GCA_011056635.1 Bacteroides sp.
AATATATCCTGATGTTCTCATCCATAATTCAAAGACCGGTGATTGAGGTAGCCAGGTATTACGGATGGGTGATTGAGGCAACCTGGCACGTTGGTTACGCCGATTAGGACATTGCAAGAGAGTAGCCTGCAAGAGAGTAGCCTGCAAGAGAGTAGCCTGCAAGAGAGTAGCCTGCGAGAGAGTATCCCTCAGCATGTTAGTTGTGGATTGACATTTACAACTGCTTCTCAAAACTGGGTCTCACCCGGTTCTCAGGTGTGGTGCGCCCTGGATTCCTCCAGGAACGGGTGGTTCACCGGGTAGAGATTGGCCCGGGTCAGCATGTAGCCGGTGACCAGCATGAACAGGCCCGCATAACCGACGAAGGTGCCGATCTCCTGGAATCCCAGGACCTGTGTGCCCAGGGTGCCGGGAAAGATCTGGATGTACAGGTCGATGAACTGACCGGCGATCAGGAACGGGATGACGATCTTCAGCACGGTTTTGTTGCGGGCCAGGGCCAGGGGCATCAGCAGCACAAAGGGCAGCAGCCAGTTGATGGCAATGTTGGCATAGAAGAAAAATGCCCATCCCTCACCCCGGATCCTTGGAATGAAATAGGCGGTCTCTTCCGGGATGTTCCCGTACCAGATCAGCATGAATTCGGCAAACCAGAAGTATCCCCAGATAATGCAGAGCATGAAAATGTACCTGGAAAAATCTCCCAGGTGGCTTTTGTTCAGGAAGGGAAAATAACCGCGCCGGTTCATCAGCAGTACGGTGAAGGCGATCACAATGGATGCATGATGAAAGGCCGCCACAAAATTTTTCACTGCAAAAATGGTACTGTACCAGTGTGCATCAATGGACATGATCCAGTCGATCATGGCCAGGGAAAAAGTAAGGATCACGATGAATATGAAGATCCTGGAATAAAGCTCCCCCCTGCGGAAGGGTCCGAGCCCTCCTTCCCTGTCCTCTCTCAGGGAAATCCGGCGGAGCAGAACGGCCATCAGGATCCAGAGCGCAAAATAGACCGCCATCCTGATGATCCAGAAGGGCAGATTGAGGTAGGGTGCCTTGTGGGCAAGCAGCGGATCCCGGGCCACCGCTTCTGCATGTGACCAGTGATAAAGTGCGTTTGCACCCGGTATCATCAGCAGGAAAAGCAGGGCAGCCACCGGCAGGAATCCTCCCATGGCCTCGGGGACCCGGATGAACCCGGCCGACCAGCCCGAGTGGGTGACCCGCTGGATGGACAGGAACAGGAGTGCACCCACCGAAAGGGAGACGAAGTACACATTGTTCAGCAGCACATTGGCCCATCCCCGGCCGGGATCCTGCAGGAAGCTTATCAGCACTGCTGCGATCCCCACCCCAATCATGAGCAGGGTTCCCGTGATATAGATGCCGGATAATTTGATCTTCTCTTCCATATCTGATGATTTAACCCTCTATTTCTGGAGGTTCTCCCGGATATACAACACGATCTTCCACCGGTCCGCCGGACGGATCATACCGCCGTGGGCTCCCATGATCCCGTACCCCACGGCGATGGTATGGTACATCGCCCCGTCCTTCAGCGCCCCCGCCTGTTCACTGACCAGGCTGGCCGGAGGATAGGGATAACGCCCGCTGGTAAACAGGAATCCCTGTCCGTCTCCCTCCGCCCCGTGGCAGGAGGCGCAGAATGACCCGTATGCCGCTCTGCCCCTTTCCAGGTTGGATACCGTGGCTTCCAGGGGATTGACCAGGTCATTTCCCGCGGCGGTCCTGTCCTCCGGATTGTTTTCATAATCAAAGGGGATCATCTCCCGGGGGACGGTCCCTTTCACCGGCACACGCATGGTCATGCTGTCACTGAAATTGGGGTTGGACGTATAGGTTTCATAGGCCCGGGAATAATACATGTCGGGCATATAATCCCATCCCGTGCTGGAGCGTGTGCGGTCGCACGAAGCCACAGCCATCCAGAAAACCGCGATACAGATGAAGGTCCGTTTCATGCTTTTTGCCCTGTTTGCTTTTCGGTGATCTCGATTGCCCCCGTCTCCTTCATGATGCGGATGGCCCTTTCCGTGTCCACTTTCGTTTTATCCAGCAGGATCACGAAGCTGTCGTCGGTGGCCCTTTCATGAAAGATTGGTTTTTCATTGCCGGGCCACAATCCGGCCCTCATGGAGAAGGTGAACAGGCTCAGGATGGTGATGCTGAAAATGGTCAGCACGATGGTGACCACCAGGAACGAGGGGAATGCATTGCTGGGTTTTCCCCCGTAATTGAGGGGCCAGTCGATGACCGCGGTATAGAAAAGGAAAGCCAGCACTGCAAGGGCGGAGAAAAAGCCAAAGAACCAGCCCACAATGGTGATCCTGGACTTCCGGCCCAGGTTCTGCAGCACTTCGTGGACCGGGAAGGGCATGAACACATCCGCGATCTCGATCTTTTCTTCCTTCAGTTTCCGGAAAGCTGCCAGCAGGGACTCCTCCTGCGCATACACCCCCAGTATATATGCTGAACCCATAACATTAATTTTTTTTACTTTCACCTTTTGACTTTCGATTTTCGATCTGGTATTTATTCACCGCCTTGACCTCGCTGATGGCGATCATCGGTATGTACTTGAAAAACAGCAGTACGCCGAAGATGAAAATACCCAGGGTCCCCAGGTATACGGAGATCTCCACGAAGGTGGGCGAATAGCTGGCCCAGGCCGAGGGCAGGTAATCCTTTGCCAGGGAGGTGATCACGATGTTGAACCGTTCGAACCACATTCCCACGTTGATCAGGATGGAGATGATAAAAAGGATCAGGACATTGCTCCGGATCTTTTTGAACCACATGAGCTGGGGGATGATGGCATTACAGACGAACATGATCCAGAATTGCACGGTGAATTCTCCCGTGATCCGGTTGTGGAAAAAGGTGAAGATCTCATACCGGTTTCCCGAATACCATGCCAGAAATATTTCGGTCAGGTAGGCGGTGCCCATGATCAGTGAAACGAAGATCAGGATCTTTGCCACATTCTGCATGTGCCGGTCCGTTATATAGTCCTCCAGCTTATAGATCTTACGCAGCAGGATCATCAGGGTCATAACCATGGCAAATCCTGAAAAGATGGCTCCCACCACAAAATAAGGCGGAAAGATGGTGGTATGCCAACCCGGTTCCACAGAGACGGCAAAGTCCGTGGAGACGATGGAATGGACGGAGACCACCAGGACGGCGGCGATGCCCCCCAGGATATAGCTGAGCCCCTCATACCTTTTCCATTCCCCCACCGAACCCCTCCATCCCATGGCCAGCCATCCGTATACGCCCTTCCGCACTTTCGATTTGGCATGGTCGCGGATGGTGGCGAAATCCGGGATCATCCCCAGGTACCAGAAGGAGGCGGAGATGAGCAGGTAGGCTGAGATGGCGATGAAGTCCCAGAACAGCGGGGAGTTGTAATTGACCCAGAGCGGCCCCCGGGTATTGGGATAGGGAAGGATAAAAAATGCATTCCAGATCCGGCCCATGTGCAGGGCCGGAAACAGGGCTGCGCATCCAACCGCCACCACGGTCATCGCCTCCGCAGCCCGGTTGATGGAAGAACGCCATTCCTGCCTGAGGATCAACAGGAAGATGGAGAAAGCGGTACCCGCGTGACCGATCCCGATCCACCATACAAAATTGATGATCGCCCATCCCCATCCCACCGTATTGTTCACACCCCAGGTACCGATCCCGGTGGAAATGGTCACGTAAATGGCCCAGAAGCCCAGGAGCATCATGAGCGAGCTGATGCCGAGTCCCGCCAGCCACCAGAATTTGGGCCGGGCATACAGGGGCGAGGTGATATCGTCTGTGATCTGCCCAAGGGATTTGTTCCCCAGGATCAGGGGTCCTCTGATCTCGGTGTTATACATGGATGCGTATTTTATTCTCCATAATCAGCCGTTGTGTTCATTTTGTTCCTCGTGGTTCCCGGGAGAGCCCGGAGGGGAATTCCTTACCCGGGTGAGGTAACCCACCGAGGGAAGTGTGTGCAGCTCTTCCAGCAGGTGGTAATTCCGCTCCTGCTTTTTCAGGCGACTCACCTCAGATCCCTCATCGTTCAGGTTCCCGAACACCAGGGCTCCGGCAGGACAGGACTGCACACAGGCAGGTTGGACCTCTCCGTCGGTCAATGCCCGGTTTTCCAGTTTGGCCTCCATCTTCTTTTCCTGGATGCGCTGTACACAGAATGAGCATTTTTCTATCACGCCCCTTTCCCGCACCGTCACATCCGGGTTCAGGGCCAGCCTGGAAAGGTCGCTGTTCTGGTTAAAATCGAACCGGTCGTTCTTCACATATTTGAACCAGTTGAAACGGCGTACGCGGTAGGGACAGTTGTTAATGCAGTACTTGGTCCCGATACACCGGGCATAGGCCACCTGGTTCAGTCCCTCGTTGCTGTGCATGGTGGCGCTTACCGGGCACACATTTTCGCAGGGTGCATTGTCACAGTGCTGGCAAATAACGGGCTGGTGGAGCACCTGCGGGTTCCCCGGTTCCCCGCTGTAATACCTGTCGATGCGGATCCAGTGCATGATCCTCCGGTTCCTGACCTCCTCCTTTCCCACCGTGGCCACATTGTTCTCGGCCGTGCAGGCCACAATGCAGTTGTTGCACCCGGTGCATTTATTCAAATCGACCACCAGGCCCCAGTGGAAACCGTCAAATTTTACACCGGGATACAGGGTCTGGTGATGCGCTTCCGTTTCCACGTGAAAGTGATTCCCCGCACAGGGATCCTTCCTGTACTCCTCCAGGGTGGTCTCCCGCACAATGGGCCGTCCCTCCATGGTATGGTGTGTCTGTGTGCGGGCCAGCGGATAGGTCTCTCCGGTTGCCTCCATCCGGATCCGGTCATTCACATAACAGCGGTGACCGTTCCTGCGGGTGATCCACCTGAATCCGTTGATCCCCAGATGATCGCCTACCTTTCCCGCCCGGGTGCGTCCGTATCCGAGTGCCAGGGAGACCGTTCCCCTGGCCTGGCCCGGTTGAACGAGCACCGGGACCGCGATGCCGTCCAGCGTGACTACCATTTCGTCCCTGAGCCCCTTTTCCTCCGCATCCGCAGGGGATACCGCCAGGTAATTGTCCCAGCACACTTTGGAAACAGGATCGGGCAGCTCCTGAAGCCACGGATTGTTGGCATAACGGCCGTCATTCAGCGACACCGGCTGGTAGAGGATGAGGGACAGTCCGGATTCGGCAGGCTCCAGCGCCACCCGGGGCGGAGTATATTCCAGAACAGGGTGACCAGGCTCCTTTTCCAGGTAACCCTGCTGCAGGGTATGCTTCCACCACGCCTCAAATCCTTCCGGTGCGGAGGGGGCGAGGTTCTCCTTCCACCAGGATCTGAGCAGATCCCCGTAGGACTGTGTCTCCCCTGCCCACGCCAGGAGCGAATCCTGGAACGCCCTGGTATTGAAAATGGGACGGATGCAGGGTTGCTGGAGGCTGTAGGAGGCGGTGACCGGCTCCGCATCGCCCCATGCCTCCAGGTAATGGTGATCCGGACAGACCACCCGGCATGCCTCTGCGGTCTCATTCATGGCAGTCCCCGCATATACCGTAAACCCGGCTTTCCCCAGTGCGTCGAATCCCCCGAGACTGTAAAGCGGGTTCACATTCACCAGCACAAGGTTGTCCACTTCCCCATTTTCCAGGGAAGCCACGAAATCGACAAATTTCGCATCATCCCCCTGTTTGAGCATGATGCACCTGTCCAGGTCCAGCGTTTGCCCGTAATTGCCCAGCATGTAGTTCAATCCCCCCACCAGCACCTGAACATCGGGATCGTTGGACCCGCTGACCACCAGGGAGCGTCCCCGGTGTTCCAGCAGCCCGGCCGTCATAGCCTCCACATCGTGAACGGGGGGCGGAGCGAGCAGGGAAGGGTAGCCTGTGGCATCTGCCACGCGGTTGTAAATGGCTGCCAGCATCAGCTGGGATTCGCGGGGAGTGACCGGGAGACGGATATCGGCGCTGGTACCCGTCACGGAAAACCCGGATTCCACCTGCACGTGCCTGGACATCCGCGGGCGCGTGCTGCTTACTTCCCTGGTGGAGGCATAATCCCTGGTAAACTCCACCGGCGCGAGCCAGGTCCCCAAAAAATCCGCATCCAGCGAAAGGATGTAATCGGCAGTGTCAAAATGAAAGCCCGGAATCAGGGACCGGCCAAACAGGATCCGGTGTGCCTCCCGGATCCCGGAAGCCGGTGTCTCATCGTACTGGATCCATTCCGCTCCCGGATACGCCTTCAGGAACAACCCGATGGCCTCCCGGGTGGAGGGACTGATGACGGTGGGTGTGACCAGGACCGTCCGCCTGCCCGATGACAGTTTTTCCCTCACCAGCCGGTCCGTTTCTTCCCAGGAAACGGGCTCCCTGCTGATCATGGGATCCCTGTACCTGGCTTCGTCATAAAGATTAAGCACCGATGCCTGCACCCTTGCACTGGTTCCCCCGTGGGAGACGGGCGACCGGTGGTTCCCTTCGATCTTGATGGGCCGGCCGTCCCTTACCTTCACCAGGACACTGCAATATTCCGAGCCGTCGTAAAAGGTGGATGCATAATAGCTGGCCTGGCCGGGGGTGACTTCCTCGGGCCTGATCAGGTAGGGAATTGCCTTCTGGACCGGCTTTTCGCAACTGCTCACCACGGTGGCGGTGGCTATGCTGAAACCGAAAAGTTTCAGAAAATCCCTCCTGGTGGCCGGTGAATCAACGGCACGGCTATCCAGCAGGTCCAGCACAGCATTCCGGTGTTCCTGGCCGGCTTCCGTTTCCGGTCCGGGATCTTTTCCGCCATGAAATTCTTCAATGCTTCTCCAGTGTTTTTCCATGGATTACAGAGGGTTTAATAATGACACCTGGAGCACTCGGTACCGCCGGTCATATCCGCGGTGACCCGGTCGATCTCCCCGTTTTTCAATTTTTTATGCGTCGCTTCATATACCGCATAAAAGGCCTGATCAAAAGCCTGTACCTCGGTGTCGCGGTGACAGTTGATGCACCAACCCATGCTCAGGTCGGACACTTGCCGCACACGGTCCATTTTTTCAATGGCACCGTGACAGGAGGCACAGTCGATCCCTGCGACCTTTACATGCTGTGCGTGACTGAAGAACACGTGGTCCTGCAGGTTGTGAACCCGGATCCACTCAATGGGTCTGCCACCCTCCCGGGCCTCCACCACCATCTGGATCTGGTGCCTTCCGGAATGTGTCCCTTCCCTCACGATGGCATGACAGTTCCAGCACACCTGCACACCGGGGATCCCTGCAGATTTGGAGTGCTCCACGGTGGTGTGGCAGTACCGGCAATCGATCCCGTTGCCGGCCACGTGCACGGCATGCGAGAACTTAACGGGCTGGTCGGGCTCATAACCTTCCTGTCTCCCCAGGGCCGTCCCCGCTTCATACAGCAGCTTGACCTGCCATCCCAGCGCCGCCAGAAAAAGGATCCCCAGGATGTACCTTCTTTTCACCCTTTTCAGAAAAAAGATATCCAGCACGATCCAGGTGAGGACCGCTCCCAGCAGCAGGAACAGGAATATTTTGTTGATCACGGGCTTCTTTTTGATCATCCCTTCTTCCTCGAAAACATCCAGGTACAGCTTGATCATTGTCACATCGCTTTCGTTCAGGCCGAAGGTCCCGTGCATGGCGGACATGGTCCGGCCGGTGGGATTGAGGACCGCCTCCCGGAACTCCCCGATGCTCCTTGTCTTGTACTTGTGGGCAATCTCCCAGGCACTGGGATTCCAGTTGAAGGTATCTGCTTCCATCGTGTTGTGACACTCCGCGCATGCGTTCGACCCGAATTTGCCATCGATCAATCCGTAGAAAAGCCTTTCTCCGCGCATCAATCCCTCCGCCGGATGATCCGGGTCAGGGTCCCCGTTCTGCCCGGAAAGCGGACTGATCATCAAAACCGATATAGCCAGCATGAACAGGGTGGAGAACGGACTGGTGAGGTTTCTCATGAATAATTCAGATTCGTATATACAAAGGCTGCAGGGTGATTACGCTAATTTAAATTTATTGGTGAAAATTAGCAACAAGCCCAAAAATTACTGATTAAAAGCTGCATGGATATTTATTATTTATAATCAGTTTAAATAATACAGGTTGCTGATCACTTAATTTTATTTAAATTCGATCCGTAATCCGTATCCTGCATGCAGTCGCTCTTCTCTGACTATTTCCTCCCCGTCACACTCGCCATTATTACGCTGGGAATGGGACTGTCGCTGACTGACAGGGATTTCAGGAATATCTTTGTCCAGCCCAGAGCGGTGATCACAGGCATATGCTGCCAGATGATCCTGCTGCCGGTGATCGCGTTCCTCATTGCCCGTACCACCGATCTGGATCCGGTGTTTAAAGTGGGACTGATACTTATCGCCGCCTGCCCGGGGGGTGCCACCTCCAACCTGGTCACCTATATCCTCAGGGGGAATGTGGCCCTCTCCATCTCCATAACGGCCATCAACAGCCTGATCACGCTGGTAACCATACCCGTCATTGTGACCCTGGCGCTGAACCATTTCATTCACCAGGAAGCGGAGATCCACCTTCCGGTGTGGGAGACCGTGATGAAGGTCTTTTTGATCACCCTGGTGCCGGCATACCTGGGCACCCGGATCAGGAAAAGGAGACCCGGATTTGCGGACAGACTGGAACAACCCCTGCGCATCATCCTCCCCCTGCTTTTGCTGCTGATCTTTACCGGGGTGATCTTCATTGACCAGGGGACCGGGCTGGCCACCATCAAAGATTCCATCAGCATTTTCCCCTATGCGCTCCTGCTCAACATCATGGCCATGCTGGCCGGATTGCTCGTAGCCATGGTACTGGGACTGGTCAAGGTCAACCAGTTCACGATCACCATTGAGGTGGGACTACAGAATTCGGCACTGGCGATTTTCGTGGCCACAAGCCTGTTGAACAGCCGGGATATGGCACTGGTGCCCGTGGTTTACGGCTCCTTCAGCTTTTTCACCACCCTGCTGTTCGCATGGGTGGTTAAGAAGATCGTACTTGTAAGGAAAAGACCACCTAACGGAACAGGTGGATAAAGCCTGCCTTTTCAAAAGGCTCCGGGGTCCCGGTCTCCTCGATCACATAATAATAGATACCGGCTTTCACATCCGTTCCGCTGCTGTTCTTCCCGTTCCAGTATATGCGTGGCGACCTGGAATAGAAGATCTGGGTACCGCTGCGTGTAAATATCCTGAAAGTATACACCGTGGTCCCGTCGGTATCCACCTCGAAATAATCATTGACCCCGTCCCCGTTGGGAGTGAACACATTGGGGATTGCCAGCTCCTGGCCTGCCGAATCCACATCGGACGGGGTGGCGAACAGCTCCATGGGACCGGATGAGAACCGGGTGGAATCGGGGGGGGGGACGGCTTCCTGTCCGGTGATCACCGGAACGAACAGGCAGGCAACGAGCCAGGCGGCAAACATTTTTTTGAGGGTCATATCTTCTCGGTCAGCTTCTGGACCACCCTAAAGTTATTAAAAAATTCCTTGGCAAAAACCCGGATCACCGTATAGGTGGGGATGGCCAGGATCATTCCCACAATTCCGGCCAGGCTGCCGGCCATCATGATCACGATAAAGATCTCAATGGGATGGGCATAGACGCTGGTCCCGAAAATGAACGGTTGGAATACCATGTTGTCCGTAAGCTGGGTAATGACGAATACAATGAACATATACCCCATCAATGGCAGCAGCTGGGTGGTAAAATCCAGATCAAGGTGGGATGCCGCTCCCAGCAGGATCCCCAGCGCCGCTCCGATCCAGGGGCCCAGGTAGGGGATGATATTGAGCACGGCGGCCATCAATCCGATCACCAGTCCGTGCCTGAATCCCACACCCACAATGGTCATGCCCAGGGTGACCAGCGTCATGATCCCTGTCATCTGCAATGCGATGCCGACGAAATACCTGCGGAGCAGATGGATGATGGAGGTGATGGCATGCCGGAAGGCCGATTCCTTTTCCTTCGGCAGCAGGGTAATCACGTAACCCAGTAACAGGCGCTCCTCCCTGAGCACGAAAAAGGTAATGAAAGAGATGGCAAAAATGGCCCAGGCAATATTCCCCAGGATGGAGGCAACGCTCCCAACAAGGTCTGTGATCACATTGATGCTCAGTACTTCCCTCAGGCGATTCTGCAACAGCTGCCTCAGCGATTCCTGGTTATCTTCACCCAGGTTCAGTTCGCTGTACCATATTTCCACACGCTCGATGGGCCCTTCCAGCTGCTGGAAGATCTTATTGGTATCCACTTTGGAAAGTTCCTGGGCCTCGCTGGCCACCAGGGGTATAAAAAGCCTGAAGAAACTGAAGATGGCTACCCAGATCACGATCAACGTGACCATGGCCCTCAGGGTCACGGGGATTTGCCACTTCCCGATCCTGATGCGTCCGAGCAGGTGCACCAGGGGGCGCCCGATCAGGGAAAGGACGGAGGCGATCAGCAGGTAGGCCACAATGTTCGAAAACCGCCATACCAGGAAAACAAGCACAGCGATACCGGCTATCACAAGCAGGGTACGTGGCGTGAACCAGGATTTCATATCGGTGCCATCCCTTCCGGGTAATTAACAGTTCGTGTAAATATAATAATTTATTGATGATGGGAATGTTGATATTTTTTCCTTTTGATTTCCTGGGCGAATCGCTACTTTTACCTCCCACGAAGCGAAGGGAAAATGAAGCAATATCTTGATCTGCTTGATCATGTGCTGAAGCATGGACACAGGAAGGAGGACCGCACGGGGACGGGAACCCTCAGTATTTTCGGATACCAGATGCGGTTCGACCTGGCCGAAGGATTTCCGTTGCTGACCACCAAAAAACTGCATGTCCGGTCGATCCTGTACGAACTGCTCTGGTTCCTGAGGGGGGATACCAACATCCGGTACCTGAACGACCACGGGGTCAGGATCTGGGACGACTGGGCGGACGAGAACGGTGAACTGGGCCATATCTACGGTTACCAGTGGCGCAGCTGGCCTGCGGCCGACGGTACCACCATTGACCAGGTGGCCATGGTGATTGATTCCATCCGGAATGACCCGGACTCCAGGAGACATGTCATCAGTGCATGGAATGTGGGAGAACTGGACCGGATGGCCCTGCCTCCCTGTCACATCCTCTTCCAGTTCTATGTGGCCGGTGGAAAACTCTCCTGTCAGCTGTATCAGCGGAGTGCGGATATCTTCCTGGGTGTTCCGTTCAACATCGCATCTTATGCTTTTCTGCTGATGATGATGGCCCGGGTGACGGGACTGCAGCCCGGCGAGTTCATTCATACCCTGGGGGATGCACACATCTATCTCAATCACACGGACCAGGTGAAACTGCAGCTCAGCCGGGATCCCAGACCGCTGCCCCGGGTGACCCTGAATCCGGAAGTCCGTTCCGTTTTCGATTTTATATATGAAGACTTTCAGGTGGAGGATTATGATCCCCACCCCCATATCAAAGGTGCCATCTCGGTATGATCCATAAAAACATCTCCATCATCGTGGCCGTTGCGGAAAACCATGCCATCGGAAAGGACAACCGGCTGCTCTGGCACCTGCCGGACGATCTCAAGAGGTTCAAAAGACTCACCACGGGACATACCCTGATCATGGGGAGAAATACATTTCATTCTCTGCCCGGGGGACCCCTGCCCGACCGCCGCCATATCGTACTCACGGACAGACCCTGTGAAAAATTCGAAGGTTGCGAGACAGCCCGTTCCGTCGAGGAGGCGCTGGCGCTTGCCGGTAACAGGAAGGAGTGTTTTGTGATCGGAGGAGGCATGGTGTATGCCCGCTTCCTGCCCCTGGCGGGGAAACTGTACCTGACCAGGGTGCACCGGGAATTCGAGGGAGATACCTTCTTCCCGCAGATCGATTTCAGTCACTGGAAAGCCGTATATACGGAAACGGTGGAGGCGGGGGGAAAAAATGAATATGCCCATACCTATACGGAATATGTAAGAATTTGACCCTGCATCGTTGTAAGGTGTCACTTTAATCACTATTTTTCCGCACGAACCAACACAGCACAACATGAAAAAGTATCTGGTATCCATCACCGCCATTCTGTTCCTGCCCCTGTTCCTCTATGCACAATCGGACAGGATCCTCGGCGTATGGCTCACCGAGGAAGGGACCTCACAGGTGGAGATCTACAAGTCCCCGGACGGAAAGTTCCACGGAAAGATTGTCTGGCTGGATGAGCCCTTTGAAAACGGGAAGCCCAAGGTTGATGATGAGAATCCCGATCCCAAACTGGCCAAAAGGCCTATCATGGGATTGCCCCTGGTGAAGAACTTTAAATACAGTTCGAAAAAGAAGCAATGGGTCGACGGAAGCATCTATGATCCGGATAACGGAAAAACGTATGATTGTTTCGCCTGGTTTGAGAACGGCAATTACAACACCCTGTATCTGAAAGGGTATGTGATGGGGATCCGGGCTCTGGGCAGGTCGACCGTCTGGAAGCGGGAGAACAAAAGAAACTGAAAATGCGCGGGCCTGCCGGAACGGGCCTGCCTGAAATTGAACGGAAACGGACACTGCTGTCCCGCTTCCGTTCACTTTTTTTTGCCGCTCAGCGCATCCGGTTTATTGTATGTTCTTGATTGCCCAAAGCTTATATATTTTGGCATGTAATATGCTATATTTTCAATGAAAACAAATCTTACGTCCTTTTACACCAACGGGTGATTCAGTAAAATTTCTTTTTTAGGTTTAAGTGGTTAGTTTAAAAAAGGGGCTTCACAGGGCCCCTTTTTTTCCCCTGCCTCCTTCTTTTCTTCCCTGCCTCCTTCTTTTCAGTTCCCCAGCAGATTCCGGATGGCCACGTATTCAGCCAGTGCGATCCCCTTGGCGGCATCACTCAGTTTGTAGTAATTCTTTACCAGCGGTTCGTTCAGCACATGACCTGCCCCGTATTCGATTTTCCAGATTTTCCCGGTGAATTCCAGGTGGTCCCCGATCTGGCCCCGGACCACCGGATCATCGATCATCTCCTCCAGCATCTCCCTGAATATGTTAGCTTCCAGGTCAAATTCCCTGCCGGCTCCGTCCTTGCTGATCACCTGGTCACCGGCCCTGCGGTTGTCGATGGCCTGTACATCCCCGATAAAGGCCCCCGGCTCCCCCACAAGGGAGATCATCTCATCCTGCATGGCCTCTATGCGGACCTGCAATGACCTGGCCTGTTCGTGGATCCGCGCAATGGATCCCTGCCGGTCCGCCGTTACACTGTCACCGGCCAGTTCCAGCAACGCGGCGGTCCGCTCCCGCACCTGCTGCACGCTGGCTTCATTCTGGACGGCCTCCTCCCGGTAGAGCTCCAGGGACGTTTTGGACATGTTCACATTGGCAAAGAGCGTGATGATGGCGATCCCCACCAGCAGCATCACCACATAGGGCAGGGCGACCTTCTGTTTTCCCGCCCGCCGGAAAGCATTGACCACGTAGAGGGGAACGAAACCCACAATCAGGAACCCGGTTCCCAGCAGGACCATGCTACCGGCCCCGGGCCAGTGCATGATCTTGAACAGTGCGCCGGCCAGCAGCAGGGCCAGGGTCAGATAGCCCACCACAGGGTATACAGGGTTCTTTTTCTCTGCCTGCTCCCGGTAATTGGTGACGAAATACAGCGGCAGGAACACCAGGACGATCAGTACAATGCCCACGGTAAGCAATATACCGGCACCCGGCCAGTGCATCCGTTTGAAGAAAGCGCCGAGTAGGGTGACCAGCGCGGAGGAAAGTCCGAAGATATACGTGAAATTTTTCATGCGTTGAAATTTTTTATCCAGGTTAAGCAAAGTCTGGTGCTGGAGCTCGGGAAGCCTGTTTTCGCCGATGGAATCGAGGACCGCCCCGTAGGAGGATTCGAAATCCTCCCCGGCATGCATCTTCTCCTCCACCATGCAGCATACATGGTCCAGCACGTCATCCAGGAGCCTCTGGCAGGTCAGCCCGCGGCCGGCCAGATCGCTCCTGATCCGTTCGAGGTTGTCGTCAATGGTCGCTCCGATCATTGTCAGGCAGGCGACGGTTTGAGCACATAGGTCAGGGTATTCACAAAATCAAAAAATTCATCCAGCTTCTGCTGTGCCCCTGACCTGCCAACCTCGGTCAGAGAGTAGTACTTCCGGACCCGCCTGCCGATGTATTCCGTTTCGGTGGTGATGTGTCCGTCCGCCTCCAGTTTATGTAAAACCGGGTAGAGCGCCCCGAATGTGAGCCTGATCTTACCGGTGGAGAGCTCTTCCACCTTTTTGGTAATCTCATAGCCGTACATGCGTCCGTTGTCGGCCAACAGCTTCAGTACGATCGTACGCAGGGTACCTTTTAAAAGATCATTCGATATCATGGGTACAAATATATAACATTGTTATATATATGCAAATTATATATTGCTTTTTTTCCGTTTTGTTCATATGTTTGAACATATTTGTCTCACCTTAATTTATGACTATGAAACAAAAATTTACGCTTAAGAAACTTTTCCGGAAAAGGGAAGGCTGGCTGCTGATGGCCCTGTTTGCACTCCTGCTCGTGTTCGGGTGCTATGAATTCAAAGTGGTGGATCAGCCCACCGAAGGTACCAAGAACAGTTCGTTTGATGTGAATATCGTGATGACCGAGGATGATGATGAGTCCAATGACTGGACCTATGAGGACGGTTCACTGACCAAGGGCGGCCTGTTCAGTGTGCTGCTTCCGGAAGGATGGACCATCACGGACGACATCGGGGTCACCGTGGTGGCGGCTGACTCCCTGCCGGACGGAATGGGAGGATGGGTTAAACCGACCGGGGAACACGGCGGACAGTACGTGCTGCAATATGATGAAACGCAGACCACCATGCTGAATGATTCCTCTGCCGCACCGCCCGAAGGGTATTACTGGTGGGGTGCCGTGACCAGCGAACCCGTGGACATGGCGTTCTTCGACAGCCTTTACTTCACAGTGAACATCCTGACGGACGACAAGCTGGGGGAATTCTTCCTGCAGTATGCGGCGGGTGACGTGGATTACTGGGGCCGGATGCCCTATGATCCCCTGACCCTCACCGATCCGCTTCCCATTACCATCAGTCCGGGCGTCAATGTGAATGAATACCTGACGGAAGCTGCCCTTTCCCTCTATCCCAATCCCTCCTACGGATACCTGAACATCGGGCTGTCCGGTGCAATGGACCGGACGGTGGATATGATGATCTATGATCTGAGGGGAAAACAGGTACGCTCCGGACAGATTACCGGTGCGCACACCACCCTGGATGTGGTGGACCTGGCCCCGGGGACCTATGTGCTCCGGCTTGAAACGGGCGGGGAGACAATCACCAGGAAATTCGTGAAACACTGACGGTTCGCACTTCACGCAATCTGAAAACCTGATCACTACATATCGTGTGGAACTGGCATACATCACATGGAATGTGGATCCTGTCATCTTCAGGATCGGATCCTTCGCGATCCGGTGGTACTCCCTGTTCCTTGTGGCCAGCTTCTACATCAGCTACCGCATGGTGGGCTATATCTATGACCGCGAAGGAAGATCGAAAGATCCCCTCCCCTCCTATGCGCTGTTTGTGATCGGGGGACTCTTCCTGGGGGGGCGACTGATGCACTGCCTGGCATATGAACCTGCATATTACCTGAAATATCCCTGGGACATCATCAAACCCTGGAGGGGCGTGCTGGGTGAAAATGCCAGGTTCGTGGGTTACAGGGGTATGTCGGGCCACGGTTCCGCCCTGGGGATCATCCTGGGGATCGTGATCAATGCCTGGCGGACGAAGACCCCCGTGGTCTGGATGATCGACCGCGTGGCCCTTTTCGGTCCCCTCATCGGCTTTTTCGTCCGCCTGGGGAACCTGTTCAATTCCGAGATCCTGGGAACGCCCTCCGGCGCTTCCTGGGCTTTTGTGTTCATGCGGACCGACCATGTTCCCCGCCATCCGGTCCAGCTCTATGAAGCCATTGCCTACCTGGTTATTTTTATTGTCTCGTTTGACTGGTACAAAAGAATTGCGGGAAGGGAGAAGCCCGGAGCCATGCTGGGACTGGTGCTGATCCTGGTGTACAGCGCCAGGTTTTTGCTGGAATTCTTCAAGGCGAAACAATCCGATGTGGAAACGGACCTGTCCCTGAACATGGGACACCTGCTGAGTATTCCTTTTATTGTCGGGGGACTCATCCTGTTTTTCCGGCCGGCGGGAAAAAAAGATAAAAACACGCAGATCCGATGAGAAGGTTGTTTTTATACGGCAGCATGACCTGTTTGCTTCAGCCTTCCATGGCTGCGGAGCCGGATACCGCATTCAACAATCAGTTCCGGAGAGACATCGGGGGGTGGATCGCCGCGGATGCGACCTTCTCCATTGCGCTGCCCGATGGCAGGACCCTCTGGCTGTTCGGCGACACCTTCCTGGGGGAGGTGAACCCGGACAGCTCCATCCAGTCCGGCGCCAGGATGATCCGCAACAGTGCGGTGATCCAGGAGGGTGACCAGCTCCGCACGCTGCATGGTGGGACCTCCTCCGATCCGGCCGATTTCATCCCCACCCTGCATCCCGATTCCACCTGGTACTGGCCCGAACACGGCCTGGTGGAAGACGATACCCTGCGGATCTTCGTGGCCAAATTCAGGGAGGCGGACAGAGGCACACCGGGGTTCAATTTCGAACACGCCGGAAACGACATGGCGCTGTTCTCCTATCCTTCGCTGGAATTCCTGCATGCCGGACCGGTCCGCGCACATGCCGTGAATCAGGTGCTGTACGGCGACCGGGTCCTGGTTGACACAGTCCATACCTATATTTACGGCCGGAAAAGCGATCCGGAGCATAACATCCCCTACCCGCATGTGGCCAGGGCGCTGAACGGGACTGTCAAAGACCAGGCGTGGGAGTTCTATGACGGATCCGGCTGGTCCCCCGACCCCTCCCTGTCTGTCCGTATCCATTCCTTCCAGGTTTCCCAGCAATACAGCGTTTCCACATACCGGGGAAAATACATCCTGCTGACCCAGGATATCTGGTTATCCCCGAAAATATTCTCCTTCACCGCCCCCGCACCCACGGGTCCCTGGTCGAACAAGCGGCTGCTGTACACGACCCCCGAGACCGCGGATGAAACATTTACATACAATGCCTATGTGCATCCCCAGTTTGACAGGGACGGGGAGATGCTGGTCTCTTACAATGTGAACGGGGATTTCTGGTCCATTTTCGATAATGTGGAACTGTACCGGCCCCGCTTTATCCGCATTCCTTACATGAACCTGGATTATGCGTTCTGGCCCAACAGTGCGGAAGGGCAGCCGGGACAGGAAGGATCCCCGGAGCCGGAAGATCACTCCCTGAGCGCTTTTCCCAATCCCCTGACGGACCATGTGACGCTCCGGTTCGGGATTCACCAGGCGGGAACGGTCGCCGTCGAAATCACCGACATCCGCGGTATCAAACGTATAGAAACACAAATCATCTGTTCCACACCCGGAGCCCGGATGGTGGAAATGGACATGAAGGAGCTGTCCCCCGGGATCTATTTCTGCCGGGTGAGGTCCGCCGGCGGCTTACAGGTCCTCCCTTTGCTTAAAACATGCTTTCGGTAAAAACGATCAAACCAAACACCATGAGCATACCGATGATACAATTGAAAAACCTGACCCTCTCGATCCTTCTCGGTGCCGGGATGATCCAGGGCGGCGGCACGATCATGCATGCCCAGGAGCAGCGTACCATTACCGGTACCGTTGTGGATGCATATGAAAACACCGGGATCCCGGGAGTCAGTGTCATTGAGAAAGGAACCCGGAACGGGACCATCACCGACGGGGAGGGAAATTACTCCATCCGGGTCGCTCCCGGTGCCGCCCGCCTGGTGTTTTCCTTCGTGGGCATGAAGAGTGTGGAGAAGGAGATAGGCAGCCAGGGCACCGTGGATGTGATCATGGAGGAAGATGTCATCGGCCTGGAAGAGGTGGTGGCCATCGGATACGGCACGATCAAGAAAAGCGACCTGACCGGATCGGTCGGGTCGGTCAGGGTGGAAGAGATCCGGAAGAACCCCGTCACCTCCCTGGATCAATCCCTCCAGGGGAGGGTTGCCGGGGTGCAGGTGGTGCAGGTTTCCGCCCAGCCGGGTGGCTCCACCCTTTTCAGGGTCCGGGGGAACAACTCCATTTATGCAGGGAACCAGCCCCTCTATGTGATCGACGGCATGCAGATCAATGCCAGTGAAAACATGACATTCCTCAGTGCCCCGTCCATCAATGCATTGAGCTCCCTGAATCCCAATGACATTGAATCCATTGAAATCCTGAAGGATGCCTCCGCCACTTCCATATACGGGGCCAAAGGGGCCAACGGGGTGGTGCTGATCACCACCAAAAGGGGGAGCAGCGGATCCGACAGGGTAAGTTTCGAGTCCTATGTGGGCATGCAGCAGATCACCCGGCGGATCGAGGTGATGAATGCCACGCAGTATGCCATACTGTTTGATGAAGCGGGACAGAACGCGGCGAATGACAGGGGCCAGAATTACACCCCTGAATTTCCAAACCCGGAATCGCTCGGGGAGGGCACCGACTGGCAGGATGAGATCTACAGGGAGGCTGTCACCCAGAACTACCAGCTGTCCGCCTCGGGTGGAAACGACCGGACCCGGTATGCGATCACCGGCAACTACTTCAGGCAGGAAGGGGTCATCATCGGTTCGGATTTCAACCGGTACTCCTTCCGGGTCAACCTGGACCATACCATCAGCGACAGACTGAAAGTGGGGACCAGCGTCTCGCTGAACCGGACCCATGCCAACGTGATCGGGACATCCACCCAGGCGGGCTTCTTCCCCGGGGTGGTGAATACATCGCTGACCATGAGCCCGGTGCTTCCCATCCGCGATTCCACGGGACAGTATACCCTGAGGGACCCCTACGCGGACGCGTGGCTGGATAACCCGGTGGCCGTGACCCGCGACGTGAAGGCCATCGACAACATGTTCAAGTTCATCGGTCACGCCTTTGCCAGTTATACGATTGTCCGGGGACTGGATCTGAAAGTGTCGGTCGGACTGGACCAGCTCTTCAATACCCAGGATTACTATAATCCCTCTTACACCTATTCGGGCTCATTCAATGCGGGACAGGCCAGGTTCCTGTTCACGGGCAACACCAGCTTCCTCAATGAAAATATCCTGAATTACAGCGGGAACTTCAACGGGGTGCACCAGCTGGATGCCCTTGCGGGTTTTACCTACCAGCGCATGGATTCACGCACATTCGTGGAGGTGGTGACCGGCTTTCCCAGTGACCGTCTCGGCTATTACGGCATCGCCGAGGCAGAGAACATGCCGACCATCATGACAGGATTCGCGGACGGGGCGCTCATTTCCTACCTAGGCCGGGTCAATTACAGTTATGACAGCAAATACCTTGTGACCCTGTCGCACAGGGTGGATGGTTCATCCAAATTCGGGCCCAACAACAGGTTCGCGCATTTTCCCTCCATGGCACTGGCCTGGAGGATCAGTTCCGAACCATTCCTGGAGAACCTGACCTGGATCTATAATATGAAACTGCGGGCAAGCCTGGGAATAAGCGGGAACGATGCCATCCCCAATTATCTGTACATCCCCACCATGAACGCCACCACCTATTATTTTAACAATGCCACCCCGGCAACGGGTTACACCCAGGCGGTGGTGGGCAATGACGACCTGAAGTGGGAAACCACCCGGCAGCTGGATGTAGGACTGGACCTGGCCATCCTGAAGGGACGGGTCTCCCTGGTGGCCGATTATTACAACAAACTGACCTATGACATGCTCTATTACGCGGAAGTCCCCTACACCTCGGGATTCGCCACGGCCATGATCAATGTGGGGACCATGGTGAACAAAGGATTCGAATTCACCCTGAACACGGTGAACGTGGAGGGAGCACTCTCGTGGAACACCGATTTCAGCATCAGCTTCAACCGGAGCAGGGTGGTGGACCTCAACAACAACGATGACACCTACATCAGTGACGATACCTACAAGCTGAAGATCGGGTACTGGTCCATCATCGCAGAAGGTGAAGAGCTGGGCAGTTTTTACGGACGGGTTTCCGACGGCATCTGGCAGCTGGATGAGGCCGAGGAAGCCGCTGTTTACGGTGCCAGGCCGGGGGATTTCAAGTACAGGGACCTGAACGATGACGGGAAGATAGACAGCGAGGACCGCACCATCATCGGTCACGCCCAGCCAGATTTCTTCTGGAGCCTCAACAACACCTTTTCATTCAGGGGATTTGAACTCAGTGTATATATCCAGGGGGTGCAGGGGAACGACATCCTGAATTCCAACCGTTTCGAGCTGGAATCCGGGAACGGTCTCTCCAATGCATCCATCGGGATGCTGGACCGGTGGACGGAGGAAAATCCCAGCAACATCTATCCCAGGGCGAACCGGAATGCGGATTACCTCCATATGTCGGACCGTTACCTGGAGGATGGTTCCTATACCAGGTTGCAGCTGGTTTCCCTGGCTTACAACCTGCCCGGGTCACTGGTAAGCCGGATGGGACTGGACGGTGCACGGATCTTCGTGTCCGGTAAAAACCTGCTTACCCTGACCGGCTACACCGGTTTTGATCCGGAGGTCGGACGATTCGGGACCTCCAATATCCGCCAGGGGTATGACCTCGGGGGATATCCATCGGCCAGGACCTGGCTCATCGGTTTGAATCTTGATTTTTAATCCACGGAAAACCAGACTGTCATGAAAAATATCATCCGTACCTTCATCCTGCTCACGGCGCTGACCGGTTGTGAGAAAGCACTGGAATTTGAAGTGAAGAACCAGCTTACCCTGGAGAACTTCTTCCAGAATGAGGGTGATGCAATTGCTTCGGTCAACGCGGTGTATGATGCCCTGGGGGATGTGGACCTGTATATGTCCAGCCTGTGGCTGATCCAGGACATTGCGTCGGATGACTGCGATGCGCTGTCCACCTGGAACGATCCGAACGCCCAGCAGTTCGACCAGTACACCCTGCAATCCACCAACAACTACCTGGCGGGAATATGGAGAGCCTCCTACCGGTTGATCACCCGGGCCAACCTGGCCATTTTCCGCATCCCGGATGTGGAGATGGATGAAACCCTGAAGGCCCGGTTGCTGGGTGAGGCCAGATTCCTGCGTGCGCTCGGTTATTTCAACCTGGTGCGCCTGTTCGGGGATGTGCCGCTCGTGCTCGAACCGGAATCGGACATTGATGCTTACCTGGTGTCCCGGGCGGGAGAGGATGCCGTATACGGACAGATCATCGCTGACCTTGAGGACGCAGCCGGCATCCTGCCCGGAAGCTATTCGGGTGCCAACAGGGGGCGGGCCACCCGGGGTGCGGCCATGGGCCAGCTGGCAAAGGTGTACCTCACCACCGGGGAGTGGGCGCTGGCCGCACAATATGCCGGCGATGTCATGGACCTGGGCGTGTACGGACTGTGGGACGATTATCAGGACAATTTCCGGGAAGTCAACAAGAACGGGAAAGAATCACTCTTCGAAGTACAGTTCTTTTCTGCAGAGCAATCGGAAAACACCCGGATCGTGATCAGCGGGCTTCCTTCCATTTATGCCTTTCCGGCAGGCGTGGGGATCATCCTTCCCACGGAGGATTTGCTGGGCCGGTTCGAGGAGGGCGATCACCGGTACGGGGTGACCTTCTTCGAGGAGTATTCCTATTTCGGCATGAACCGGTTTGAACCCCACATCTGGAAACACTGGGACCAGGATGTATACGGACCGGCGGAGACGGGCGAATCGGGCGCGAACTTTCCCCTCATGCGGTATGCAGAAGTCTTGCTGATCTACGCCGAAGCCCTGAACGAGCTCCATAACGGTCCCACCCAGGAAGCCTACGATGCGGTCAACCGGGTCAGGTTGCGTGCCAGGAACGGGATCGAAGGGGTGGTCCCCGATCTGGAAAATCTTTCCTACCGGCAGTTCCGCGATGCCGTCCTCAACGAGAAAAGGCTGGAGACGGTCAACGAGGGCCACCGGTGGTTCGACCTGACAAGGACCGGGAACCTGGCGGAATATGTGAAACGTGCCAAAGGGGACAAGGCCAATCCCCTGCCCCAACATACGGTGTTCCCCATCCCGCAGCGGGAAATGGACCTCAATCCCAACCTGGTGCAGAATGAAGGGTATTAGAAAACAGGTGAAGCAACATGAAGCTGACGTCGAAATTCAATAAAGCACCCTTTGTCCCCGTACACGGAATGGAACAGGCTTGCGTGACCGGCTGGCAAGCCATCGGCCGCGAACTGAGGCAGGCGCTGGATCAGAAAGGAGACCACCGGAAGGTGGTGGTGGTGGAGACCTACCAAGGGGTCCACGGGGATGCACTGAGATCGGCGCTGCAGGAGCTGCTGCAACCGGAATTGCTCATGGACACCGCGCAGCTGTTCAGGGAGGAGGCGGAGATCAGGGCGATCACCCAACCGGATGTGACGGACGACCGGGTATTTGGCTATCTGACCCGGCTGAACATGGAGGATCTGATGGATGCGGGAAAAACAGAGCGGGCCAGAAAGCGCACGGAGGAACTGGCAGGTTCCCTGGCCGTTATTTTCGGTGCGGGTGCATACCTGGTATGGACGGACCCCGATCTGCTGGTGTATGCGGACATGGCACGCTGGGAGATCCAGCAACGGATGCGGAACAACCAGGTGAACAACCTGGGCATTCATAACCTGGAGGAAGAGACGGAATGGAAGTACAAGCGCGGGTTTTTCGTGGACTGGCGCATATGCGACCGCGTGAAGAAAAAAACCATGGCGCGGTGGGACTATGTGCTGGATACGAACGATCCCGTGAACCCGAAGATGGCCACTGGGGAAGCGGTCCGTGAAGGGCTTCGCCAGGCATCGGTGCGACCCTTCAGCGTGGTCCCGTTCTTTGATCCGGGACCCTGGGGGGGACAGTGGATGAAAGAAAAGTTCGGGCTGCGGGAAGAGACGGAAAATTTTGCCTGGTGTTTCAACTGCATACCCGAGGAGAACAGTCTCCTGCTGGGATTCGGGGAAACCCGTTTCGAGATCCCTTCCATCAACCTGGTCTTCTACCGGCCGGAAGCATTGCTCGGGGATCCCGTGCATGCCCGTTTCGGAGATGAGTTCCCCATCCGGTTCGACTTCCTGGATACCATGGCCGGGGGGAACCTGAGCCTGCAGGTGCACCCGCTGACGGAATACATCCAGGAAAAATTCGGCATGCACTACACCCAGGACGAGAGTTATTACCTGATGGATGCGGCACCGGACGGATCGGTTTTCCTGGGGCTCAAAGAAGGGATCGATCCTGAAAGGATGGTCAGGGAACTGAAAAGGGCCGAAAGGGAAGGCACTCCCTTCGAGCCAGAAAAATACGTGGAAAATTTTCCTGCCGCAAAGCACGACCACTTCCTGATCCCGGCAGGCACCGTGCACTGTTCGGGACGGAACGGCATGGTGCTGGAGATCAGTGCCACACCCTATATATTCACCTTCAAACTGTACGACTGGGGACGGAACGATCTGAACGGGAAGCCCCGGCCCCTGCATCTGGATCATGGCGTGAACAATATCCGGTGGGACCGCACCACGGACTGGACCCGTAAAAACCTGACGGGCCGCGTGGAAAAGATGGCCGAAGGAGAAGGCTGGGTGGAGGAGCGGACCGGGCTCCACGAAAGGGAATTCATCGAGACCCGGCGCCACTGGTTCACCGGGAAGGTCCCCCATCACACCGGGGGCGGGGTGAATGTGATGACCCTGGTGGAAGGGGAAGAAGCCATCATTGAGAGTCCCGCCGGTGCATTCGAGCCTTTCATCGTCCATTATGCGGAGACTTTCATCGTTCCCGCTGCGGTGGGTGCATTCACCGTCCGTCCCCACGGAGCTGCCGAAGGCAAACAGTGTGCCACCGTCAAGGCGTTTGTCAGGACCCATCCTTAACCCGAACATATGCAAACGAACCCATGGAAAAAAAACAACCGCTCAATGTAATCCTGCCCGTATTCATGTCCTTTTACGTGATGGGCTTCGTGGACCTGGTCGGAGTGGCCACCGCGTTTGTCAGGGATGATTTCCAGCTGTCGGATACCATGGCCCAGCTGCTGCCGACCATGGTCTTTCTCTGGTTTGCGCTGGTCAGCATCCCCACCGGCATCTTCCAGGACCGGAAGGGAAAGAAGTTCACGGTGATGCTGGGAATGGCCATCACGGGACTGGGCGTGATGCTTCCTTTTGTGCATTACAGCTACCTGACGGCCGTATTCGGTTTCATGGTGCTGGGCATCGGGAATACGATCCTGCAGGTATCCGCCAATCCGCTGCTGCTGGATGTATCTCCCAAAAACAGTCAGGCCGCCAACCTGAGCCTGTCCCAGTTCGTCAAGGCGATCGCCTCCATGCTGGGACCTGTGATCACGGCCGCGCTGGCCAGATACACGGGGAACTGGAAACTGATCTTTCCCATCTATGCCGCCGTCTCGCTCATCTCCATTGTCTGGCTGTACGCGGTACGCATCCGGGAGACCGAGCCCGAAAAAGACCCGGCCACCTTCAAAAGTGTGCTGGCCCTGTTCAGAAAACGCTTTGTGACCGTGATGATCATCTCCACATTCCTGCTGGTGGGATTCGATGTGGGCATGAATTCCAACATCGCCATCTTTTTGCAGAAGCGCTTCCAGATCTCCATCGAATCGGCGAGCCTGGGTATCTCCATCTATTTCGCATCCCTGGTGATCGGAAGGTTCCTGGGCGGCGTGCTGCTGCGGAAGATCAACACCCTCCGGTTCATGATCGCAAGCATCATCCTGACCTTCATCGGCCTGGGAGGCATCATCGTCTCGGAGAACCTGGCGGTGACCCGGATCATGATCTTTGTGGCCGGGCTCGGTTTTTCCAACACCTTCCCCATCCTGTTCGCCGTCATCATCGACCGGATGCCCCGGTATGCCAATGAGCTGTCGAGCCTCATCATCCTGTCCGTGGCAGGCGGGGCATTCATCCCGCCCCTGATGGGACTGATGAGCGATACGCTGGGGGTGACCGCCAGTTTGTTCGTGCTGGTGATCTGCGTGGTCTACGTCTCCTTCGCCACCTGGTATGCCATCCGGACAAAGCCGGTCCCCCTTTCTGCAAATGAACAACCACCCCTGTAAAGCCAAACTCCCATGCACATCAACACACAGAAAGATCCGAGAATCATCATGACCCTGGATGCGGGGGGCACCAACCTGGTCTTTTCAGCCATCCGGGGAAACCAGCAGATCGTGCCCGACATCCACAAGCCTTCCTCTCCGGATGACCTGGAGGGGATCCTGGAGAGCCTGGTGAAAGGATTTGAAGCGGTGTCGGAACAACTGCCCGGAAAGGCCTCGGCCATCAGTTTCGCTTTCCCGGGGCCGGCAGACTACCCCAAGGGGATCATCGGGGACCTTCCCAACTTCAAGGCCTTTCAGGGCGGGGTGGCGCTGGGACCCATGCTGGAGGATCATTTCGGGATCCCCGTATACATCAACAACGACGGGAATCTTTTTGCATACGGGGAAGCACTGGCCGGGTTTCTTCCGGACCTGAACAAACGGCTCGAAGAAGCAGGGAGCCTGAAACGGTATGACAGCCTCATCGGATTTACCCTGGGAACCGGCTTCGGGGCGGGGATCGTGCTGGACAACAAAATGATCGTGGGCAACAGCTCCTCCGGGGCCGAGATCCACAACACCCTGAACCAGTACCACCCGGACTGGAATGCGGAAGAGAGTGTGAGCACCCGTGCCATCCGGCGCGTATATGCCGAACTGTCCGGGATCCCCTTTGACAGCGCTCCCATGCCAGCCGGTATCTATGAGATTGCGAAAGCGAACGGGGAAGCGGCCCGGGAAGCGGCCCGGGAAGCATTTGTCCGCTTCGGGAGGGGACTGGGAAGTTCCATTGCCAATGCCATGTCGCTTATCGACGGCATCGTGGTGCTCGGGGGCGGGATCACCGCAGCGTGGGACCTCTTTGCACCGGCCATGTTCCGGGAGATCAACCGGGAATACCGGGATTTCCGCGGGAACAGTTTCCCCCGGCTCTCCTACAAAGTATACAACCTGGAGGATGAGCATACCTTCGGGGAGTTTGTCAGGGGAAAAACCCGTGAGATTACCGTACCCGGAAGCGGCAGGAAGATCACCTATGACGACCTGCCCCGGACGGGTGTGGGACGGTCGGCCCTGGGAGCCAGCAGGGCCATTGCCCTGGGAGCCTATGCATTTGCACTGCAACAACTGGACACATAAACCTGACGCATGAAAACAATCAAGTACATGATCCTGGCCATGATGGTACCCGCTATCTCCTGCAACCGGCCGGACCCTCAGGCGGTCCGGAAGCACGTGCCCCCGCTGGACCAGGTGGGCGGTGTCTGGGTTTCGGCCGATACGACCGATATGGAACCCTCGGTACGGAATTTCCGGGGCCAGGCCCTGCTGAACCGGGACATGACCTCCATCAGCTGGTTCGTATCGCCTCCCTACAGCGGCGGATACCATACCGGCACCCTGCGGGTCAACGGGGAAACGCCCCGGGTATCCATGTTCCGGTGGCTGCCGCACCAGGCCATCCGGAAAGGGGGGACGGGCGACTGGACGCTGTTCTCCACCGTCAAGATGGTCCCGGATGCGGATGCGGTGATGTGGGAGGTCAGCGTGACGAATCAAACGGATTCGGTGCGCACCCTGGAACTGGACCTGGATGTAATCGGGTTTATCAGCAAATACGGGGGTGACTGGCAATGGTGGTATCCCTATCCCAAACTGGACGGGGCGACCACGGTCCGGGATGATGAGGTGGAAAACGTGCGCAGGCACCTGGGTTCCGCAAAGAACGAATCCACCGAACCGGTTGTGGAACTGATCGGCGGGAAACCAACCCCCACCACCCGAACAGCCCGGTGGCCCTCCGATGCAGCGATCCTGGGGGCTGAAAAATACACCGCCGAGGGAAGCGGCGGCACGCTCATTGTCCGTGATTCGGAAACGGAGGCGGTGACCGGCTTCCGGATCCTGCAGGAGCCCGTGGCGCTGGAGGTGAAAAGCAGCGGCGGCACGGCCACCTGGAAAAAAGAGCTGCAGTCAGGGGAAGCATTCACGCTCAGGTATGTGATGACCTGGGGGGATGACGACCGGAAGGTCAGGAGCGGGCTGGACCGGTGGGCGGGGGATTTCGATTCCGTGTTCCATGCGGTGGACCGGGTTTGGGAAGAGCGGTGGCAGGCCATGTTCACTCCGGGAAACGATTTGTTCTCGGGATGCTTCCCGGTACTGGAAACCCCGGACGAAAAAGCCAGGAAGGTCTATTATACCGGTCCCCTTACCCTGCTTTACCTCCTGCACAACAACCTGCCGGAGCATGAAAAAGTGTTCCTGACGGGGGGACCGCGATGGGGGGCTTCCATCACCTTCTTCTGGGACATTACCGAATGGTCCACCCTCTGGGCGGTGGTCGACCCGGTGATGATGAAGGAGCACCTTGCATCCTGGATCCTGATCGATCCCTCCCTGCACTACGGGAAGGACAATTTCGGCGGCAAAGGCGTGGGCAACGGGTATTCGGCCAACTACTGGGCCCTCTTCCAGCTGATCCGCTCCTATGTGACCGTGTCGCGCGATTTCGGTTTTCTGCAGGAACGGATCGGGGACAAAACCGTGATGGAGCATCTCCATGACTATGCCATGAACTGGAAGAACATCTCCCTGTACGGCTCGGAAGGGAACGAGGATGAGGTCTACAAACTGGCCGATTTCGGGGATGACGAATGGAACCTGCTGGAGTGCGTCCCCACCTACAAGCACATCGTCCCCTCGTTCAATGCGGGCTATGCCTGGATGATGCGGGAAATGGCGGACCTGTACGACCAGGCCGGGGATACCGCCACGGCCGGCAACCTGAGGCGCGAGGCCGGCGCCATGACCAGCCGGATCCTGTCCCTGTATGCCGGAGAAGGCGTGTGGAACAGCCTCTATCCGGACGGCCGTACGGTGGAAGTGCGCCATTGCCTGGATTTCATGTTCATCGGCCGGTACATCCCCAATGATGTGCCGGAACAGATCAAAAACGAGATGATCGGGTTCGTGTACGATGAATTGCTGACCGACCGCTGGATGCGGGCCCAGTCGCTGAAGGACATCGCCGCCGGTGTATCCGACCGGCCGGACCACGGACCGCTGGGGGCCTTCGACGGGTGGCCGGCGGGGACCATGGACGCGCTGGTTTGGATGGGGTATCCCGACAGCGCACTGGATTTTTACCGCGCCATTGAGCCGGTAACGTATGAAGGATGCTGGGCACAGTCCCGCGAACTGTGGGGCGAGAACAAGTACCGGAAAAATGCCCGCGTGCGGATCGCCCAGCGCGGCTGGGGAAACCGGGAATCTTCCGGGGGGATTTCCATTTCCCAGGTGATGCTGAAGTGCTTCTTCGGTTTCTACCCGGACGTGCAGGGCCATGTGCTGCACGGGAACATCCCGTCCAATTTTTCGGGGACCCTCCACCATGTCCGTTACGGGGACGAATATTACACCATTACCGCGGACAAAGGAGCGGTGAAAATGAAAAAAGAAAAAAGCCATGACTGATCCACGAACCATGCGGGAGCCGGACCGGAGAAAAAAGCTGGCCGTGATCCTGGTCCTCTGCCTGTGTGCCTCCGCCCTGCTGGCCCAGGAAAGATACATCGACTATGTGGACCCGCTCACGGGCAGCCGGGATTCGCGGTGGATCATGTTCCCGGGACCGGCCCTGCCGTTCTCCATGGTCAAGCTGAGTCCCGATAACCAGGAACTGGGATGGAAAGCCGGATACGACTATTCCATCAACAACATCGCCGGGTTCAGCCACATCCATTCCTGGACCATGGCCGGGATCCTCACCATGCCAACGACGGGTCACCTGCAGACCCGGCCGGGGACCGAGAAACACCCCGAAAGGGGTTACCGCTCCCTGTTTCATCACGCGAACGAGGAGGCCTCCCCGGGCTATTACAGCGTGTTTCTGGACGATTACGGTGTGAAGGCGGAACTGACCTCCACCATGCGGACCGGCTTCCAGCGGTATACCTTCCCCGAAAGCGACAGTGCAAGGATCCTGGTCGATCTCCAGTTCCCTTCCGAATACGGCTTTGAGATCTTCTATACCCAGATCAGCAAAGTCTCGGATACGGAGATCGAAGGGGTCTCCTACCAGCAGAGCCTGCGGAAAGCCAATTTCAACGAGTACATTGTCCATTTCGTCATGCGTTTCAGCAAGCCTTTCCGGTCCTTCAACGGATGGGTCAAGGAGGATGTATTCAGGGATGTGGAGATGGTCTCTTCCGGGTTCGGTCACATGGATGTGGGTGCCTTCGTGGAATTCAGCACGGGAGAAGGGGAACAGATCATGGTGCAGACCGGCATCTCGCTGGTCTCGGTGGAACAGGCAAGAAAGAACCTGGAAACGGAGCTGGATCCGTTCAACTGGGATTTTGAGGCAGTGCGGACGGCCGCAGAAAACGAATGGGAAACCCTGCTCGGAAAGATCAGGGTGGAAGGGGGGACCGAAGCCGACAAGAAAAAGTTCTACACGAACCTCTACCGCTCCTATGTGGGAAGGACCACCTGGAACGATGTGGATGGCAAGTATGTGGACATGTACGAGAAGGTCCGCCAGCTGCCCGAAGGCACTCCGGCAATCTACGGAAGCGACGGCTTCTGGATCACCATCTGGAACCTGAACCAGCTCTGGCCGCTGATCACCCCGGAAATCACCAGCCGCTGGGTGAAGTCCTTCCTGGAGATATACGACCGGGGAGGGTGGCTCCCCAAGGGTCCCACCGGCATTGAATACTCCGGCATCATGGTGGCCTCCCACCAGATCGCCTTCATCGCGGGAGCCTACCAGAAGGGGATCCGGGACTTCGACGTGGAAAAGGCTTACGAGGCCTGCTACAAACTCCAGACCCAACCCGGGGGGCCCCACAAGGCCGGGGGCGTGGTGGGGAACCGGAACCTGGAGGAATACATGAAGTTCGGGTATGTCCCCGAAGAATACGGCCCGGTCTCCAATACCGTGGAATATGCGTATGACGACTGGAGCGTGGGACAGTTCGCCCGGGCCCTGGGGAAGGAGAACGATTACCGATACTTCACGAAACGGTCGTTCAATTATACAAATGTTTTTGACCCGGAAGTGGGCTACATCCGGCGGCGACACGAGGACGGGAGTTGGGTGGACGGGTTCAGTCCGTTCGGTCAGGTTACCTTCCTGGATGCCGGTTTTGTGGAAGGCAATGCCTGGCAGTTCACCTATTTCGTGCCGCATGACCTGGCGGGACTGATCGAACTGATGGGCAGGGAGGAGTTCAACGACCGGCTGGAGGAGGGATTCGCAACTTCCAGTCCCCACAACTTCAATTCGGAGCACCTGGGCTCCAACAGCCTGGAGGGAATGGGGATCCTTCCGGTGAACCACGGCAACCAGCCCAACATGCAGGCCGCTTATCTCTTCAACCATGCGGGGAAACCCTGGCTCACCCAGCAATGGGTGCGGGAGATCATGGACCGGTATTACGGGACGGGACCGGAAGACGGGTGGCTGGGGGACGAGGACCAGGGACAGATGGGAGCCTGGTTCGTCATGAGTGCCATGGGAATGTTCCAGATGGACGGCGGCGCAGCCGTGGACCCGGTCTACGAACTGGGCAGTCCGCTCTTCGAAAAGATCACCATTGAACTGGATCCGGACTATTACCCGGGGAAGGAATTCGTCATCGAAGCCAGGAACGTGTCCGGTGAGAACCGGTATATCCAGTCCGCCCGCCTCAACGGAACACCCCTCAACCAGCCCTGGTTCTATCACAAAGACCTGGTCAGCGGTGGCAAACTCGTCCTCCGCATGGGACCAAAACCCAACAAGGAATGGGGCAGCCGGCCGGAGGACGCCCCGCCGTCGCTGAGCACGGTCCTTTCACCGGAGGAAAAACAGGAGATCATGGCATACGACAGGGATGCCGAGGCACTGAACGAGTGGAACCGGGCGCTGAAAGCCTATTATTACCACCGCAAGGAGCATTTTGAAAGTCTCCCCGATACCGAGCACGAGATCATCTTCCTGGGCAACAGCATCACGGACAACGCGGAGTGGGCCGAGCTCTTCGGCAATCCCCATGTGAAGAACCGGGGGATCGGCGGCGATGACACCGGCGGGGTGCTGGGAAGGCTGGATGAGGTGGTCCGCTCCCGGCCCGATAAGATCTTTTTGATGATCGGGACCAACGACCTGTCCGCCGGCAAATCCGTGGAGCAGATCATCGCCAATTACCGGCTGATCCTTGACCGGATCAGGGAGGCCTCCCCAGAGACCAGGGTCTATATCCAGAGCGTTTTGCCCACCGAGGATGCGCTGCACACCACCCGGAAAAACCGGGACATCATGCAGATCAACCGGGAACTGGAGGCGATTGCCGCGGAGCGGGGACTGGTCTACATCGACCTGTTCACGCCGCTGGCCACCCCGGAAAATAAGCTGAACATGGAATACAGCATCGACGGCCTGCACCTGAACGGCGCCGGCTATGTGCTGTGGAAAGAACTGATCGAAAAATTCGTGAACAGCTCCGATCCCCACGGACCTGTCACCGGCCTGGAAACCCCCGGCGGTATATCCCCGGACACTTTCTTTACCGGACTGTTCCTGCGCAGCGGGGAGGGATTCACCGGGGGGGACGGGACCTATTCCATCCCGCTTCCGGACGGGCGCACGGCCTGGCTGTTCGGGGATACCTTCATCGGAGGGGTGGATCCGGAAAAAGGGACCCGGTTAAAACAGGATCCCATCTATATCCGGAACAGCCTGGTGGTGCAGGACGGAACGGAACTGCAGACGATCCACCAGAAACATAACGGCAAAAACGCCTCTTTTGTCATCCATCCCGGCGCCTTCAGGAAGGATGGCACCCTGAAAGAGGACTCCGTCTGGTTCTGGCCCGGGGACGGATATGTGGAGGATGGGACCCTCAGGATCTTTTTGAGCGAATTCGACAAGACCGGGGACGGCATGTGGGATTTCAGGTGGACCGGCACATGGGTGGCCGGTTTCAGCCTCCCGGACCTGGAACTGAAAGCGCTCACACCCATTCTCTGCGGTGCGGAAGCCGGGGTCCATTTCGGTCACGCCATCCTGGAGGATGAAAGCTACATTTACGTGTACGGCGCGGGTTCCGGGAAACCCCATGCAGCCAGGTTCCCGCGGGGCAAGATCTCCGGTCCCTGGGAATTTTTTGATGGACAGGGGTGGACCGGGGAAGCTTCAGCGGCAGCGCCCATGTCGGATATGGCAGGATCGGAACAGTTCAGCGTGTTCCGGTGGGAAGACCTGTACATCCTGGTCACCCAGATGGGAGGGATCAGCGATGAGATCTGTTCGTTCACCGCCGAAACCCCATACGGTCCCTGGAAGAACAGGCAACTGATCTACAAAACGCCGATCCCCGGTTCAAACCCAAACCTTTTTACCTACAACGCCCTGGCCCATCCCCAATTCACGGAGGAGGGGATGCTGCTGGTCTCCTACAACATGAACAGCATGGAGCTGGAGGATCATTTCAGGGATGCCGGGATCTACCGTCCCCGTTTTATCCGGGTACCGCTTGAAATGATCGATCCGGCGATTTCACCCGAGATGAAAACAGAATGAAACACCTGTATTGATGAAAAGATATTCGATCGACCACAAAAGCCAGATCCCCCTCCATGCCCAGGTGGAGTCGCTGCTCAGGGAAATGTCCGGGGAGCAGGATTACAAAGAGGGAAAATACCTTCCCAACGAGGTGGAACTGGCCAAGCAACTGGGCATCTCCCGGAACACCCTGCGCCAGGCCACCAATAAGCTGGTCTACGAGGGGATCCTGCTGCGGAAAAAGGGAGTCGGAACGAAATTCGCCGATACCAGTGTCAACACCCGGCTGCGGAACTGGTCCTCCTTTTCCCAGGAGATGAAGGCCCTGGGCATCAAGATCAAAAACTATGAGATCCGTGCGGACTGGGTGTATCCGGACAGGGAGGTGGCGCAGTTCCTGGAGATCTCCCAGGATACCAGGGTGCTGAAGATGGAACGTCTGCGGGGAACCGTCCAGGGGCCATTTGTCTATTTCTTCTCCTTTTTCCATCCCCGGATCGGGCTGACGGGCAGGGAGGATTTCTCCGGATCGCTCTATGACATCCTGGAAAACCAGTACTCCACCCGGGTGAAAGTTTCCAAGGAGCAGATCAGCGCCTGTGCGGCGGACAGCCTGCTGGCCGAAAAACTCCGGATGAAGCAGGGTCAGCCCGTCCTCAAAAGGAAACGGCTGGTCTACGACCCCGGTCAGCGTCCCGTCGAATTTAACGTGGGATATTACCGCGGCGACAGCTTCATCTATACCATCGAAAGCGAAAGGGAGCTGTAACCCACCCACCCTGCCGAATATTATCAGCACCGGTTATCAATTTCCATCACCCCGGTC
>DSEO01000096.1 GCA_011056635.1 Bacteroides sp.
CAGCTTTTCATTCCTCAAACCATCCAGTTCTTCTCTTTTCTTTTCCAGTTCTGCAATCAGGTGTTCTATTTCTTCCGCTTTGCTTTTTCTGTAGTCGGCAATGTATTTCAGGTATTTGTAACGCTGATAGGACTGCGAGATGGTTTCTCCCGCCAATATATACATCAGTTTCTCATAGTTCGTGTGATTCTTGTAAGCATAATAGATCATCCGCGCGTATTCATCCTTATTCTTTTTGTTCTGTGCTTCAAGTCTTCGAATTTGGTCCTGCGCTTCTGTTATCTCAGCTTCCAGCAATGCGATTTCTTCTTCCAGGGCTTGGATCAGCCTGTCCCTCGAGTTGATACCCTTTTGCAAAATTCCCAGCTGCTGAAGAGAACTGCTTCTTTCTGCCACAGTCTTTTCCATGAGCTCCCTGGCCAGCTTTATTTCATCGAATGCCTTCTGCTTCTTTCTTTCCAGTTCATTCCTGTCCTGCCCATAAAGCATCAGATGCATCCCCATTAAAACAATCCATATGAGGGAAATTCGCTTCACTGCAATTCTATGAATGTATACTTATCTTCATTAACTTCCATCTTTACATCCACATCATGATTATAAACTGTGGTCCCTCCCCTCGCAGTAATCACAATGTTACCGATCATAAAATTAGTATATATCTTCAGACCTTCCCCGGTTCTTTCTCCCATCAGATATTCATTCGTTTTCCTGTGGTAGAACTCAAATGTTCGAAGGGAGAGGTCCTTTTTTTCCGCCACGATCCTTTTCTTAATATATGTTTCATCCATATCATAGGTAACCGATTCTCCAGATCCTGCCAGCATTTGAGCCCCCTCCCTGCAAAGAAAATATCTGGATACAACACACTGCAGGTCCCTGTAATTCACCGGATGCTGGTAGCCGTACTCCTTATTCAGCGGAGTGCGGTATACAATCCTGTTCAGGCGATCGATCAGCTTGATACTGTTCTGTTCCACGCTGGCTCTTATAATCTCAAATCCGCTGTATATGGCCGACAGGTAGATAATGGAATCTTTTTCCACAAAGAGGGTGATTTTCACTTCATATTTTTCATCCTCAAAAGCGATCAAAGCTTCCGCTCCATGGATCATGATGTTTTTTATCGTATCCTCCGCCAGGCAGATTGTCTCCAATACGGTTAGTTCTGGCCTGGAAGGCTTGATTTCCTCCTTCACTTTTTCATCCTTTTCCCCGCGTGCGGATCCTTCCGCTGCGGGTTCTTTGTTTCGCTGTATCTCCCTTGTAGCTTTGCACTGTGGTAATCCCATTGCTGCTACCAGTAGAATCATTACCAGGTATCTATTCGGCGCCATGATTTCTTATCCGATATATTTTTTCTTCCAGTTTTGACTTTTCACCTCCCAGGATGATCGCTTTTCTGTAATAAGAAACGGCCATCTCATAACTTTTCAGCGCATATTGAATATCTCCTGCATGTTCATTTACCTCCGGATCGTTGCTGCCACCTTTTCTCAGTGCTTCCATGATATATGTCTCTGCATCCTCATATTGTTCCATTTTATAGAGGATCCATGCATAAGTGTCCAGATAGGTAAAATTGTCAGGATGATTACGGATGACTTTCTCACTCCACAACCGGGCATTTCCCAGCTTTTCACCGCGCTCTGCCAGATAGTAGCTGTAATTGTTCAGTATCATATAATTTTCTGGATCCTCAGCGATCATTTGTTCGAATATTGAATCTGAGCTGTTGTATTCCCCGAGTCTGTAAAGGGCTTCGGCAATAAGCATATTGGCCTGAATACTGTAATCACGCTGGCTGTAATTCTCCTTCGATACCTGGGCAAAATTTTCCACAAGCTGTTCATATTGCTTCTCTTCATACATGCCGATTCCCCTGAAAAACCTGATGTCCGCACTATCCGGATACATTTTCAAAGCCTTTCCCGTCATTTCAATAATTTCTTCGTTCAGTGCTGCAGCATTTGCAAGAATAATGGCCTGTAAGTAAATCGGGTAACTTCCCCCTTCCTTCTCCAGGTAATTTTTCAACTGAAAATATGCTTCTTCATAAGCAGTAGTCTTCATAAAGAACTCTGCAGCCATCAGTTTAATATCCGGTTCATCCGGGTATATTTCAAGCAATACTTTCAGCAACGAAGCGAGTTCTTCCGGGTACCCGGTAACAAACGCATCCTCTGACAGGTAATAGGAAAGGATGGCCATTTTTCGTTTCACATCGATCAAATCATTCCTGAATGATCTGGCCAGATAGGAAAAGCTGGATTTGTAATCCCCTTTCTTCCGGTAATAATCGGTCAGATTCGTCAACGCAAAAATATTGGTACTGTCCATCTCCAGGATCTCATGATAGTACTGTGCTGCACTCTTTTCGTCTCCTCCCTTCATGGACAGCTCAGCTGCCAGGACCCGAAACTGCACTGCTTCCGGGAAAAGATTCATGACTTTTTCGACCTCCACCCGTGCCAGACCATAATCTTCCTGGCTCTCATAGATGGAAGCCTTCAGCAGGGTAACCTTTTCACTGAATCCTCGCTCTTTCTCTATCTTCTCCAGTATGTTTATCGCTTTTTTGTTCTTGCCCTGGCCATGGCGTACACTGGCTAGCTGGTATTCCCATTCTGCTTCCCCGGGATCAGTCCTGGTTCGACGTTTCAGAATCTTTGCTGCAGCTCTGTAATCTTCTCTTGCTACCAGGACATTCAGATACCCGAGTGTGTACCATTGATTGTCAGGGATCATTTCATAAGCCCTTGCCAGGTATTCCTCGGCAAGATCCATCTGACCGGTGATAAAATAGATGGTACCCAGTTCATAATATGCTGCATCACAATCGGGTTTAGCCTGAATAACCAGTCTGTATAATTTGACCGCCTCGGGAATATTTCCCAGGTTCTTCTGCTTGACCGCTTCAATGAGCGCATACTGGTAATCGTTGTTCTCCCCGGGTTCCTGTCCATGGCTCGTGATAATCCATCCGGCCAGCCAGCACAGCAATATGATTGCTCGTTGTACGTATTTCATTCCTGATCTTTGCTCCTTCTATTATTAACGGATCCTACTCCTTTCCCGTATGTCCGAAACCTCCCCCTCCCCGTTCGGTAACCTCGAGGTTTTCCACGGGCTTCCATGTAACCTTCTCCACTTTATTGATCACCATCTGGCAAATCCTGTCTCCATCATTGATCAGAACCGTAGTATCCGAGAGATTCACAAGGATGATCCCGATCTCGCCCCGGTAATCCGCATCAATGGTACCCGGGGTGTTAAGCACCGAAATTCCGTTTTTTAATGCCATCCCGCTCCTGGGTCTTATCTGGGCTTCATATCCTTCCGGTAATTCGATAAAAAGCCCTGTGGGTATCAGTTTTCGCTCAAGCGGTTTTAATGTGACCGGTGCTTTCAGGTTTGCCCTGAGATCCATCCCGGCTGAATGGATCGTGCTGTAGGCTGGTAATGAATGTCCTGACCTGTTCACGATTTTCACTTCCATGGATCATCCTCCGTATTTATAAGCATTCAATGTGTCCTTTTCCCGTAAATAAATGATTCCTCCAAACAGCATCAAAAGAGCCAGCCTGATAATCTCTTTCCACCTGAAAGCGTCCTGCAAAAATAGTTGATTGATAAAAAATATCATCATTGCCAGAAAGATATAGGCCATAATTCTCCTGATCCGGTAGGGTACCGCGTAATGCTTCCTTGACCAGAGGTATGAAAAAACAACCATCAGGCTGTAAGCCAGAAGATGTCCCCACGCCGAAGCAGAATACCCGTATTTTGGTATGAACAGTACGTTGACAATCACTGTGACCAATGCGCCCGCAATGACCAGAACCGCTCCGTAGAGGGTTTTGTTGGTCAGTTTATACCAGATAGAAAGACTGAAAAAGATACCCATGATCAGATTGGCAAGCAGAATGACCGGAACGATGTGCACCCCTTCCCTGAAATTCTCCCCGATAAACAGGATAAAATAATCCAGATAAAGGTTGACCATCAGAAATATAAACAATCCGGCCACCACGAAAAAGGTCATGACATCCGCATACAGCTGTTTGGCATTTTTATCGGATGATTTTGAGAAAAAGAATGGTTCTGCCGCATATTTGAACATCTGCACGAAAAGTGTCATAAGTACGGCCATTTTGTAATTCGCACCGTAAATTCCCAGTTGTTCCATGGGTGACTGGTCCAATGGCAGCAAATGCTTCAGTAACACCCTGTCAAGGGCTTCATTCACCGTTCCTGCCAGTCCCGCTATCAGCAGCGGATATGAATATTTCAAGACTTTTCTCAGAATCACTGGATCCATCCGCTGTCTGAATGCTGTTATGATTTCGCCGGACAGCAGGATCAATTTGCAGAGGGAAGCAACCAGGTTTGAAATGAGCACATACCCCACACCGATCTCTTCCATGTACACCATGGATACCAGTTCGCTCCCGGGATGCCGCGGACAGTAATAGAGAAAGAAAAGGTTAAGCAGTATATTAACAGCAACTTCCGCAACACGTATGACCGCATATTTTACGGCCCGGTTATGGAGCCGGATTCTGGCAAACGGAATGGCGGTAAAAGCATCAATTCCCACGATCATGGCCAGCCATCTGATATATTCGGGATTTTGCCCGTATCCCATCCAACTGCCGAGGCTTTCCGACCATAGCACGGCAGCGCCTATGAAAAGCGCCGAAGTTACAAACAGGGAGGTGAGAACACTGGAATAAACCTTCTCTTTTTGATCAGAGCCGCTCGCATAACGGAAATAGCCTGTTTCCATACCGTAGGTGAGGATCACCAGCAGGAATACAACGTAGGCATAGAGCTCTGTGATGATTCCATATTCCGCTCTTTGGAAGATCCTCGTGTAGAAAGGGGTCAGCAGGAGGTAATTTAATACACGGGGCAATACGATCCCCAGGCCATATACTGCCGTCTGTCCGAATAACTGTTTGATCGGATTTTTCAACTTTCTCGCACGAGGTTTTTCATGGCCTGCCCGATATCAGGGTACCTGAATTTAAAATCTTCTTCCAACAGGCGGGCAGGTATTACATGCTGGCCTTCCGTAACCAGCCTGTGGGCTTTCCCCATGATGATGCTCAGCAGCCACACCGGGATCCTGATCTTCAGCCGCGCATTGGTTTCACGCGCCAGGGTCGTTATGAATGTTTCATGATCCACGGGATTCGGCGAACAGAGATTGAACACTCCATTCAATTTTTTCTTGATGATAAAGCTTATGGATTCATTCAGATCCTGGAGATGAATGAACGAATAAATCTGCTTCCCTGATCCCATAACCGGGGCGATTCCGAATTTCATGATCTTCCGGAACGGGACCATGGAACCTCCTCCATTCCCCAAAACCATTCCGATCCGCAGAATTGCATGTTGCACTGATCCGTCCAGCCAACCCACAGGTTCCTCCCACTTTTGCACCACCGTGGCCATAAAGTCCGTTCCCGGCCTTCCGGTATATTCATCGTGTATCCCCTGATGACCGTATATTCCGATGGCCGAAGCAGAAATGAAAAATTCCGGTTTGTGCGCAAGGCCGTTTATGGCCGTCACCATGTTCCTGTTCACGCCATGACGGCTGTCGTGGATTTTTCTTCTGTTTCTGGCGGTCCATCTTCGATTGATCGGTGACCCGCTCAGATTGATCACGATCTGCACCCCTTCCATGGCCCGGCCAAGCACAAGCGGATCACCATACAGCACCTCCCTGGACAACCGGATATACTCCCATCCGGGATGCTCCTTCATGAAACTTCTTCCCAGAAAACCGCTGTATCCTGCAATGGCCAGTTTCATTCTTCGTTCGACCTTTTATTGAACAGGAGATATCCGAAACTCAGCTGAAATACCCAGGGCTTTTCCTCCTCGGTAATGTACCCGATATGAAAAGCCAGGGGGCCTGCCCGTGACACAATGTTCAGCGATGCGTTAAAGATTGTCTTCATCCGGTTAAAATAACTCCCAAGATACGCATTGTTAAATTCATCGGACAGAATCTCCTGCACGGGGAAAAAAGCATATGCTTCTATCTTTGCATGTATCTGCTGGTTTATTTCATAGAGCGGCATGATCCCGGCAGCGATGAACTGATGAGCCCGGTATCCTTTCATGAACATGCTTTTCGTGATCACGTTCGGCCGGAATACCGGAGCCTCAATGATGCTTGACAGATAATTGACCTGTAGTGGTTTAAAGGTAGCCTGCATCAAATAGTAATAACCCAGTCTGAACCGGTTGCCCAGGGGAATATGGTCCATCTGCTCCATGGTCGCCGAAAACCAGAAATAATTCAGTCGTTCATCCAGGATCCTGTCCGCAGTGGATCCCGGTGTGTAGGATTCGATACCGTAACCGGCTCGTATGGCAAGTTTTTTCCTTTCCCCGCTTGTTGCGAATTGTTTATTGTTCAATGTGTTGGTCTCAGAGGCCACATACAGGGACATCAGGCTCACGTTGGAAACATCTGAGGTATCTTCCGTGGTGAATTCCCTGGACATGTAATAAACTTCCCGGTTGTTTCCAATCCCCAGTCCCCCTTTGATCACTCCGTTCACTTTCCACGGAATGCCCACATCGAATTTAAAATTGAATTCATTTTCTATGACGTAAGAAGGCTTCAGGTCCTCAAAAAAGAAATTGGGATTGGATGAATTATAATTGAACCGGTTGTAATTGAAATCCCCCTGGAAAAAGATGGGAACCTTCCACGGGTAGTCAAATCTTATTCCTGCGTTGACACCATCGTAAAGTCGCCCGAACTGAATACTCCCCCTCAGGTGGGTGCTCACATCCGATATTTGCCTGTAGCTGAAGCCGAAGTATGTCTGTGCCAGTCCCGTGGTCGAGAAAAACAGTCCGAATCGCGCCTCAAGGGGAGCCTTGGGAATAACTCTCAACCCAAGTGTGAACAGACTGTCCTTTTTATCATAGCTGGCAAGCGGATAAAGATATACCAGGCTCTGATCATGGGCCAGTTTGAAATATTCTCTCCTCAGCTGTTGGATGGTGATCAAAGAATCTGTCTTCCTGATGCTGTTCTCCACGTACGATCGCTGACCCTGCTCCATGCCGCTCACTATCACATCCTTAAACTTTAATTCGGGCCATTTTTCCCTGAATGCGCTCCTTCTTTCATGGATGCTTCGGGAATCGGCTGTCCGCAACCCTACCAGCTCCCTGATGCTGTCCATTTTAGCCATCGTCTTGCTGTAGCCGATTTCCACATATTCATCAATTCTGCTGAAGTCCAGCAATGAAGCATTCCTGAATTCCATATCCAGCAAAATCCCTGTCCCTTCTTCAATGTGGTAATTAGCAGGTTTCATCACGATGTTCTCGATCTGTGCCATGATATCAAACTCATCCGGAGGCTTATTCCTGTCGGCTGCCTTACTGCCTATAATTACATCCGGCTTGAAGAATTTTTTCACGTGTTCCACCGGAAAATTATTATAGATCCCCCCGTCATACATGATGTTTCCGTCAATCAGGATAGGCCTGAAATAAAGCGGGATGGTCATGGAGGCTCTGACGGCCTGGGCAAGATTCCCTTTTCTGTGTATGACTTCCCGATTATTGCTAATATCCACGCTGTTACAGAGAAACGGCACGAACAGGCTGTCAAAATCATAATCTGCGGCTGCGCTGGCCCCGGAAAAGATCTCCATGAATGCAAAGTCCATCAGGTGACTGGGTACCAGGCTCATGGGCAGCTGGGTCCTGGAAATGGAATCCTTCAGATTAAGCCCCACACTGATGATGTCGGGACCCGGAAGGTCTGCTTTAAAATAATATCTGTAACGTGAATCGATCTTACCGGTCAGCCAGTTCTGAAACTGATCCGATTTAAAAATACGGATCATTTCATCCGTGGTCATCCCTATGGCATACAGTCCTCCCACGATGGCTCCCATGGATGTTCCGCCTACGTAATCAATGGGAATCCCGTTCTCTTCAAGAGCCCTGATCACACCAATATGAGCAATTCCTTTGGCCCCGCCTCCACTGAGTACGAGTCCCACCGATTGTCCGCACATCATACACGGGATCAATCCAAAACCCAGCAGTATGATCCATTTATTGCGCATTCCTTCTATATTTGCATGCGGTCCATTCTGCAATCAAAAATAATTGAATAATATGAAGAAATACCCCTTTTTCCTGATTGTTTCCCTCGCATTGCTGATCCAGGGCATGCGGGTAACAGCACAGCCGGAACGGTCTTCCGAAGCAACACTCATTCGCATGGAGACCACCATGGGACAGATGATCATCAGGCTGTACAAGGAAACGCCCCGGCATCATGACAACATGATCAGACTGATCGAAAACGGGTATTACAACGGACAATTGTTCCACAGGGTGATCGCGGATTTTATGATCCAGGGGGGAGATCCTGAATCGGCAAATTCCGCAAAGGGCCAGCGTCTTGGGTCAGGCGGACCCGGCTATACCCTTCCGGCTGAACTTCATGACCACCTGATCCATAAAAAAGGAGCGCTTGCGGCGGCGAGAGAGGGCGACCAGGTCAATCCTGAAAAACGATCCTCCGGCTCCCAGTTTTACATCGTGCAGGGCAGGGTGTTCTCCCCGGAAGAACTGGACCTGCTTGTGGAACGACAGATGCACGCACCTTTCACACCTGAGGCCATAGCCCTGTACACCTCCATCGGAGGGACCCCGCACCTGGATGGTTCCTACACAGTTTTCGGAGAAGTGGTGGAAGGGCTGGATGTCATCGACAGGGTGGCTTCGGTGGAAACCGATTCCCACGACCGGCCTGTGGAAGATGTGGTATACTCCATAACCCTGGTAAAGTAAAGTTTCTTTTTTTACTTTTGTACACTGAATGCAATCAGGTATGCTTCATAATATTGAAAGGATCCTTGAAGAGGTACGCCGTTTCAGTGCTGATTCCAGGGAAGAAATTGAACAGTTCAGGATTAAATACCTGGGTAAAAAAGGGGTGATATCCGGTCTTTTCAATGAATTCCGGCATGTGCCCGCCGCAGAGAAAAAAATAACCGGACAAAAGATCAATGCGCTCAAGCAATCTGTTTCTGACAGGATCGATGCGTTGCTTGAACAGGTAGCTTCAGAAGCGAGTGCAGACATTGCAACAGATCTTACGCTTCCCGGTCCGCCTCTTCAACTGGGATCCAGGCACCCTATTTCAATTATTCGCAACCAGATCATAGAGATCTTTTCCCGGATTGGTTTTACCATTTCAGAGGGGCCCGAAATCGAGGATGACTGGCATGTGTTCACAGCCCTTAATTTTCCCCCTGAACATCCTGCAAAGGATATGCAGGATACGTTTTTTATTGATAAGGATCCGGACATTCTGCTCAGAACACAAACCTCATCGGTACAGGTGCGTGTCATGGAGAATCAACCTCCGCCCATCCGGACCATATCCCCCGGAAGGGTCTTCAGGAATGAGGCTGTTTCAGCAAGGGCCCACTGTATTTTCCACCAGGTGGAGGGATTGTACATTGATGAACATGTATCCTTTGCCGATCTGAAACAGACCCTGCTTTATTTTGCATTCGAAATGTTCGGAACGGAAATCGGCACCAGGCTCCGTCCCTCCTATTTCCCTTTTACAGAACCTTCCGCTGAAATGGATGTTCGTTGTCAGCTCTGCGGAGGAAAGGGATGCAATGTCTGTAAATATACCGGATGGCTGGAAATACTCGGCTGCGGGATGGTGGATCCCCATGTACTTGAGTTCAGTGGCATTGATCCGGAAAAATACACCGGTTACGCATTCGGTATGGGGATCGAGCGGGTGGCTATGCTCAAATACCAGGTAAGGGACCTTCGTTTATATTTTGAGAATGATATCCGTTTCCTGGAACAATTCCGGTCTGCTTACTGATCTGCGGATCCCGCTCCTTGCGTATCAATGATGATTTCGTTTGTAACCGGAAAAGCCTCCTCCAGATTGGCCGTAACACCGCAATATTTCGTGGTGGACAACGTTACCGCCTTCTCTACATTCGTTCGGGAAATGTTCTTTCCCTTTACCCGGTAGATCACTTTCATCCCGGTATATTTCTTGGGATGTTCCTCTGCCAGTTCCCCTTCCACCTCCACAGAAAATTCTTCCACTTCTTCCCTCATTTTTTTCAGGATCGAGACCACATCCATGGCGGTACACCCGGCCAGTGCCACCATCAATAATTGTTTTGGCCTGGGGCCTTGTTCCTGTCCCCCGTGTTCTGGAGTGCTGTCTATATAAAGTTTGTATCCGTCCACCTGCACTTCAAAAACCATCTCATTCAGCCAGTCTATTTTCACGGTTTCTTTCATCCTTCTCAGATTATTAAATCTATGTGATTATAATTGTGTAATTTTGCCATGCAAATTTAATCATATGAGTGACATACTTGATCATCTCTCCTGTGATTCCTGTATCAGCAAAATTCATCCCCTTTTTCGGCATCTGAACGAGGAGGAATGTAACCATATTTCGCTCAACAAGATAACAGAATCCTACAAAAGAGGTTCACTCATTTATCAGGAAGGCAACAGAATGAAAGGTTTCTTCTGTGTGCAAAAGGGAATCATCAAAATATTCAAAACAGGCTTCGATGGAAAAGAACAGATCATCCGTTTTGCCAAACCCGGTGATATTATCGGATACAGATCCGTGATCAGCAATGAACCGGCCTGTACTTCCACTGAAGTTATTGAGGACTGCATCGTCTGTCATATTCCCCCGCAGATACTGATGACCCTCATAAAAACCAACGGTGATTTCGCGCTTGAATTGATGAAGCTTTCATGCAAAGAGTTGGGAGAAGCCAACTCTTTCATTACGGATATTGCCCAGAAAACCGTCAGGGAAAGGCTTGCTGAAATCCTTTTGTACCTGGACAATGAATTCGGCATGGATCAGAATGGTGTGCTGAATATATTCCTAACCAGGGAGGAGTTGTCAAACATCGTGGGCACTGCCACTGAATCGATTATCAGGTTGCTCTCTGAATTCAAGAATGAAAAGCTGATCGAACTGAATGGGAGAAAAATAAAAATCCTGGACAGGCCAGGATTAAAATTGATTGCAAATATCTAGCAACAATCACTTCACATATTTATTGATGAAAATATGAAGCAGCAGGCCTCCGACAACGAGTATTGCACTGATGGCCAGTTTGGCATTGGTTTGTGATTTGGTAAAGATCACGATTGCGAGAATGATCACTCCCACAAGTATGACAATAAGACCTGCATTTTTTAATAAATCTTTCATCCGTTCTTATATTTCAGGGTGTCTGTTTCAGTATCACACAAATATATACAAAATATCAAAACAATAAATTCTGGTCATTTCTATATTTACCCAGGTGCTCGTATGCGATTCTTGTCACTTCCCTCCCTCTTGGTGTTCTTTTGAGATATCCTTCTTTGATCAGAAATGGTTCGTAAACTTCCTCAATGGTTCCTGCCTCTTCTCCCACGGCAGTTGCAATGGTATTGAGTCCCACCGGTCCGCCCTGGAATTTATCCATGATAGTCAACAGGATCTTGTTATCCATTTCATCCAATCCTGATTCATCAATATTCAGTGCATCCAGACCATACCCCGTGATCCCCATATCAATATTACCATCTCCTTTGACCTGTGCAAAATCCCTGATGCGTCTCAGCAATGCATTTGCGATTCTGGGCGTACCCCTGCTCCTTCGTGCAATTTCTTCGGCAGCATTGTCATGAATATGTACTCTCAGAATTCCTGCCGATCTCCTGACAATTCTTGTGAGTATCTCAGCATCATAGTACTCCAGCAATGAGGTTATCCCAAACCTTGCCCTGAGCGGACCCGTCAGCAATCCCGATCGTGTGGTGGCACCGATGAGTGTAAATGGCTGAAGGGTCAACTGCACTGATCTTGCTGACGGACCCTTATCGATCATGATATCGATGCTGTAATCTTCCATGGCCGAATACAGGTACTCTTCCACCACGGGAGAAAGCCTGTGGATCTCGTCGATGAACAGTACATCTCCCTCCTCCAGTCCTGTCAGCAATCCGGCAAGGTCCCCCGGTTTATCCAGTACGGGTCCCGACGATATCTTGATACCCACATCCATCTCATTGGCAATAATATGGGCAAGGGTAGTCTTTCCCAATCCGGGCGGTCCATGAAGCAATACATGATCCAGTGCTTCATCCCTCAGTTTCGCCGCTTCCACAAAAACCTTCAGGTTTTCAATTATCTTCTTCTGGCCTTCAAAATCATAAAACTTCTGGGGCCGGAGCTTGGCGTCCATTTCCAGGTCACGATCCGATAATTGTTTTTCCCTGAATTCAAAATTTTCTTTCATACCAAAACTTAACGGATCAGTGTTACATCATTTTCGGGAAGCTTGATGCGTATTCCGTTTATTCGCTGTTCCCTGTTGTTCCTGTATGTGATGGTCATCATTAGATTGCCTTCTTCGTCGTATTTCTTCCAGTTTTTTTCCCTGATCCCCATTTCATAGTACTGTTCTTCCTTCAACACTCCGGAAGGATAGTAATATTTGTGTTTCTTATCCGGGTTTCCCCTGGAATAATAGCCTTCGTATTTCAGGATACCATCATTGTAGAAATACTTCCATTCACCTTCCCTGAGCCCGATCACATAATTTCCTCTTTCCGTATGGTCGCCTACCTGGTACAGCCACTCCCCGTTCTTTTCCCCGTTCACATATTGACCCCTGGCAAGAATCTGCCCTCCCTGGTCATACTCCACAAATTCCCCATCCTCCCGGCCATTCAGGTACCACTCTTCCCTCCATACATTCCCATTCGGGTAATACCATGTCCACGATCCGTGGAACCTTCCCCGTTCAAATCTTCCTTTCTGCTCGATGGAACCGGACCGGTAAAAGAAGGTCCAGCTTCCTGATTGCTGATTATTCAAATAAGTTCCTTTTGCCCTGACTTCCCCCGAGGTGTAAAAATCAGTCCACGCACCCATCCTTCTTCCCTGTTCATCGATGATCCCCTCAGAGATTTTCTCTCCGTTTTCATTGTACAAATGGGCATTGATTACAGTGCCTGTGGTATCATAATACCTGTGAATTCCCACGGGTTTGTCCTCAATATATCCCCCACGAAAAATCAATCTTCCCTGTTCGTCATAGGTGCTTTTCATGTCCAGTAACTCCCTGAGATCCTCGTCGATCTCCTCTATGATCTTCCCCCTTTCATACCTGATTGCCATGACAATTTCGCCACTGCCGTCAAACTCCCTGTAATACCCATGCATCTGATCATCCAGATAATTCACTTCCCTTTTGATTCTTCCGCTCTCATAATAATCCCTGAATGTTCCCTGCTTTCTTCCCTGCGCATCTTTCCTGTTTATTCTTTCCCTGTTCACAAGGTAATTTTCATTATAATCCATCACCGTCACCAGTGTACTGTCCCTCGAATACTCCCTGGCCAGCCCGTGTTTTTTCCCGTCCCTGTAATAAACCATCTGCTTCAGTTCACCGGTCGGATAATAATAAAAGGAATTACCCTCCTTCTTCCCGTTCAGATACAACTCTTTAGAAATAACTGTTGGCCGGCCCGGTTTCAATGGATTGTCATAACTGTAGGTGATGGAATAACCACTTTTTTCACCCAGTTTGTAGTCGATCTGCTGTACCAGCTCTCCTGCCTGATTATAGAAATTCCAGGTACTGTCCAGCAGGTAATTGGTCCTTTTTCCTTCAGATTTTACCACCCCGGTCACATAATAGGTTCTCCAGTAACCATCGGGTTTACCTTCCCGCATGATCCCTTCACTGGAAACCTGTCCGTTGGGGTAGAAAAACTGAACGAACCCGTTTTTCACAGGTTCATCCTGTCCCCTTCCGATTACCGAAACGACCAGTGAAAGAACAATTACAAAACAATATTTTACCATCCTGGCGTTCATGGGTCCGTTCCTATAACTTTAGCTTTTCTGAGATCTCCAGCATCCTCAAAATCGGTTTCCTCGCCCTTCTGATAATTTCATCATCTAAAGTTATCTCAGGCAGTTCATACTTCAAAGTATTATAAATCTTTTTCATAGTGATCAACTTCATAAACATGCAATCGCTGCAGCCACATGTGGAATCTTTCGGCGGAGCGGGAATATATGTTTTGCCGGGCTTGTCTTTTCTCATCTGATGCAGGATCCCCGACTCGGTTGCAACAATATACTTTTGGGCCTCATCATGCATGATAAATTTCAGCAGCTGGCTGGTGGAACCGACGTAGTCCGCCGCAATCAGTATGGGTTTTTCACACTCAGGATGTGCGATCAGCCTGGCATCCGGATGTTCCTTCTTCAGTTCCAGGATACGCTCCAGACTGAATTCTTCATGCACATGGCACGCACCGTCCCAGATGACCATTTCCCTTCCTGTAATTCGTTGTATGTAATTTCCCAGGTTCCTGTCAGGTGCGAATATAATTTTTTCATTGGGAGGAAGGCTACTGACGATCTCCAGTGCGTTGCCTGAAGTACATGCAATATCCGTCATTGCCTTTATCTCTGCTGTTGTGTTCACGTAAGTAACTATGGTGTGACCTGGATATTGCCTGATAAACGCTTCAAATTCTTCAGGCGGACAGGACTCAGCCAGTGAACAACCTGCTCCCAGGTCTGGGATCAATACTTTTTTATCGGGTGCAAGGATCTTAGCTGTTTCAGCCATAAAGTGAACCCCTGCAAATACAATGATTTCCGCATCCGTCTTCGCAGCCTGCCTGGATAATCCCAGGCTGTCTCCCACGTAATCAGCAATTTCCTGTATTTCACCCTCCTGATAATAATGGGCCAGGATGATGGCATTTTTCTCCTTTCTCATCCGCGCAATTTCACTGACCATGTCCACGGATTGATCCACTTCCACGTCCACATATCCTTTCCCGATAATCTTATCAACAGAATCCATCGTATATAAATTAAGTAATATTATAAATAAATTTTTCTATGATGATATTATCCGGTTCAAACTGTTTTTAAATAACGGATAGTTTTTTTGGTAATTTCAATATTCAATTATAAATCACATGCTATTAACAAATCCATAAATTGTTAGGTTCTGAATAGAGGAATATTAGTTTTGAATTCAACAGTTGTTCATAACATACAGGATTAAAAAAAAGAAAGAGAAATCAAAAATAATCTTTGTGGATATACTGTGTATGTTTCTTGATATAAAAAGTGTTTTCATGAAGGAAGCGGCATTTTGCAGTCTGGCTTCCTGCGGTCCGGCTGTTATTAAAATGAATCAACAACAATTATAACATTCATTTGTTAAAAAAATATATTCTGTAATATTGTATTCCACCAACTCCATTGATCATCCTTTTTGATCTGTAGAATATGAAAAAAAAGATTGCGATTGCATCTGACCATGCAGGTTATAAAATGAAGCTTTCAATCATTGAATATCTTAAGAATCAGGGATATGAAATTATTGATCTGGGTACGGATTCGGTGAAGGATGTAGACTATCCGGATTTCGGTCACCCCCTGGCCCAGATGGTTGAAAGTGGCAGGGTCCATACAGGGATCTCATTGTGCGGAAGCGGAAACGGGATCAATATGGTGACAAACAAACATCAGGGAATCAGGGGTGCCCTTTGCTGGAATGTGGAAATATCGAAGCTGGCCAGGAAACATAACGATGCAAATATTTGTTCGCTCCCTGCAAGGTTTCTGGATCTTGATCAGGCAAAAGAAATAGTGATTGTATTTCTGAATACGGAATATGAAGGCGGCAGGCATGCACAGAGGCTGAAAAAAATCCCATTAAATAGATAATAATGTTGTCAAATACAAGCAAATATGCAATCAGGGCAGTAATCTATCTGGCATTGTATTCTTCAAATAAAAAAATGATTGGAATCAGGGAAATTTCTGAAGGCCTGGGTATTCCAACCCCATTTCTGGGAAAAATTCTGCAAATGCTGGCCAGGCATCAGATACTTGATTCCCATAAAGGACCCCACGGAGGATTCAGTCTGAAAAGACCAGCCATCGATATATCACTGATGGATATTGTGGAGATTATTGACGGAACCGATGTATTTGATACATGTGTGATCCGGACTACCAAATGCAGCGAGGGAGCACCCTGCAGCCTTCACCACAGGCTGGCACCAATCAGAAAAGAGATCAAAGCGATTTTCAATACCGAGACCATTGCGGACCTGGTCACTGAATTCAGATCGGGAAGAGAAAAGATCAGGATCTGAGCATACTAAAAACCCGGAAGGCGATATACCCTGCAAACAATCCCGAACCGTTGGCCAGCAGATCGAGCCATTCGGCAGAGCGGGCAGGCACGACGGTAGCCTGGAGTACTTCAATAACAGCACTGAGTGTAAAAATAGCCAGAAGCAGCAATACATGGAAACGCAAACAATCCGTACCGCAGCGGCTTTCAAGCAGTGCCACAAAACAGAAAAGGGTATATAGACTGAAATGAGCGATTTTGTCCAGGGCCGGGATGGAAAACAGGGACGAATCAGGCATGCTGTTTCCGGGGAGGAGACTCAGCATGGCAATGAACACTGCCAGGGTAATGGAGAACTTGTAACGGATCAGGAAATTCAACATGGTAAAATACATGTACATAACGGGATGGTTCCCATGGTTTAAAGTAAAACAAATTATACGAGGTAATTCCAATCTTCCGGGTGAAATTGCATGTAAAACAAATCCCGGAAACCTGGTTTAAAATCTGTAAATGGCCGGTATTTACCTACATATTCCATTCTGCAAACAAGCCTGCAGGTATTGTGATTTTTTCTTTTCGGTCAGTGTCAGGTATAAAACGCAATTTGTGGATTGTCTGCTTGATGAGATCCGTTTGCGGAAACAGGAAGGAGTGGATAACCAGGCGGAAACATTGTACCTTGGGGGAGGAACTCCTTCTTTACTGAACGGAGAGGAACTGGATCGGATCCTGGATGTACTCCATCGCCAATACACTTTTGGGAATGATGCGGAATGGACCATCGAATGCAACCCGGATGATCTGGACCGGGATTACCTGGAGGGACTCAGAAAAAGAGGTTTCAACCGGATCAGCATAGGGATCCAGTCATTCCGGGAAGAAGACCTGAAACTCATGCGCAGGTCTCACACTGCGGAACAGGGAGAAATGGCCGTCCTGGAGGCAGCCCGGGCTGGTTTTGAAAACATCACGATGGACCTGATTTACGGGATCCCGGGTCAGACCCTCCGGCATTGGGAAGAAAGCGTTTCAAAGGCCCTTTCTCTTCCCCTGTCACACCTTTCGGCCTACCATCTCACATTCGAGCCGGGGACAGTTTTCGATCACTGGCGCATAAAAAACCGGCTTAGCCCGGTAAGTGAGGAAACAAGCGAACAAATGTACCGTCTGCTGAGGGATCAATTGGAACAGGAAGGTTTCGATCATTATGAAATTTCCAATTTTGCGCGAAACGGAAACATATCGGAACACAACATGATCTACTGGACCGGTAATCCTTACACAGGATACGGTCCTTCAGCACATTCTTATGACGGTACCCTGCGAAGCTGGAATATATCTTCACTGAAAGGATACATGGACGGAATAGCCCGGGATGAACCGGTGAAAGAAGTGGAGCGGCCGAACCTGACTGAAAAATACCACGATTACCTGATCACCTCATTGCGCACCAGATGGGGAGCCGATCCTGATTACATCCGGGAACAATTCGGACAGGAGATCCATGCCTGTTTTGAGAAGGGCGCCGAAAGGTACCTCCGGGAAGGAACCATGTGGCTCCAGGAAGGAAAGGTGGCCATCACACCCGGGAAATGGCTGATTACAGATCATATACTCAGGGAGTTGTTCACCACCGGGTCATCCAAGTACGAATTCTGAAGATCCGATCAGTTTGCCATGCACATACAACTCCACCCGGTGAGCGCCGGGAACAATTTCACCATCATTGGTCCAGAAGATGGACACAGGAAGATCACTGTTCTCATAGTACACTGTCCGGGATGCTGATGCGGGGATCAATTCCCCACCCGACTCGATCACTTCCATTTCGGGTGAACCCAGCACCACTTCATCAGGCCTGATGATCCTCAGGTAAATGGTTGTTTCTCCCGCAGGGGCCACCTTGTTGGCACGCAGTACGAAATCCACCCTGACCTTTTCGGCTGACCGGATCCTGTTGACTTCCCTGTCCCGCTTATTCATCAGTACCAGATTGACTTCGGTAGCCTGTAACGTGGTAGCCAGGTCTTTGATCTCTTCAAGCTGTTCCTTGTCCTGCTGAAGCCGTTCTTTTTCCGTGGTCAGCTGAAGTTCCGTATTTCTGAGCTGTTTGTTCTCAGCCATGAGTTCCTGGTTTTTCAGGTTCAGGGAATCGATCTGTACAATATAACTCCGCAGAACGGAACGCAATGTTTCCATTTCCCGGCGGTACATTTTTATTTTGTAGGCGTCATCCGCCTGGATAGCGATCAGCTTCTCGATCTTTTCCTGCTGAAGCTGCATTTCTTTCTGGATCTCCACATTGTCAGTCTCCAGCGAATCGTATCTGTAATATATATTTCTCAGTTCTCCCTCGAGTGAATCCCGTTCCATTCGGAAATATTGTGTTTTCTCAGCCAGATCCTGTGACACAAGGGTCAGGTTTTTTCTGGTATCCAGCAACATATATACAGAAACCCCGAGCACAACGATAAGCAATCCGAGAATCCCGTACAGGACGCCTGTTTTAGATTTATTCTCTGTCATTTCACAATTTTTTATCTGATACAAATATATAAATTACCGTTCATGTTTTGAGGTAACTTCATCAATGGTAATAATGTTATTCACAATGGCATAAACCGTGAGTCCCGAAACAGATTTGATACCCAGCTTGTGGATGATGTTTTTCCGGTGGGTAGTGACGGTATGGGTGGAAAGAAAAAGCCTATCCGCAATCTGCCTGTTGGTTAATCCCATGGAAAGAAGCCTGACGATGGTTTTTTCACGATCGGTCAGTGAACCATGGGTATTTGCCCGGTAATCCCTGAAGTAGGGATTCAACAATTCATTGATCTTGGAAATAATCTCTTCTTTCTCCTCTGACAGGGAGATGCATCCCCTGGTTTTTTTCCCGCGATCTTCGGCCGAAGGATCACGGTTCAGCAGGATGGTCCGCTCCAGAAGGGCGGGATTATTCATATACAGGTCCGTGGCATTGGCAAAAAGTGTATCACTGATGATCAGAAAATCCATACCGTGATGTTCCAGGTAACGGGTCAGCAGATCCACGGAGCCGAACTCCTTGACCACGGATGCCCCGGGGATGCGCTGCAACACCACGGCCATTCCCTTGCGCACAAGATAGGATTCAACAGCCAGTATGAAATTCACTTGTTTCATCCGGCGTTAAATTTCCGCGTCAGTTGCTGCTCCAATTCAATAACCCTGGGAACCAAAATTTTATCTTCCATGTGCGCATGGTCAACCAGGTCTCTTACCAGGTCTGACAGGTCGGTCAGTACCTGGTGACAAAGGTCAAAATCCTCGAAAGGAGGAAGATATTTGATAATCAGTTTGGAAAGGTTTTCCAGGCTGTTCTCGAGGCGATCGTGCTCCTGGGCAAATTCTTTGATGGTATCGTTCTGAAGTGAGCGCAAAAAGCCACTGTCCGGTTCTTCTTTCATGGATTGTTTTTCCAGCTCCAGGATGTAAGGCAGTACGCTATCTTCCTCCCTGGAGATATGATCCAGGAATTCCTTTTTGTAATCGTCAAAAAAACCAGCTACCAGACCGCGTTCTTTTTCTGACAGGTTGGAACCTTCCAGCAACCGGCTGATCTTGCTTTCTATCTTCGGAAGAGCAATATGGAGGTAATAATCGTGGGTGCTGGTCAGGTATGCCACCACAGAACCGATCGGAAACAGCGACAGATCGGTCTGGGGAATATAATCCTCATCCAGGTAGGCATTGGCAATTTCCAGGAAAAAGTCGGTATTCACCCTGTTGAGCCGGCATACCTCCTCAACATTCTTTTCGCCGAAACCGAGTTTGATGTTGAAACGGGGTAACAGCGGCAGCAACTGATGGTGTTTCAGTACTGCCTGGCACATGGGCAGGTTCCTGTGTATCATATTTCAGTTCTTTCGATTAAAATTCTTCTTCTGAATTAATGATCCTGATGAATAAGACGGGAAGAGTGGTCCGTTCCAAATTCAAACTGCAGGGTCACATGATGAACGTGAAAATCCGTCTGGAGCAACTTCTCAATTTTTTGCTGTGTATGCTTCAGCTCACTGAGCTTCAGGTCGGTTTTCAACTCCACATGTGCTTCCAGGTGAACCTGGTGCTCGGTCATGTTCCAGGCATGTAAATGATGGATGTTGCTCACCTCAGGAAATTGTTCCACCGCCTGTTTAACCCTGGATAGACTGAGGGCTGAAGGAGTGGATTGCATCAGGATATCGACCGATTCCTTCAGGATGACAAAAGCGGCCCGGAGGATATAAATACAGATCAGCAGGGTAATCAGGGGATCGATCCAGTAGATTTCGAAAAGTTGGATCAGGAGTCCGCCGAGGATTACGACCACCGAGGAGAGACTGTCTCCGATCAGGTGCACATAAGCGGCCCGGACGTTGATACTTTTCATCGAATCCTTTCTCAGGATCATTACCGCGAGAACATTGGCCAGCAATCCGATCATTCCCACCACGAGCATAATCATTGAATTGATGGTCTCTGGTTCCTTCCAGCGGAGATAAGCTTCCTTCAGCAGGTAAATGCTCATGATGATCAGGATCACAGCATTGAGGACCGCAGCAAGGATTTCAATCCGCTTATAGCCGAAGGTCTTTTTGGGATTGGCTTCTTTCCTGCCAATGAGGGTGGCCAGGTAAGCGATGAACGTGGCAAATGTATCTCCCAGGTTATGTAAGGCATCGGAAAGAAGGGCAAGGCTGTTGGAAAGGATACCGCCGGCAAATTCTGCAATGGTGATCACAAAATTCAGCAGGGTGACCACCAGCAGGTTCTTTTCATTAACCGGATGATGGTGAAGCGGGGATTTGCTTGTATGGCTATGCCTCTTTTCAGTCATCTCAAATAAAAAACAATAAACTCAGGGCCATGATTGCCATTCCTGCCACGAAACCATATACGGAGTGGTGATGCAGTCCGTATTCCCTCGCAGTGGGCAGCAGCTCGTCAATGGAAATAAAGACCATGATACCTGCTACTCCTGCAAAGAGAAAACCGAAAAGAACGGGACTTAAAAACGGCATCAGGATAAAATAGGCAAGCAATGCTCCGACTGGTTCTGCCAAACCTGACAGGAAAGAGAGAATGAATCCCCTTTTTTTGCTGCCCGTCCCATATGAAATGGGAACCGATACCGCGATCCCTTCCGGGATGTTATGGATGGCAATGGCCACGGCAATGGGAATGGCGATGGAAGTGTCGGAAAGTCCTGCAATAAACGTGGCGATCCCTTCGGGAAAATTGTGGATGGCGATGGCCAAGGCGGTGAAAAGACCCATTCGTACAAGCCTTGGATCTTTCTTCCCTGTCCTGATTACATCTTCCACCCTTCTGATCTCGTGCGGATTTTCAAGTGAAGGGATCAGTTTATCGATCACAGCGATGATCAGGATCCCCGTAAAAAATGCCAGTACAGTATACCAGGAGGCCACTTTCTCCCCGTGATCCATACCGAATCTACCTGCATATTCCACAATCAGTGATTCCCTGGCTTTCTGCAGGATCTCCACGAAGGAAACATAGACCATTACCCCCGCTGAAAATCCAAGGCTCAGAGAAAGAAAGCGGGTATTGGTACCCTTTGCAAAAAACGCAAGCGCACTGCCGATACCGGTTGACAATCCTGCAAAAACGGTTAAACCAAATGCCAGCCAGAAATTACCGTTTTCCATGCCGCCTATTTCTTTGCTTTTTTATCGGGTCGTTTGGGGATGGGGGTCTGGGAAAAATACCCGGGATGCATTTTGGTCCAGATGATCATCATGATCCCTGCGAGGATGAATGGGACGCTGAGCAATTGTCCCATGTTGAATTTCATCCCGGCCTCAAAAGCCACCTGATCGTTTTTCACGAATTCGATCAGGAACCTTGCAGCGAACAAAAGGATCATGAAAACACCGAAAATAAATCCATCGCGGACCTTCATGTATCTTTTGCGGTAAAAAATGAACAATACGATGAAGATCAGGATGTAACTGAGCGCTTCATAAAGCTGGGTGGGATGTCTGGCCACCACTGGCAAAACCTCTCCGGTATTGGGATCGTAAAGCTTGTCCCGCACGAATTCAAAACCCCACGGAAGGTCCGTGGGCAATCCGTAAATCTCAGAATTAAAAAGATTTCCCAGCCTGATAAAAGCACCTCCAAGGGCTACCACAATCACGATACGGTCCATCAGCCAGAGAAAAGAAAGTCTGTGTTTCCGGACATATAACCAGAGGGTGAGCAGGATTCCGATGGCCGCACCGTGGCTGGCAAGGCCCCCTTTCCATATTTTCAGAATTTCCACCGGGTTTTTCAGGAAATACTCCGGTTCATAAAAGAAGCAATGTCCGAGACGGGCTCCGATAACCGTTCCCAGTGCCATATAAATCAACAACTGGTCCAGCATCTCCGGGGTAAGCCGCTCGGTTTTCAGGTATCTGGTAAAAACGATATACCCGGACAGGAAAGCGGTGGCGAAAAGCAATCCGTACCAGCGAATACTCAGGCTGCCGATGCTGAATATTTCAGGATCCACATTCCAGGTAATTGCGTTGATGATCATCGGTTCTATAATTATATGTCAGACAGGCTACAAATATAATAACATTCCCGGGTTTCAAAGGGTTTTGGGTCACGGGGCCCGGAAGGAAAAAGATATCTTTGTATGTTTGCATAAAAATCATCGCAGTGCGATTCAGAACAGCCATCATCGTGTTGACGGGACTTCTGCTGGGAAGGGAGTGTGCGCAGCAGGGCTCTCCTTCGGGCGGACCGCGGGATGAGGATCCCCCCGGGGTGGTGTCCTGTGAGCCGCCCAATTATTCAACCCGTTTCGCGGCCCGCAGGATCGATATCACCTTCGACGAGTTCATCGTACTGGATAATGTGAACCAGGAACTGCTGGTCTCACCCCCAATGAAGGAAAAACCCGAGGTAAAACTCAGAAAAAAAACACTCATCATTGAATTTACGGATACCCTGAAGGAAAATACCACCTACACTTTCAATTTCGGAAGTGCCATCAAGGATCTGCACGAAGGGAACAAACTGCTTAACTACGAATATGCATTTTCCACGGGAGATGTGCTTGATTCCCTGTCGGTGAAGGGTACCCTCAGATATGCCGGGGATTTGTCCGTTCCCGAAGAACCATTCACCATCATGCTGTACACCGACCTGGGAGATTCGGTACCCCTGAAACAGATCCCTTTGTATGTGGGGAGATCAGACGACAAGGGGATATTCAGTGTGAATAATCTGCGACCCGATGTTTACAAGGTTTTTGCACTGAAGGACGGGAATTACAACCTGTTGTATGACCTGCCTACCGAAGTGATCGGGTTCCTTGATTCGAGCCTGCAGGTCAATGCTGAATTTGCACGCTCCATCCTGGAAGCTTCGGGAATGACGGATTCAACGAAAATGGAAACGGGAACAACGGCGGACACCATTGGAATGGCAGCGGACACCATTGGAATGGCAGCCGATTCGCTTGCATCGGAAGGCCCAGACCTGAACTCCATCTATATTGACCTGATGCTTTTCACAGAAGCTTCACAGGTCCAATACATTACCGATTATAAGCGGGATGATCGCAGAAGAATGGAGGTCGTCTTTGCACTGCCCGTCACTGACAGTTTCCGTTACCGGTCGGTTCAAAAAGAGGCGGAAAATGAAGCCTGGCTGCTGGAACACTTCAGCGTTAACCGCGATTCACTTACCCTCTGGATCCGTGATTCCCTGGATTATAAAAAGGACACCCTGCAGATGGAGTTTTCGTTCACAGTGAAAGACACGGCCAGCAGGTTTGTGACCAGCACGGACACCCTGGCGTTCACCTACCGGAAAAAGCAGACAAAAAAACAGAAGGAACAACCGGATGAGATTGAAAAACTGGAAGTTTCAACCATACGAAACAAATCCCAGCTTCATCTGAACAGCCATGTTCCACTGAATGTTAATTTTCCGATCACCCGGGTCGAGGATTCCCTGATCCGGCTCTATCATATACCGGATTCGGTGGAGGTCCCCGAACCTTTCCGGGTGATGAAAGACTCTCTTTTGCTCACCAGGGCCTGGATAGCGGCTGACTGGAAATCCGATGCAAAATACCGGCTGTTCATGCTGCCCGGAGCCATTTCCAATATGTACGGACTGGAACACGATACCCTGGATCTCGCTTTCAGTACAAGGGATATTGAGTATTACGGACAGATCCTGCTGAACCTTGACAGTGTGGATCACCGGGTGATCGTTCAACTGATCAACAGGGATAAGGTTTCACGGAGCAAGGTGGTCGAATCGGACGGACAGGTGATTTTCAGTTACCTGGTACCGCAGGAGTATACCATCAAATTCATCCATGACCTGAACGGGAACGGGAAATGGGATACGGGCAACTACCTGAGACATCTGCAGCCGGAACCGGTGGAGTTTCTCAAGGCCCCCGTCACGGTCAGGTCCAACTGGGACCACGAAGTGACCATGCAGCTTGAAAAACAGGACTAAAGTTCGCCCTGCTGTTCCAGGCGTTTCCAGATCAGGGCGGCAGCTCCGAGTACTGCAATATTCCTGTTCAGGAGGGCGGATGGGACAATCTCGATCTTATTCCTGTAAATGGGCAGCAGGTGCTCTTCCAGGCTTCGCTTGGTGGGATTAATGATCCAATTGCCTGCCTTTGCGAGTCCGCCGAATAAAAAGATCCTGGCGGGACTGATGTGGGCTACGGAGTCAGCCAGACACCTTCCCAGCAGGTAACCGGTTTTTTCAAAGGCTTTGATGGCTATAGGATCACCTTTCTCAGCCAATGTGGTAATCATTTTCGGGCTAAGCCTGGAGAAGGTAATTTTCCGGAACTCGCTGTCCGCTGTTTCTTCGGCAAGGAGTTCAAAAACAGTTCGCTTGATCCCCGAGGCGGATACATAGGTTTCCAGGCATCCGCGCTTGCCGCATCCGCACTGCCGACCGTTTTGCACGGCCATGACATGTCCCAGTTCACCCGCAAAACCGTCGTTTCCATATACGATCTCACCGTTGACGATCAGTCCGCTCCCCAATCCGGTTCCCAGTGTGATCATGATAAAATGATTGAGCCCCCTGGCTGCTCCGAAAAGCATTTCCCCAAGGGCTGCCGCATTGGCATCATTGGTAAGTACAGCGGGTACCCCGAATGCTTTTTCGATCAGCTTAACCAGCTCGATCCTGCCTTTCCAGACAAGGTTGGGCGGATATTCGATGCATCCGGTATAATAATTCCCGTTGGGTGCTCCTATTCCGATTCCCTTGATGGTAAAACGCTCTTTTTTTCGGTCGATGTGCACATCCAGATGACGATGCAGGGCCATGATGAAATCTTCAATAATTTTATGGTCCCGCGTGCTGATCTCATCTTCCAGGTAAATCCTTCCGGATTGATCCACAAGGCCATATTTGGTGAATGTGCCGCCAATATCGACCCCGAGGACAACTTCCCTGTGCATAACAGATCAATTATTTTTTTAAAAGTAAGAAATATCAGCCATTCACGGAATCAGAAGCAACACGAAATATTGTTCTGTATGGATGATTTGGTTAAATTAGCTGAGAAAACTCAATGATATTATTATCAAATAATTAAAAAATTATAAACGCATGAACAATTTCATTGTACCCATCGACTTTTCAATCGAATCTTTGAAAGGCCTGGATTGGGCGGTGCTGTTTTCAAAGAAAAAGCGTGTCCATATCCAGATGGTCTATGTGCTGACAAACAGTTCCAGCTTTCAGCCAAGCGTAGTGGAACAGGAACATAAATATGCCGAATCTGAATTTAAAAAACTGTTAATGGAATATCAGACAAAGCTGGGGAATGATTCGAAGCTCGGTTATATCATCAAAAAAGGAAAAGTATACCGGGAGGTGGTGAATCAGGTGAATTCCTATAAGAATGCGGTGGTTTCCGCATCCACACACGGTGCGTCAGGTTTCGAGGAATTGTTTGTGGGCAGCAATGCGCTCAAGATCATGTCGGCCACAGAGCGGCCGGTCTTCACCCTGCGCCATTCACCCGTACCCTCGGAAATCAATAAAATCATTGTGCCCATCAAGCTGCATGTGGATACCAGGCAGAAGGCGCCGGTGGCTGGCGACATGGCAGAATTGTTCGGAGCGGAGCTGCATGTGATCTCCATTTCCACCACGCAGAATAAACGTGATCTTTCACGGCTGGAATCCTATGCCAGGCAGGTAGCTAATTATTTCAGGGCGAGGAAACTCAATACCATTTCAAAAACCCTGGTAGGCGACAACCTGTCCACGCTCACAAGCAACTATGCCGATGCAGTGAATGCGGACATGATCGTGGTCATGTCCAGTTCCATTGATAAATGGAATGTATTTCTGGGAAGCTATGCCCAGCAAATGGTAAGCAAGTCCACTGTCCCGCTTCTCAGTATTACTCCGAAAGAGAAACATATTCCCTCGGGATTCAGTGCTACGGGTGGGTGAGAAGAAAGACCATATCAGGGAATCGCTCGTAAATGAGCGGGATTTATTAAGAGCCCAGCTGAACGCATTGATGGAAGCGCTGCCTTTTGCCGCCTGGTTCATGGACAAAAACGGCAATGTGGACATCCGCAGTACCCCGGGAGGTAAATTTCCGCAAGGGATTCCGCAGGAAGTCGACGAAATAAAAGCACAGGCAGCCACGCATCAGGGCAGGACCAGCCGCACCACGCACTCAAGGGATCAACGGGTATACAACACCGTGAGTTTTCCGGTTTTCAATGTGCAGGGAGAAATCATCGGCACGGGAGGATACCAGGAGGATATTACCAACCTGACCGGTTCGTTGCAGATCCTTCACCATGAGCGGGAATACCTGGAGGCGTTGATGGAAAACATGCCGTTATACATTTTCTTTACGGACAGCTGCCACAAATACATCCGGATCAACAGCAGAATGGCCGGGTTACTCGGAGTATCCAGTCCCGGTGAAGCCCTGGGCAAAGGAAATGATGAATTTTTTTCCGGCAGGGTTGCCAGGAAAATGATTGAAGAGGACAGGCAAATTTTTAAGACGGGTGAACCGATCATCAACAGGATCATCTTTTTCGAAGACAACGGGGTGGAGGGTTTCTGGATGGAAAAGAACAAAATACCCATCAGGGATGAGCTGGGACTGATCAACATGATCGTTGGAATATACCGGGATGTTTCTCCCATGATGGAGATCGAAAACGAGCTTAAGAAAGCCAAAAACAGGGCGGAGGAATCAGACCGGCTGAAAACAGCCTTTCTTGCCAACATGTCCCATGAGATCCGGACGCCCATGAACGGGATCATCGGGTTTGCGAATCTTCTGCGGGATCCCGGTCTATCAGACAGCCAGAAGGATGCATACCTGAAACACATCGACCAGTCATCCCGGCAGCTGTTGCACATCATCGACGACATCATTGATATTTCCAAGATCGAATCAGGACAGCTGAAAATCTCCAACAAACCCACACGGATCAACAGTATCATGGATGAGATCTATTCTTCTTATTTTCACCGGATCAGGGGAGATGAACCCGGACAAAAAAAATTTTCGTTCAAACTGGAAAAAGGAGAGAAATCCGCAGATTTTACCATTGTGACCGATCCGTTCAGACTGCGGCAGGTATTCAACAACCTCATCAACAATGCCATCAAATTCACGAAGAAAGGACGGATCACTTTCGGATATGCCATCAGGGAGCAGCGGCACATCGAATTTTTTGTGAGCGATACGGGGATCGGTATTCCAGATGAGCAGAAGGATTTCATATTCAGCCGGTTTGGACAGCTCAGCAGCAAAAAGGAGTACCAGCCTTCGGGAACCGGACTGGGTCTGCCCATTTCAAAAAACCTTGTGAATCTCATGGGTGGGGAGATGTGGGTGGAATCGAAGGCAGGGGAAGGCACGACCTTTTATTTCACGCTTCCCTTTGTATCGGAGGAAGTGCATGAAAAGGAGCAGATCCCCATGACCAACAAAACCTACCTCTGGGATGGAAAATCTGTCCTGGTGGTGGAGGATGAAGAGCTTAACTGGTATTTTATCAGAGAAATACTCAGGAAAACCGGGGCTGAGATCATCCGCGCGAAAGACGGAAAAGAAGCTGTCGAAATGGCCAAGGAAGGAAAGCCCGATGCAATTCTTATGGATATAAAAATGCCGGAAATGGATGGATTTGAAGCGACAACACGCATCCGGGAATTCAACAGGGAGGTCCCCATTATTGCGCAAACGGCCTATGTGATGGCCGAAGAGCGGGAAAAAAGCCTTCGGGCTGGATGTAACCATTTTATCACCAAACCCATCGACAGGATCATTCTCATGGAATTGATTGACAGTTATTTCAATAAAAAAGAATGAATGCGGTAGTAGTAGTGGCCGGGGGAGAGGGCCGGCGCATGAAAAGTGATCTTCCCAAGCAATACATGGATCTGGCAGGAAAGCCCCTGATCATCCATACTCTGGAACGTTTCCTGGCATTCGATCCGCAAATCAGGATTGTTTTGGTGATGGCGGCAACCCACCGTCATTTCTGGGATGTGATTTCCATTTCCTATGACCTGGGAACGGAGATTACTGTGGCTCCGGGAGGGAAAAGCAGGTATGAATCGGTAAAAAACGGACTGGCATGCATTGAAGCGGATTGTATCGTGGGTATCCATGATGCCGTCAGGCCTTTTGTAAGCCTTGCTACCATTGAGCGGTGTTATGCGTCAGCAGCAAGTGAAGGAAGCGGGATCCCGGTGATCGGAATGGATGAATCGGTCCGGCTGACGGGCAGTGGAAACGGGTCCACCCACCTGGACAGATCCCGGCTGAGACGTGTGCAAACCCCGCAGGTTTTCATTTCAGAAATGCTTAAAAAAGCTTACATGCAGCCTTATCGCTCCTCCTTCACAGATGACGCATCCGTATTTGAATCATTTTATAAAAAGGTCACGCTGGTGGAGGGGAATCCCGAAAATATAAAGATCACCACGCCGGTGGACCTGCAGCTTGCCGCTCTGCTGGTCAATGGCTTTCGCCGTTGAAAATTAGCGTCAAATTATTTATTACCTTGCATTCCTGAGCAGGTTGCATATGGGCGGGGAAATCAAGGTTATGATACTCATTTTCCTGATCTGCCGGACACTGGCAGGGATTTCACAGGAACAATCCGTTTTATCCGATGATGAGCTGATTATCCATGACATCCTCATCACCGGGAACAACGTAACCAAAGATCCGATCATCGTGAGAGAGCTGGTTTTCGGGATCGGGGATACCATCCGGAAGATTGAACTGTTGCCTGCTTTCCAGCGAAGCAAAGAAAACCTTCTCAACATCTCCCTCTTCAATTTTGTCCATTTTGATGCCACCCATTTGCCCGGCAACCGGATCGATGTGCATATCAACGTCACCGAACGGTGGTACATCTGGCCGGTACCCATCCTGGAATATGCCGAACGCAATTTCAGTTCCTTCATACAACACAGGGAATGGGATAAGATCAACTACGGGCTCTGGCTGAAGTGGAACAATTTCAGGGGAAGGAGGGAACTGCTCACAGGAAAACTCAGGCTGGGTTACGTGGAAGAATATGCGCTGTCCTATCTCATACCCAACATGGGGAAGAAACAACAGCATGGATTTTCGCTGGGATTTAACATGAATCAGCAGAATGAGATCTTTCTGAATACGGTCAATAACAAGCCAGTTGAATATGAACCCCTGTCCAGGCCTGCCATGGTGCGCCTCAATGCCTTTATGAATTATACCTATCGCAGAAAGCTTTACACCACCCATGCGTTGCGGTTTGAATATTTCAATTACGAAATATCCGATTCCGTGGCTGTACGCAATCCGAATTTCCTGGGAGAAGGAAGCACGGACCTGGGTTTTTTTATGCTGACCTACAATTTCAATTACGATCTGAGAGATTCCAAGATCTATCCGCTGGAAGGGTTTGCGGTCAGGATCAGGGCGGAACAGATGGGACTCGGGATCATTACGGACTACCCTTACAAAAATCTGCGCTTTACCGGGGTGATCCTGTTTCATCAGATGATTGCCAACAGGGTTTACTTTAACAATGCTACGAAGGCCAGGTACTCCATGGAAAAAATGATGCCCTATGTGCTGGGGAGGGGATTGGGCTACAATGAGTTCCTGAGCGGTTATGAAGAATATGTAATGGACGGGACCGACTATTTCATCACCAAGTATAATCTGAAGTTCCAGGTGATCAGGCCCACCACCCGCACCATCCCATTCATCCGCATGGAACAGTTCAATAAGGTACATTACGCTGTTTATATCAATATGTTTGCCGATGCGGGGTATGTCAACAACATATTTCCCGCACCCACCAACACCATGGTCAACGACTGGCAATTTTCCGCAGGGATCGGCCTTGATTTTGTCACCTATTACGACCAGGTATTGCGGATTGATTATGTGATCAACAAGTACGGAGCACACGGATTATTTTTTCACATTGAAACACCGTTCTTCAGGTGGTAAATCATGCATTGAACAGGATATGAAAACATCCAATCAATATTCCGCGATCATTACCCTGCTGGTCATGCTGCTTGCAGCGGGCGGCATCCTGTTGAGCCTGCTGGTGAATTTCAGATACGATTTCCTGGAGTACCTGATACCCGCCGTCACTGTTACGGCAGGATCCTTCCTGATCATCAAATTCTTCTTCAACCGTTTTGTGGAACAGAAGATCAATCCCATTTTCAAAACCATCCGCCGCCATAGCCTGGCCCAGCAGGAGCTGAAAAACCAAATTGAAAAGGAGGATATTGTAAAGGAACTGAACAAAGAAGTGCAGGTCTGGGCCAATAACCATACCGAGGAGATCAAAAAACTCAAGCAGCTTGAAAAGTACCGGAAGGATTTCCTGGGGAATGTCTCTCACGAGCTGAAGACCCCCATATTTAATGTTCAGGGATACATTCTGACCCTGCTGGACGGGGGAATGGAGGATTCCAACGTGAACCGGCTTTACCTGAAACGGGCTGAAAAAAGCATCAACAGGTTGATCAGTATCGTGGATGACCTGGATTCCATTGCCAGGCTTGAATCGGGTGAGTTCAAGTTGAAGATGGAGCCTTTCAACCTGGTGAAGGTTGCGGAAGAGGTGTTTGAGGACCAGGAGATGCAGGCGAAAAAACGGAATATCCGTCTGGTTTTTGACAGGAGTTACAGCAAACCCGTACAGGTGGTGGGGGACAGAAGGCGGATCATGGAAGCAATCAGCAACCTGATCAATAATTCCATCAAGTACGGGAAATCCGGGGGGAAAACGACGGTAGGATTTATCGATGCCGGTGAACACGTCCTGGTGGACATTACAGATAACGGGATCGGGATCGAGGAAGAGAATTTACCCAGGATCTTTGAAAGATTCTTCAGGGTGGATAAAAGCCGTTCCCGGGAATCGGGAGGTACCGGGCTCGGTTTGTCCATCGTCAAACATGTGATCCAGGCCCACAAACAGACCATCACTGTGCGAAGCAAGGTGGGCAAGGGGACTTCCTTCATTTTTTCCATGGACAAAGCATAGTCGCTTTACCGGGGATCCTTCCAGTCGCCTTCCTGTTTCATCAGTTCGATCAGGGCTTTCAGTGCTTCCGATTCCGGGATCCTCCTGCGTACGGGGGTTTTGCCCTTGTAGAGGGTGATCTTACCGGGACCCGCACCCACATATCCGTAATCCGCATCGGCCATTTCGCCGGGACCGTTCACGATGCAGCCCATCACAGCAATTTTCAGGGACGGGAGATGGGAGGTAGCCGCCCTGACCTCCCTGAGCCGGGAGAGAATATCAAATTGCGTGCGTCCGCAGGAAGGGCAGGCAATATAGGTTGTTTTACTGATCCTTGCCCCTGTAGCCTGCAGGATCGTCAGCAGTATTTCATTGATCAGGGGATCATCCATGTGCGGGTTCTCTACCCACACCGCGTCTATCATGCCGTCAACAAGTAAAGAACCCAGTTCGCCGGCCAGTCTCATCTGGAAGATCCCGGGATCCTTTTCCAGGCTTTGCCACCTGAAGAGAATGGGTGCCTGGTGATTCCTGGTGCAGAAATCGGACAGGATCAGTTTCACTTCCTGGATGGAGCGGGAACCCTGCTCCACCATCAGGATCTTCCGGCCGTTTCCCAGCAGTGCAGGATCTTTTTGCCAGGACGCATGGGGGACAACAAGGGATTTGATGCGGTCCGGGGTCAGATCGGATCCCTTTTCCGGGGGAATGGGACTGATGATCTTCACTTTTTTACCGTTGCCGATCCCTGAAACAGGAGAAGCTATGCGGCGTTCGAAATTGAAGGGATCCCATGGATGCCCCCGGAATGGATGGTAAGGAAGCTTTGCTGGCCGGGGGAAGAGCCTGATAACCTCTCTGGCCACGGGCATCTCTGTTTCA
>DSEO01000097.1 GCA_011056635.1 Bacteroides sp.
CTCCGTATCGATCTGAAAAATGGCCTGTGGGAGTGCAGGTTCCATTACAGTATGACGTTTGCTATCCTTTGATTGCCTTGATGCCGGGCAGTTGTTTGCCTTCGATGTATTCGAGCATGGCTCCACCGCCGGTGGAGACATAACTCACCTTATCGGCCAGCCCGAATTTGTTCACGGCGGCAACTGAATCGCCGCCTCCCACCAGGCTGAAGGCACCCTTTTCAGTGGAAGCGGCAATCGCCTTTGCAATTTCCACGGTCCCTTTCCGGAAACTGGACATTTCAAAAACCCCCATGGGACCGTTCCAGAGAATGGTTTTTGAATCCATGATCACACGCGAAAACAGGGTGATGGTTTCATCTCCGATGTCCAGCCCCATATGGCCTTCTTTGCCCTGATCAATGGGAGCCATTGCAGTATTGGCATCATTCTCAAATTTATCTGCCAGAACCTGGTCCACCGGAAAAAGCAGGTTGACTCCTTTTTCTTCAGCCTTTTTCACCAGTGCTGTGGCCACATCCAGTTTATCCTCCTCACACAATGAATTCCCTATCTCTCCGCCTCTTGCTTTGATAAAGGTATAAGACATCCCGCCGCCGATGATCAGATTGTCCACCTTATCGAGCAGGTTCTCGATCACCTGGATCTTGTCAGATACCTTGGCACCGCCCATGATGGCTGTAAAGGGTTTTTCGGCATGGTGCAGCACCCGGTCCAGGGCATCGATCTCCTTGCTGATCAGATAACCGAACATCTTCGAACCGGTGTCGAAAAAATCGGCAATCACCGCCGTGGAAGCGTGTGCACGATGGGCTGTCCCGAACGCATCATTCACATAGACATCGGCATAGGTGGACAGTTTTTTGGCAAACTCTCTGGTTGCGGCTTTTTCATCATCCGTTTTGATCTTATCCTCTGCGGAGTGAAACCTGAGGTTTTCCAGAAGCAGTACTTCGCCCGGTTTCAGGTTCGCAACCATAGCCCGGGTCTCCTCCCCGATACAATCCTCCGCGAACAATACTTCCTTATCCAGATGTTTTGAGAGTACGGGAATGACATGCCTGAGCGAAAATTTCTCTTCCGGCCCCGATTTGGGACGCCCAAGGTGCGACATCAGAATGGCGGATCCGCCATCGCCAAGCACCTTTCTGATGGTTGGCAAAGCACCCCGGATCCGGGTATCATCGGTTACTTCATACTGTGCGCCCAGGGGCACATTAAAGTCCACCCTGATGATGGCCTTTTTCCCCTTGAAGTTAAAATTATCAATAGTTTGCATAAATATGGGTTTTTGTATGTACGGTCCTGTTCCGGCTTGGAAACCCAAAGGTAAAAAAGAAAATCTTTTTGGCTACATTTACAGATCGCAAAGAACAATGTTATTCAGTGATATCATCGGTCAGCAGGATTTGAAGGAGCGGCTAATGGTGCGGGTCCGGAATAACCGTATTCCCCATGCATGGATGTTTTTTGGTCCGCCGGGAACCGGAAAACTGGCTCTGGCCGTGGCCCTGGCGCAGTACATGTCCTGCACCAACCGGCAGAGCGGGGATTCCTGCGGAAGCTGTCCTTCCTGTATCAAGTTCGGGAAACTGGTACATCCGGACCTCCATTTCGTGGTTCCCGTGATGACCACACCGAGCGTGTCCAAACCGGTGACCGATGATTACATTGAATCCTGGCGGGAGGTTTTCATTTCCAATCCCTATGTTTCAGAATACCAGTGGTACGAAGCCATCGGGGCCGAGAACAAACAGGGTTTCATCAGCAAGAATGAGAGCCAGCAGGTCATTAAGAAGCTTGCACTGAAACCCTATGAGTCCGAATACCGGATGGTCATTATCTGGTTGCCGGAAAAAATGAACCAGCCTGCCGCCAACAGCCTGCTCAAACTGATCGAGGAACCGCCCGGGAATACCATCATCTTCATGGTTTCGGAAAACACCGACCAGATATTGCCCACCATCCTGAGCAGGACCCAGCTGCTGTTCGTCCCCCCCTTGTCGGAGACCCAGATCCGGGAGGGCCTGAGCCGTCGTGCGCATGCCGATCCTGCACGGGTGGAGGATGCCATCAGGAAAGCCAACGGCAACTATAATGCAGCCCTTCAGACCCTGGAACAGGATGAACAGGAGCAGCTCTATTTCGGATATTTTACAGAATTGATGCGGCTTTGCTATAAACGGGACATCATTCAGATCAATGGCTGGGTGGACCGGGTGGCGATGCTGGGAAGGGAACGGCAGAAACAGCTCCTGGTGTATTCCATCAGGCTCCTGAGAGAAAATTTTATGCTTCATCTGAAGCAGGAGAAACTGAATTACATGTCAGCGAAGGAAGCTGAATTTTCAGCGAAATTCAATCCGTTCATCCATGGAGGGAACATCCATGAACTGGTGGAGTCATTCAGCCTGGCCGAGAGCCATATCGGTGCCAACGGCAATGCCAGGATCATTCTGTTGGACCTTTCAATCGGAGTGATCCGGCTGTTGATGCAACACTCCCCCGTTCCATAACGTGCAGGTTTTGTTTTGGAGAACCGAATCGTTATTTTTACCGCACAATACATTTGAAAAAGCATGGAACTGAAAATGGAAAGTCTGAAGGCCAGGGGATGTTGCTCGGAAAAACAACTGGATATCGGAGGGGATAATTCAGACAGGATATCCTTTTATTTCAGTTCCTGCTCCAAGCTGGATTCTTACAACTGGTTGAGAGAGGTCTCCCTCTCGGAGATCCCCGAAGTGGTGGAGGTCCGTTTCAAGAATACCAGGAAAGGTTTCTACAGGAATGTGAACGAGCTGCGATTGAAACGGGGTGATATTGTGGCAGTGGAAGCATCCCCCGGGCATGATATCGGGATCATCACCCTGGCGGGCGAAATTGTGGAAAAGCAACGTCCGAAAACAAAATTTGACGGCGATTCGGAAGAGCTGAGGAAAGTATACCGGAAGGCAAAACCGGCGGACATAGACAAATGGAGGGAGGCAATTTCCCTGGAAGAGGACACCATGCTCAGGAGCAGGAAGTTTGCTGCTGATCTCGGCCTGAATATGAAGATCGGAGATGTGGAATACCAGGGCGATAATACAAAAGCCATTTTCTACTACATCGCGGATGAGCGGGTTGATTTTCGCGAACTGATCAAAGTGCTTGCGGAGACCTTCCGGATCCGGGTCGAGATGAGACAGATAGGCGCCAGGCAGGAAGCCGGCCGCATCGGGGGGATCGGGACCTGCGGCAGGGAACTGTGCTGCTCCTCCTTTATCACCAATTTTGTCTCGGTTAGCACCCAGTCAGCCCGCATCCAGGAAGTGGCGCTCAATCCGCAAAAACTGGCGGGACAGTGCGGAAAGCTGAAATGTTGCCTCAATTATGAACTGGCGGGTTACCGGGACGCCCAGAAGTCATTTCCGGCAACGCACATACCATTGAAAACCCTCGCAGGCGAAGCTTTCCATCAGAAAACGGATGTATACCGGCGCATCATGTGGTACGGATATGAAGGAGCCGGTTCACAGGTCATGATCCCTGTCCCCGTGGAAAGGGTGACTGAGATCCAGGCAATGAACCGGAAAGGAGAAATACCTGACGAATTGATCGATCAGGGGACCATTCCGGTAAAAGATCTCCCGGAATACAGGAATGGAGCCGGACAGGAAAGTCTGACCCGGTTCGAAAATCAGCATCCGAGAAAAAACAGAAAGAAAAAAAAGCCACATCGAAGTCAACGGTAAGGTTCATGAAACATGTTTCCGCTCTCCCGGCGCTCATTCTGATGCTTGCGCTCTCCTCCTGCGATACGGACATGGTTTATAACCGGTTCAGACCGATCAACGATGGAATCTGGACATGGGAAGATCGCCAGGAATTCCCGGTGGAAATCACGGATACTGCATCCATGCACCAAATTTACCTGCAGGTGCGACATACAGTGGACTACCCGTTACAGAACCTGTACATGTTCGTGAAGGTGGAGGGTCCTACCGGTCAGCAACTGAAGGATACGGTGAATATGATCATAGCAGAGCCAGACGGAACATGGAAGGGAAAGGGAGTTGGCAGGCTGAAGGAACTTCGGTTACTGTACAGGAAAAGTACCGTATTCGGACATGCCGGGACTTACACTTTCACACTGGAACAGGGTATGCGTACCCATTCCCTGCCGGTAACAGATGTGGGTGTTCGGATAGAACGTGTCAATCCTTGATCAGGTTGGGGAAAAAAAAATTATCCAGGTTCAGAGAACTGGAAGCCTTTGACAGGGTGTTCCAGCCTCCCTTTGAAGAAGTGTTTCAGAAAGACCATCCGCTGAAGGGCCGCTGGAAGGAGAAAGTGTTCCGCAATGATCACCCCCTGGTCCTGGAACTTGGATGCGGCAGGGGTGAATACACGGTGGGTCTGGCAAGGCTTCATCCCGGGAAGAATTACCTGGGCCTGGATATCAAAGGGGCCAGGATATGGAGAGGAGCACGGACCGCACATGAGGAAAATATCATGAACGCAGCCTTCCTGCGAACCCGCATTGAATGCATCGGTTCGTTTTTTGCGGGAGGTGAAGTGGAAGAGATCTGGATCACATTTCCCGATCCGCAGACCAAGGAACGAAGAAAGAAAAAAAGACTGACGTCTTCCCTTTTTCTGAACCGTTACAGGGAATTCCTGACCGACATGGGAAACATCCATCTGAAGACCGACAATGCGGCGCTCTATGCCTACACCCGCGACCTGCTCGCGTACAATCATCTTCCCGTTGTCAGGTGCACCGATGACCTGTACCGCACCGGATGGAAAGATGAATCGGTTACCATCCGTACCACTTACGAATCCCGGTTCCTGGCTGAAGGCTCCCCGATCCGCTATATCCAGTTCCGGCTTCCTTCTGCTTCTGAAATCAAGGAGATTCATGATGGACACAGATGACCATTTTTTCTTCAGGGTCTATGAGGTGGTGAAAAAGATCCCCCCGGGGAGGGTTACTTCCTACGGGGCCATTGCCCGTTACCTGGGTTCCGCCGGAGCTGCAAGGATGGTGGGATGGGCCATGAACCAGTCCCATTCACACCCCGATTTTGTCCCGGCACACCGGGTTGTCAACCGGAACGGACTGCTTACCGGCAAGCACCATTTTGACGGCGTAAATCTGATGCAGGAGTTACTTGAAAACGAGGGTGCTATCATTGAAGAGGACAGAATCCTGAATTTCCGGGAGATGTTCTGGGATCCTGCGGAAGAACCGGACCTATGGTAACTTAATCTAAATAAAAAAAACCTATCTTTGTGCCGTCAAAATCACAGGTATTTATGGAAATTCAAAAGGATAAGATCCTGAAAGTTCTGAGGGAGATCCGTCACCCGGAAACAAAGGAAAGCATCGTGGATTCCGGGATAGTCAGGGATGTTAGCTACCGGGAGGGAGCATTGTGGCTGTCATTGCAATTCAGCCGGCCCAATGACCCTTTCATCCAGTCGATCAGGAAAGCCTGTATCAGGTCCATCAACAAAACATTCGGGGAGGATACCCTGAAGGAAACACACGTCAGGGTGGAGGTACCCGAAACAACACAGGCGCCGGAAGTATTACCTGATGTGAAAAATATCGTAGCCATTGCATCCGGCAAAGGGGGTGTCGGTAAATCCACGGTGGCTGCCAACCTGGCCGTGGCGCTGGCACAAACAGGTTCCCGGGTGGGACTGATTGATGCCGATGTTTACGGACCTTCCATTCCAAAAATGTTCCATGTGGAAATGGACCGCCCCGCGGCAAGGAGTGAAGCGGGCCGGGAATGGATCATTCCTGTGGAGAAATACGGGGTGAAACTGCTTTCCATCGGATTGTTCGTCCGGCCGGAGGATGCGGTGGTGTGGAGAGGTCCCATGGCCACCAGCGCGCTGAAACAGTTGATCTCTCAGGGTGACTGGGGATCCCTTGATTACCTGCTCATCGATCTTCCTCCGGGAACGGGCGATGTCCACCTGACCATGGTGCAGGAGGTACCTGTCACGGGGGTGGTGATCGTGACCACGCCCCAGGATGTGGCACTTGCCGCTGTGATCAAGGGGATCAATATGTTCGAAGGGGAAAAGATCCATGTGCCGGTGCTGGGGATCGTGGAGAATATGGCATGGTTCACACCCGACGAGCTGCCCGGTAACCGCTATTATATCTTTGGAAAGGAAGGAGGTAAAAAACTGGCTGAAAAGGCGGGGATCGCCCTGCTCGGGCAGGTACCCATCATCCAGGGGATCAGGGAATCCGGAGATTCCGGAGAACCCGTGGCCCTTTTCCCGGATAAAACCGCAGGCAAAACATTCCACCGCCTGGCCCAGTCCGTGAAGGAAGCGGTGGAGAAGCGCAACGCAGAGAAGGCACCCACCAGGAAGGTGCACATTGCCACAAGATAATCATTGGAAAACATGGACAGAGAAAAGTTGGGTGAGATAAGACAGCGTGCTGAAAAGGCACTCGCGAAGATCAGACCATACCTGGTAGCCGACGGCGGAGATATCGCCATCGTGGATCTTACCGAGGACATGGTATTGAGGGTGGAACTGAAGGGGGCATGCCACGGCTGTCCTTTCAGTATGCAGACCATGAAAGCGGGGGTGGAAATCACCGTGATGAACGAAGTTCCGGAGATCAAAGAAGTGGTTGATGTGAACAATCCCTAATTTTTATCCCTCCGGTAAAATAACTGGTTTCAAAACCAGTTTAATAATAAACCAGAACTGGAATATTTTGCCTTGCCGGAATGCCATATACAGGATCCCAGTATTCCTTTTATGCTGTGGAATGATCGGTTGCAGTGTGGAAAAAAACACCTCGCTGAGCAGGAATTACCATAACCTGACCTCTCACTACAATATTTATTTTAATGGTTATGAGAGCTTTAAAAAAGGAATCGGACGGGCAAAATCTTCCGTCAAAAACGATTATACCCGTATTCTCAAGTTATTCTATTACGAGGACGAATCGGTCCATGGTGCCATCAATGCGGATATGCAGCGGGCCATTGACAAGGCCACCAAAGTAATCACCTATCATTCGATTACCGCCAAGCCAAAAGTGAAAGCGGGTGACCAGTCCTCCAAGCAGAAAGCCTTTTTTGAAAAAAGGGAATACAATAAGTGGGTGGATGACGCTTATATGCTGATGGGAATGGCCTACATGTACCAGGGGCAATACTTCCTGGCGGTGGAAACTTTCAAACATGTGCTGGTGACATTCCCGGAGGAAGAGATCCGGTTCCTCGCACTTACCTGGCTGGCGAGGGCTTACATCATGATCGGGGAAACAAGGGAAGCGGAGCGGCTGCTTTCATCTCTGTCCGGCGAAAGTGAATTCCCGGAAGATTACCTGGAAGCCTACCATACGACCTGGGCCGATTATTATATACGTGGGGAATCTCACCAGCGGGCGGCCGAACACCTGGAACAGGCTTTGGAAGCAAAAGGGGTGAAGAAAGATGAAAAGATCAGGTACACCTACATTCTTGCACAGCTGTATCAGGAAGCAGGACAGAACGACCTGGCGCTGGAGAAGTACAGGAAGGTAACCCGGTACAATCCGCCCTACGAGATGGCCTTCAATGCGCGGGTGAGCATGGCGGAAGTGTTTGAAGCCGGCAGCGGGAACAGTGGGGATTTGAAAAAATTACTGACGAAAATGCTCAGGGACAGCAAGAACAGGGAATACAAGGACCAGATCTATTTTGCGCTGGGTAATATCGCGTTTGAACAGGGAGACAGGGAGGAGGCCATCGAATATTACCGGCTCTCGGTATCTTCCAGTGTGCAGAACCATTTTCAGAAAGGTTACTCATCGCTGACCCTGGCTGAGATCTTCTACGAAGAACCCGATTATATGCTTTCAGCGGCTTATTATGATTCGGCCGTATCGTTTCTCAGCAGGGATTATCCGGGATACAGCAACCTGACCTCCCTTTCGGTAAGCCTCGGCGGCCTGGTCCGTTATGTGAATACGTTTGAGCTTGAAGACAGTCTCCAGATGCTTGCCGCACTTCCGGATGAGGAACGGCTGTCCGTCATTGACGGGATCATTGAGCAGGTAAAAAAGGAAGAGGAGGAAGCCAGGGAGGCTGAACAGCAGGCCATGCAGGACAGGGCTTTCAACCAGTCCATGCTTTTCAGCAACAGTCCGGCCGGAAGCGGGGGAGCGCAGCAGGGAGGTGCATGGTATTTCTACAACCTGAATGCCAAGAGTTTCGGTCAGCCTGAATTCAGGATGAAGTGGGGCGACCGGACCCTTGAAGATAACTGGAGGAGAAGGAACAAGCAGAGTGCAGCTGCAATGACCGGCGGTGAGGGATCCGGGACAGATACCATCAACGGAGGCAGCGGCCCAAAGATCCTGGACAACAAATCCAGGGAGTATTACCTGGTCAGCATCCCCCTGAGCGACTCGGCCATGGAGCAGTCCCATTTGCGACTGGAGGACGCACTCTACCACATGGGACTGATCTATAAAGCGAATCTGCTGGATTACCAGGAAGCGGTCAACTCGTTTGAGGACCTGATGGAGCGGTACCCCCGCGGCAGGTATGCGGCTTCAGCCATGTACCATCTGCACGAGCTGTACAATATCCTGCAGAAACCGGAGATGGCCCGGACCTATAAAGCCAGGTTGCTCGCGGAATATCCCGATTCACACCAGTCCAAGCTGCTGAACAATCCCAATTACATCCGGGAACTGGAAGAAGAGGAACAAAAAGCGGTCCGCTTCTATGAGCAGGTGTATGCCCGTTATCAGGCAGGTGATTACCAGGCGGTGATCAACGATGCCACCCGGGCCATGGAACAGTTCGAAGGTGACCCGCTGATTCCCAAGTTTAAGTATATCAGGGCACTTGCGACAGGGGCGGTCAACGGTAAAGAACTGATGAAAACAGAGATGGATTCACTGATCGCACAGCATCCCGGGGTGGAAGAGAGTCTCAGGGCCCAGGAGATCGTGGATTATCTCTATGAGACATTTCCCGTGATCAAAGAAGCAGAAGAGGCCAGGGTGGCTGAAGAGATTTTCACCGCATACGATCCCGGACAACCCCACTATTTCCTGATCGCCCTCAGCAGTCAGGAGGATTTGAACCAGGTGAATTTTGATTTGTTAAACTATAACCTGGACCATTTCAATCAGTACAACCTGGAGATTGAGAAGATAGGTTTTTCGACAAATTACAACTTACTGGTGATCAAGAAATTTAACAATGCAGAGGGAGCCTTTCGCTACCTGCGTGTGATCGAGGAGCAAAGCGATGAGATCCTGTCAGGCATTCCTCCTTCCCAGTACCGGATGATGATCATTTCCGTGGAAAACTTCGGTATCCTCTCGGAACAGAAAGCGATCAACCCGTATGATCTGTTCTATCAGAAACACTATCAAAACCCGGAACAATGACCCGGAAAATCCATATCCTGTGGACCGATGATGAGATCGATTTGCTGAAGCCTTATATCCTTTTCCTGGAGGAGAGGGATTACCGGGTGACCACTGCAGCCAACGGGACCGATGCCATCATGCTGGTGCAGGAAAACGATTTCGACCTGATTTTCCTGGATGAGAACATGCCGGGGCTTTCAGGCCTGGAAACCCTGGACGAGATCAAGAACCTGGCTCCTTCCACACCGGTGGTCATGATCACCAAGAATGAGGAGGAGGATATCATGGATGAAGCCCTGGGCAGCAAGATCTCCGATTACCTGATCAAACCGGTAAATCCCAAGCAGATCCTGCTTTCGATCAAGAAAAACATTGATACCAAAAGGCTGGTGACCGAAAAAACCACCTCCAGCTACCAGTCCCAGTTCGGCCAGATCGGTCTGCAGATCAATCAGGCGGCCAGCTTTGAGGACTGGGTGAAAATCTACACCAGGCTGGTATACTGGGAAAAAGAGTTTGAAGAGAGTGGTACCGGGGGAATGGAGGAGGTACTCAGACTGCAGAAATCGGAAGCAAACAATGAATTCGCCAGGTTTATCCGTTCCAATTACCTGCACTGGTTCAAAGGAGGTTCAGACACCCGGCCGCTGGTGTCCCCGGATGTGTTCACACAAAAAGTGTTCCCGATGCTTGACCAGAACAGGGTGGTGGTCCTGGTGATCGATAATCTCCGCTATGACCAGTGGAAGATCATTGAACAGGAAATTGCAGAACTTTTCAGGACGGAGGAAGAAACCGTTTTTTGCAGCATCCTTCCCACAGCCACCCAGTTTGCGCGCAATGCCATGTTCGCAGGGCTCATGCCCGGAGAGATCCGGGAACGTTACCCGCAGTTCTGGGTGGATGAAAATGAAGAAGGGGGAAAGAACGCCTTCGAAGAGGATCTCTGCATGGCACAGATGCAACGGCTGGGAATCCGGGCATCATTTCACTATGAAAAGATCAATAACCAGCGAGCCGGAAAAAAACTGCTGGAACGGACCGCAGACCTGCTCAATTTCGACCTCAATATACTGGTCTATAACTTTGTGGACATGCTCTCCCATGCCCGGACAGAGATAGAGATGATCCGGGAGCTGGCCTTCGATGAATCAGCCTACAGATCGTTGATCCACAGCTGGTTTCAGCATTCTTACCTGAACGATCTGTTAAAACAGCTGACCCAGCACGAGCTCAAACTGGTCATCACCACGGATCATGGTGCGGTCAGGGTGACAAACCCGGTGAAAGTGATCGGGGACCGGAACACTTCTGTCAACCTGCGCTACAAACAGGGCAAAAATCTGAATTACAATCCCAAAGAAGTTTTTGAGGTTTTGAAACCCGGCGAGGTATTCCTGCCCAGTCCCCACATGAGTACCAGCTACATTTTCGCCATGAACAATGATTTCATGGTCTACCCCAACAATTACAATCATTTTGTAAATCACTACCGGAATACCTTTCAGCATGGGGGAATCTCCATGGAGGAAATGCTGGTGCCTGTATCCATCCTGACTCCCACACGCTGATCATGCAGTCTGTCTCCATTGATTCTCTCGCCCGGATCCATCATGCGGCCGGTGAATTCCTGGAAGCTGCAGGAGGCAGGCAGGTCATCGCCCTGTCGGGAGAACTGGGTGCAGGTAAGACCACCTTCATCCAGGCCATGTGCAGGATACTGGGTGTCAAAGGGGAGGTGACCAGTCCCACTTTTACCCTGGTCAACGAGTATTTTACCCTTGACGGTCAGTCCATTTACCACATTGACCTTTACCGGATCGAACATGAAGAGGAGTTGTATGATATGGGGTACGAGGAATATCTCTATTCCGGATCCCGCTGTTTCATCGAGTGGCCTGAAAGAGCCGACCATCTGATCCCCCAGGACGCGCTCAGGGCGGAGATGATCGTAAAACCGGACGGCTCCAGGGAAATCAGGTTCTGAAGAGGCTATCGGAAATTTCACTTGACTTAACCGGGTATTTATGTTATTTTAGGCTACCCTTAAAACAGTCTGTTCGATGGAAAAACCCGGATCATCCGCATTCAGTCTCCACATGGAAGGCTTGATGCCCCAGGAGGAAATGCTAGAAGTGGGGAATAAGCAAAAGCAATTAAAAATTGGAATCCCTTCGGAGGACCATCCTGTAGAAAGCCGTGTCCCCATTACACCGGAGGCAGTGGAGATCCTCACCGCTCACGGTCACGAGGTAATGCTGGAAAAGGAAGCGGGGAAGGCGGCCAATTATATGGACCGGGATTATTCGGAAAAGGGAGGCATCATCTCGGAAAGCCGGCAGGAAGTTTTCAGGGTAAGCGACATCCTCCTGAAGATCAGTCCCCCGACCCTTGAAGAGATCAGCTGGATGAAGGAAAGACAGACCCTGCTCTCTTCTTTCCAGGTCCATGCCCACCGGGATGAAAACTATATCAGAGGTTTGATGGAAAAAAAAGTCACCGCCATCGCTTTTGAAAATATCCAGGATGAAAACAAGTGTTTTCCGGCCGTAAGAAGCATGAGCGCCATTGCCGGGACCACCAGCATCCTCATTGCAGCGGAATACCTGAGTAACATGCACGGTGGCAAAGGGGTCATGCTGGGGGGCATCACGGGGATCACCCCCACCGAGGTGGTCATCCTGGGTGCGGGGACGGTGGCCGAATATGCGGTCAGGGCCGCCATGGGCGTGGGTTCGGCGGTGAAGGTCTTCGATCACTCGATCCATCGCCTCAGGAGATTGCAGGGAGCGGTGGGACAAATGATACCCACCTCCATTTTCCATCCCAGGGTCATCATGAAAGCCCTCAGGTCGGCGGATGTGCTGATCGGTGCCATGCGAATGAATGAAAACCAGCCTTCGTTTTTTATCACGGAGGAGATGGTGAAGCAGATGAAAAAGGGTTCCGTGATCATCGATATCAGTATCGACAGGGGCGGATGCATCGAAACTTCCCAATTGCGGACCCAGGTTGACCCGGTATTTGAAAAACATGGCGTGATCCATTACTGTGTTCCCAATATCCCATCCAGGGTGGCACGTACCGCATCCATCGCTATCAGCAATGTATTTGCACCCCTGATCGTGGAAATCGGCCGGCTCGGAGAGATGAGCAAACACCTGAAGGAAAACAAAGGCCTCAGGCACGGAGTTTATCTTTACAACGGGATCCTTACCAGCGAGGCCATCGGTCAGCGGTTCGGCATCCCCTCAAAAGATATTGATTTATTGATGGCAGCATTTTAACTATGAGGAGGATATACAGGAGATGGTTCAGATTCACCGTGGCTTTTCTGTTCATCATGACGGCAGGAGGATGCGACGGCTGGTTCGGTCCGGAAAAAAGCGGTGAGATCCGGCTGAGTTCCCAGTTATTCGGGAGTGAAAACTTTTACCTGTACGGTTACGGGTATGAACAGGCTGAATATTACAGGTATCGGTTCGAGGGTGAGCCGATCCCGGATATCATCAATGAAGCGTACCGCGTGATCGAGGACGGAGAAGTGAAGGTTCTGCCCGGATTCAATATACCGGCACAGGTGAACGGCTTTGCGCTGGTGGGAGAGTTCCTTTCGCTGGAGGAAGCACGCACATTTTACAATGACTACAGGAATGTGGAGGAAGGGCTTCAGTATGAAACCATCAGCGACACGGTTGAGCAATACCAGGTATGGATACAAAAAACATCAGCGGGGAATTATGTGAAATTAATGGTGAAGGAGATAGAAACCCTCCAGGGTGAATCCGGGGATGCATACAGTGAGGTTACCCTGGAATATACTTACCAGCCCGATGGTTCCACGGAATTCCCCGATTGATGGGGATAACCATTTTTTCTATATTAGGGGATGAATTTTGCGCTCATTGGTTTTATTTTTTACCTGGTGGTGATCCTGGTCGTTGGATTTATCACCTACCGCAGAAACAAATCACACAGGGATTTTTTCATTGCAGGGAGACAGCTGAATCCATGGGTTGTGGCTTTCTCCGAAAGAGCTTCCGGCGAAAGTGCCTGGTTATTGCTCGGATTACCAGGGGCGGCGTATGCATCGGGATTGCTTGAATTCTGGACGGCTCTGGGATGTGTCTCCGGGATCATCTTTTACTGGTTTGTCATTGCCCGGGAATTACGCCAGCAGAGTGAACAATACGAAGCCATCACCCTTCCCACATTTCTTGCCGGCAGGTTTGAGAAGGGACAGCCGGCGATCCGGGTGCTGGCCACCTTCATCATAATTTTCTTCTTTATTTTCTACCTGTCCGCGCAGTTCAACGGGGCGGGAAAGATCCTCAATGTCACGTTCGGTCTCAGTCAGACCACGGGAATGATCATCGGGGCGATGGTCATCATTTTTTACACGATGATGGGGGGATTTTTCGCAGTGGCATGGACCGACCTGATCCAGGGCATTATCATGATCGGCACCCTGGTGGTACTGCCCCTGGTCGGTCTGGTGGAGTTGCTGGAGGTCAGCGACGGGTCCAGGCCGTTTGCGGGACTGGTGGCCCGGGAAGGTCATGCGCTTGGTTCATTCACGGGCGGTCAGACCGGCTGGGCGGCAGCAGCTTTAATTATCAGTGGTTTGAGCTGGGCTTTCGGGTATATGGGGCAGCCCCATCTGCTGACCAGGTTCATGTCCATCCGGTCAGCTGAAAAAATAAGGATATCACGAAGGATCGCCATCGCATGGGCGATCCCCGCATTTTCGGGGGCTTTAATGATCGGGGTAATCGGTGCGGCCCTTTACGGCCAGGGAATGTTCGATGACATTGAAAAAGTAATGCCCCACCTGGCCAATGAACTGCTTCCGGCCTGGCTTGCCGGCATCTTTGTGAGTGGCGCCATTGCTGCGATGATGTCCACGGCTGACAGCCAGCTGCTGGTCATCAGTTCTTCCGTGATCGAGGATTTTTTTCACCGGACGCTGAAGCAGGAAGCGGGAGACCGGGCGCTGCTCAGGGGAAGCCGGATCATCACCATTGTTGTCGGATTGACCGGATTCATCATTGCGCTGACTTCTGATAAACTGATTTTTTCAATGGTCTCTTATGCCTGGGCGGGACTGGGTTCCTCATTCGGTCCGGCGGTCCTTCTGTTGCTCACCTGGAAGCGGGTGACATACCAGGGAGTGATTGCAGGGATGGTCACCGGGTTTGTATCCACGGTGATCTGGTCCGAGATGCCGGCACTGGATGCAGTGATCAGCGTAAGATTCGTGTCCTGGGTGCTTGCCTTTCTTGCCGTCTGGATCGTAAGCCGGATGACATCCAAAAACTCCTGAACCGGATGGATGATGCGGATTCTCTATGATATAGCGATCAGGTTCTACTGGATGGGGATCCTGGTCGCTTCGGCCTGGAACCGGAAAGCCAGGATGTGGATCCGGGGCAGGAGAGGCTGGCGGGCGCATCTTGCCGCGGCCTTTCAGGAAGGGGACCGGATCATATGGTTCCACTGTGCCTCCCTGGGAGAATTTGAACAGGGCAGACCCCTGATCGAGGGAATCCGGAAACGGTTCCCCGGTCACCGGATCCTGCTCACATTCTTCTCCCCTTCGGGGTATGAGAAGCGGAAAAACTATGAAGGGGCGGATTATGTAATGTACCTGCCGCTGGATACGGCGAGGAACGCAGCCGGAATGATCGGGTCCCTCTCCCTGGAAATGGTGTTTTTTATCAAATACGAATTCTGGTATCATTATCTTCACAGGCTGAAAAAAGAGGCCATTCCCCTCTACCTTGCATCGGGAAGTTTCCGTCCTGACCAGTTGTTCTTTCAAGGGTACGGACGATGGTACCGGAAATTCCTGGAATGTTTCACGCATATTTATGTCCAGCATGCCGCTTCAAAAAAATTGCTGGAGAATGCCGGTATTCATTCGGTCAGTGTGGCAGGAGATACCAGGTTTGACAGGGTGAACAGTGTGGTGAAGGCGGATTTTTCACACCCCGCACTGGAAGCGTGGACCCGCGGATCGAGGGTGATCGTTGCAGGCAGTGTCTGGGAGAAAGATATGCAGTTACTGGAGTATGCGTTCCGGGAGTTGTCCGATGATATCAGGTGGATCATTGCACCCCACGAAGTTGGCGGAGGACACCTGGAGCATATCCGGCGCCACTTTCCCGATGCTGCGTCATTTACGGAATCAGGAGAGGGTGTTCCGGCGGGAACCCGGGTGGTAATCGTGGACAGCATCGGCCAGCTATCCTATTTATACAGGTTCGGTACCCTGGCCTATATCGGAGGCGGATTCGGGAAAGGGATCCACAACGTTTTGGAAGCCGCCGCATACGGATTGCCCGTGGTTTTCGGTCCCCGTTACGAAAAGTTCAAAGAAGCGGTGGAATTGTCCGCGCTGGGGGCTGCCTTCCCTGTCTCCCACAGAGAAGCCCTGTTATCCACACTTTGTCAACAGCTCGAAAATCCAGACCTGTTGAAAACCGCTTCTGAAACAGCCCGCAGGTACGTTGCTGAAAGGCTTGGATCCACCGCCTTCATTATTGATAACGTGTGCAAAAAATATGGAGTGTAACTGTTGAAGAATAGATAGCAGGTAGCAATTTCTGTTTATTTTTAGATCGCTTCTCAGAGTTATGCACAATATTTAACATTGGCTTCATTTGGAATTGGAATATGGAACCTATTTTTGCACGCACTATAACCTAAACCTTTGATCTATGAAAACCATGCAGAAGTTCATCTTTACGTTTCTGGTTGCTTGCCTCATAGCATTTCCTGTTTATTCGCAAGTGACAACTTCGGGCATGAATGGCACAGTTAAATCTGAATCAGGTGAAGTACTTCCTGGTGCTACAGTTGTTGCTGTTCATGAACCTTCCGGAACACAATACGGAACCGTTACCAACAACGAGGGCCGATTTAATTTGCAGGGTATGCGACCCGGCGGGCCATACGCTGTTAAAGTTTCATTTGTGGGCTACGCAACAGCCTCTTATACAGATATTACACTGTATCTGGGGGAATCATTTAATTTAAATGCACAGATCAATCAAAGTGCGGTTGATGTGCTTGAAGTGACGATCATTGGTTCCAAACCTTCCAAATTCAGCACCAGCAAGACCGGGGCCACCACCAATATCTCGAAAGAGCAGATGAATGCCATGCCCACCATTGACAGGAGCATTTCCGACATTGCCCGAATCTCGCCATTTGCAAATGGGATGGGCTTCGCGGGTGGTGATGGCCGTTCTACAAATTTCACGGTGGACGGTGCCAATTTTAACAACAACTTTGGCCTGAGTGACAACCTGCCGGGCGGCGGGACCCCGATTTCCCTGGATGCGATTGAAGAAATACAGGTGGTCATTGCGCCCTTCGATGTGCGCCAGACAAATTTTATCGGGGGTGGGATCAACGCAATTACCAAATCGGGGACCAATACATTTCAAGGTTCGGCCTACACCTATTTTACCAACCAGAATATGCGGGGCAATAAAATCGGAGATGTCGATTTCGGAGAGCGTGATGAAGAATCAAAAAATGTTTTCGGTGTTACGCTGGGTGGGCCGATCATTAAAAACAAATTGTTCTTTTTCGTTAACGGAGAATACGAATTACAACCGGGACAGGTCGTCACCTGGAGGCCATCGGAAGACGGCGTTGCCGATACCGACCGGATGCTTTCGCGCGCCAGTACTTCGGATATGGAACTGGTCAGAAGGCATTTAATCGATAATTATGATTACGATCCCGGCTCTTATACCGATTATCCCGCGAATGAAAGCAACAGGAAACTATTGGCACGTGTCGACTGGAACATCAATGATGCCAACAAATTGAGTGTCCGGTATAATTATACCAAAAATATGGCATGGAATCCCACAAACGGCAATTCAACCGATGCAGGTTTCCGTAACCGGTCAATGGACCGGATTTCTCAACATTCGATGGCCTTCTCAAATTCCCTTTATTCAATGGATAACATTGTCAATTCGGTTTCATTGGATTTGAACAGCCGGATTTCAGATAAGGTTTCGAATCAGTTCCTGGCCACCTATTCAAAGATTAACGATATCCGTGGATCCAATTCTGACAAGTTCCCGTTTATTGACATTATGTATGGAGTGAATACGGATGGAAGTCAGATACTTGAACCCTATATATCTGCAGGTTATGAATTGTTCACATGGAACAATGGTGTAAATAATAACATTCTGAATATCACGGACAACCTGACCTATTATCTGGACAATCATAAAATTACAGCAGGGTTCCGGTATGAATATCAGATGGCGAACAACTCTTACATGCGCAACGGTACGGGATATTATCGTTATGCCAGTCTTGACGATTTCCTGAATCAGGCTGCACCGAGAGATTTTGCCCTGACGTATGGGTACGACGGAGAAACAAATCCGGCTGCGGAAGTTGCTTTTAATCAGTATGGACTTTATGTTCAGGATGAATGGAACGTTAATTCTGATCTGAAATTAACCTATGGTATTCGTGCCGATTATTTGAAATATGTGGATAACGTGATCAGAAACAATGCCATATATGAATTGGATTTTGGTGGTAAAAACATTGATACAGGCGAATGGCCAACGGCAAGTGTCCAGTTTTCGCCGAGAGTTGGTTTCACGTGGGATGTAACGGGTGATCAGACATTGAAACTTCGGGGAGGTACAGGTATTTTTACAGGAAGGCTGCCGCTGGTCTTCTTCACCAATATGCCTACCAACTCGGGAATGGTACAGGGCAGTTATGCAGCTGTTACCAGGTATGATGCCGATGGGAATGTGACAAGCGCTGATCCTGTACTGGGATCTTTGGCCGGACCAATGATCACCGATGTGGACGATATGATCAGTACATTGAACCTGCCCAATACAATTACCCCTGAACAGGGCGTACTGCCGCGTGATATCAATGGGATCGATCCCGATTTCAAAATGCCCCAGGTGTGGAAAACTTCACTGGCCGTGGATGTTGATGTTCCGGTATCGTTTCCCATGTCGGTTACACTGGAAGGGATTTACACGAATAACATGAATGGTGTCATGCTGGAAAACTATAACCTGAAAGAACCCGATGCTACCTGGGAGCGTTTCAGCGGACCCGATGACAGGTATATCTATCCCCCCGACAGCATACTTGAGTATACCTCAAGAAATGCTTACATACTGGCCAATAACAGCGATGGATGGGGAGCAATTGGCAACCTTACAATTACCGCAGAACCTGTCAACAACCTCTATGTCATGGCGGCTTATACGCGCACCGCGTCAAAAGAAATTTCGGGTATGCCCGGCAGCAACGCAGCTTCCGCATACAATGGTGCTATTCAGGTGAATGGCCCGCATCTGCCATGGGTTCAGCCTTCGGAATACGTTATCCCAAGCAAAGCCATAGCTTTTGTTTCTTACCGTATTCCTTACGCCAACGATCACATGTCCACATCATTCAATCTGTTCTATTCCGGATATGCGGCTGACGGATATAGCTTTACCTATTCAAATGATATGAATGGCGATGGCTATGCGACAGATCTGATATACATTCCGGGTGAAAGGGGCGATATCAGGTTTGTAAGTGCCCCAGACGAAGATGCTTTCTTTGATTTTGTTGAACAGGATCGTTATCTGAGCAAGCACAAAGGGGAATATGCTGAAGCATATGCTGCAAGGCCCCCCTGGGTGCATATCTTTGATTTGAGTTTGGCGCAGACTTTCAGCATCAATACAGGCGGTACCAAACATACACTGCAATTCACCCTTGACTTTATGAACTTCGGGAATTTGATCAACAGCGAATGGGGTGTCGGCAAGCTTCTATATAACGGCGGACAGATCCTGACCTATGAAGGCATGGATGCAAACAAAGTTCCAAGCTTTTCAATGGCTACAGATGGCGATGGTAATTACCTGACAGAATCATATTTTACAAATTATGATTACACGCAATGCTGGTATCTTCAGATCGGAGCACGTTACATTTTCTAATCATTCGAAGTCAGATATCTCATAACTTTTGCCCATTGCCAGCCCGGTGCGTTTTCGCACCGGGCTTCTGGTAGTCAGGCATCCATCCGTGTGGATCACAACGGAAGTTAGGGGACACCCTCCTTCCGGCTTACCGGGCAGGATCTTTCACATCCATACCCCTCCAAAGCCCAAAAATAAGTTAAACAATTGATAGTGAATTGATTATCAGTCCTTCGACTTGCGCCGTTTGTCTGAATATCTCATTTGTCTGACTCTAATAGAGTTAGCCTCCGGGTTAATTTTTTGTTAATAAAAACGGAGCAGATGGACCCTTCTTACGTTTGATTTCTCTTAATTTCATTTCCCGAAATCTGTACCCTGAAGAGACCCCTTTTTCGTCTGACAGAAACATTCAATTTTCGAATCATGTGTTGCGAGCAGTGCTGTCTTTTTGTCGTTTTTCGGAAAAGAGTAAAATATAAATAGATGAAAAACAATCAGTTATGATTTTGTTTATAGAAGAGGCAGACATGTTGATAAATTAGAATGGATATGCCAGAACACAATGACTAAATTGTTGTCGTATTAAGTACGACTCACCCCAGGGATCAAAAAAATCTTAAAATTGACAAGGATGACTGAAAAGGCGATACCGCAGAAAAATTTGACGTTTGTGGACAAGGAGCCGGAAATGAAACCGGAGGGAAAAACGAAAGCAGTAGATAAAGAAAGACATACGTACAGTTTTGATGAAGCCTTCAGAGCATCCCTGGAATATTTTAAAGGTGATGAACTGGCTGCCAGGGTCTGGGTCAGTAAATATGCCCTGAAGGATACCCGGGGGAAGATCTATGAACGTACTCCGGATGACATGCACAGGCGCCTTGCCTCGGAGATCCGGAGAATTGAAAAAAAATATCCCAATCCGCTCAGTTATGACGAGTTGTTTGAATTGATGCGGGGATTCAAATATATTGTTCCCCAGGGCTCTCCCATGACCGGGATCGGGAACAATTTTCAGATCGCAAGCCTTTCCAACTGTTTCGTGATCGGGAATGAGGGATCGGCAGATTCTTACGGGGGGATCATGAAGATCGACCAGGAGCAGGTGCAATTGATGAAGCGCCGGGGCGGGGTGGGGCATGACCTTTCCCATATCAGGCCCACCGGGAGTCCGGTGCTGAACAGTGCCCTTTCCTCCACCGGCGTGGTTCCTTTCATGGAACGGTATTCGAATTCCACCCGGGAGGTGGCGCAGGATGGCAGGAGGGGAGCACTGATGCTGAGCATTTCCATCAAACATCCTGATGCTGAGAGATTCATTGATGCCAAAATGGAAACGGGGAAGATCACCGGGGCAAATGTATCGGTGAGGATTAACGATGAGTTCATGCAGGCAGTGGTGGAAGGAAAGTCTTTTGTGCAGCAATATCCCATCCATTCAGATAATCCTTTATTCACCCGGGAAATCGATGCGCGCACCCTCTGGCAGAAGATCGTTCACAACGCATGGAAATCGGCCGAACCCGGGATCCTTTTCTGGGATACCGTTATCCGTGAATCGGTGGCAGACAGTTATGCCGAACTGGGTTTCAGAACGGTTTCCACCAATCCGTGCGGAGAGATACCGCTCTGTCCCTATGACAGCTGCAGGTTACTGGCCATCAATCTTTACAGCTATGTGGACAAGCCATTTACCGAAGAGGCCAAATTCAACTGGGAAAAATTCCGCAAACATGTCAGATTGGCGCAGCGGATCATGGACGATATTATCGATCTTGAGCTGGAGAAGGTGGATGCCATCCTGGAGAAGATCTATGCTGATCCTGAAGATGAAGAGATAAAAAGAGTGGAGATCAATCTGTGGAGGAATATCAAGAAAAAAGCCCTGGAAGGAAGAAGAACCGGGGTGGGCATTACAGCGGAGGGGGATATGCTGGCTGCACTCGGGCTCCGTTACGGGAGTGAGAATGCCATTGATTTCTCGACAGAGGTCCATAAAACCGTTGCCCTTGAAGCCTACCGTTCTTCCATGAACATGGCGAAAGAAAGAGGACCCTTCCAGGTTTTCGATTTCAACCGGGAAAAGGATAATCCCTTCATCAACCGGCTGGCCAATGAGGATCCTCAGCTGATGGAGGAGATGAAAAAGTACGGGCGCAGGAACATATCCTTGCTTACCATAGCTCCCACCGGCACCACAAGCCTGATGACCCAGACCACATCCGGGATTGAGCCTGTTTTCCTTCCGGTCTACAAGCGGAGGAGAAAGGTGAATCCAAGCGATAAAGATGCGCTGGTCACATTTGTGGATGAAGTGGGCGACAGCTGGGAAGAATACAATGTTTTCCACCATAATTTCCTCACCTGGCTGAAAGTGAATAAGATGGATCCTGAAGCAGTGAAAAAATTCAGTGATGAGGACATCAACGATCTGGTCAGGCGTTCTCCCTATTACAAGGCTACTTCCAATGACGTGGACTGGATGCAGAAGGTGAAAATGCAGGGTGCGATTCAGAAATGGGTGGACCATTCCATCAGCGTGACCATCAATCTGCCTTCCAATGCCAGTGAGGAACTTGTGGGCGAACTTTATGTTCACGCATGGAAAAATGGATGCAAAGGAGTAACGGTTTACCGTGACGGGTCCAGGTCCGGAGTGCTTGTGGCCAGTGAAAAGAAGACAAAAGAAACATCACAATTTCCCATAAAGCGTCCCCGTGAACTGGATGCGGACATACTCAGGTTCAAGAACAACGATGAGGACTGGATCGCTTTTATCGGATTGCTGGACGGCAGGCCTTATGAAATCTTCACCGGGCGCAAGGAAGAAGACACCTTCCCGATTCCCGCCAAGGTGAAGAAAGGCAAGATCATCAAAACCAGGAATGAGGACGGGACCAAAAGGTATGATTTCCAGTATGTGGATAAGTATGGTTACAAAGTGACCATGGGAGGATTGTCGCATCAGTTCAACAGCGAGTTCTGGAATTATGCCAAGCTGATTTCCGGGGTTTTGCGCCATGGAATGCCCGTGGTGGATGCCACCAACCTGGTCAGTTCTCTGCGTCTTGACAATGAATCGATCAATACCTGGAGTGCCGGGGTGGTCAGGGCGCTGAAGAAATACATTCCCAACGGCACAAAAGCGAAACCGGGGCAGAAATGTGAGGAATGCGGCTCCAACAACCTGATCTACCAGGAGGGATGCCTGATCTGCACCGAGTGCGGCTCTTCCAAATGCGGCTAAGCAGCGATGACCGCATCTGCTTCAGGGTATTGTTCCCGGAGGCATCTCCAACCGCTGCTGAAATTCTTTTCTGCGAAAATAATTGTAGGCAGCTTATCGGAAATGCCTCCGGCTGTTGAACCCTGGTGGCCGTGGCTACGGTTCATTCGGCCTTCCTGGAGATCAGGTAGGCCACCAGCAGGCCCAGTCCGCCAAAGAACAGTGCGGATCCAAAATAACCTGGTTCTTCAGGGATCCGGGTATACGTTGCAAGCAGTGAGCCCGCAAAAAGTCCCAGGCCGAACCCCACAAGGAGCAGGGCCCATTTCAGCACGTTATATACGTTGGGTTTCCCTGTGATGAGGTCCCTGGGATCGGCGCCTTTCTCGATCATGGCCATCCGCTCGCGGTTCCGGGCTGTGATGATCACATACACAATTCCGAATGCAAAAATGAAAAATGCAACCGGTATAATTATTCCATCGTTCATGGGTATAAGTATTAAGTGAATAACAGTCATTTGCCTCTTTGACGCCGCGGGTCCGGCCCATGTTACAGCATCAGGCAGTAATTTTCTGCGAAGGGAACCGTTTTTTATGATAAGGACCGGGAATGTACCGGGGGAGGTGTAACGTTTTTGCGCTTCGGGCGTCTTATCCATTGGATGGATATACACGGTGAAACATACCACATCGACCGCATCCGGGCGGGAGACAAACAGGCGTTCACCTGGGTTGTGGATACCTACAAGGACATGGTGTATACCATTTGCCTGAGGATGCTTGCCTCTCAAGAAGATGCCAGGGAAGCCGCTCAGGAGGTATTTGTGAAAACATACCGTTCGATCCACACTTTCCAGGAGCGATCAAAATTTTCCACCTGGCTTTACCGGGTCACTTACAATCATTGCATCAGTGTCATCCGGAAAAAGGTGAAGGTCATTGACCTGGTGGACCAGCTTCCCGATGAGACCGTCGACGAGGAAGATGTTGACGGACTGCAGAGAATATCAAGGGAAGAACGGGGCAGATACCTGAAAATGGCCCTTGAATCGTTGCCGGAGACGGATGCGGTGATTGTGACGCTCTTTTATTATGAGGAATTGACACTGGAAGAAATTGCCGGGATCACGGGTTTGACCAGCAGCAATATCAGGGTCAGGTTACACAGGTCCAGGAAAAAGATGTACCAGGTCATCAGGCAGTATCTGAAGAAAGAAACCACTTCAATCATGTAATATGGAACGGGATCAGCAAATGAAAAAATATATCCGGGAGTCCGGGATCGTACCCGCCCCGGAGGGGTTCACGAAGGATGTGATGGATCAGATCCATGCTGAGCCTGTAAGAAAACGCTTCAGGCCACTTATCGGGAAGACAGGGCGGGTGTTGATCCTGCTGTCTGTGATAGCGATCATCCTGGTCTCCGTTTTCTATCCCGGACCAGGGACTCAGGCTTCAGGATTCCGGTGGCCGGAATTCGCTCTTGACCTGCAGTTCCCGGAGAATCTTTCCTTCAATCTTCAATTTCTCAGGGATATGGACCTCACCACCGGATTGATCGCTGCCCTTGCGGCAATTTTTATCCTGGTCCTTTCCGACGCCGGTCTCAGCAGGAAGCGCCTGGCATAAACTATCTACCCGATCACTTTCAGCTCCCTGCCCACTTTCATAAAACCGTCGATGGCACGGTCAAGGTGCTCCTGCCTGTGGGCAGCGGAAAGCTGGACACGGATCCGGGCCTGCCCCTCCGGTACAACGGGGTAATAGAACCCGATCACATAAATACCTTCGTCCAGAAGCCTGGTTGCCATTGTCTGGGATAATTTCGCGTCATACAGCATCACAGCGCAGATGGCCGACCGGGTGGGTTTGATATCGAAACCGGCTGCCGTCATTTTTTCCATGAAGTAGTCCGTATTGCGATGCAGCTTTTGCTGCAATTCGGTGGTTTCATCCATCATATCGAACATCCGGATCCCGGCCGCCACCACGGAAGGGGGCAGGGAATTTGAAAAAAGATAGGGCCTTGACCGCTGACGGAGCATTTCGATCACTTCCCCGTGACCTGTGGTAAAGCCACCGATGGCTCCTCCGAAAGCTTTGCCCAGGGTCCCGGTAATGATATCTACTTTTCCCCGCACACCGTAAAGTTCGGTGACCCCGCGCCCGGTCTCCCCGACAACCCCTGCCGAATGACTCTCATCCACGACGGTGATGGCGTTATATTTGTCCGCCAGCTCACAGATCCGGTCCACCGGCGCCGTGTCCCCGTCCATGGAAAAAACACCGTCCGTCACTATGACACGAAAACGTTGTTCCTGTGCCTGGATCAGCTGTTGTTCCAGATCTTCCATATCATTATGCCTGTACCGGTACCGCTGGGCCTTGCACAACCTGACCCCGTCGATGATGGAGGCGTGGTTCAATGCATCGGAGATAATGGCATCCTCCGCAGTGAGCAGGGGTTCAAACAGTCCCCCGTTGGCATCGAAACAGGCTGCATACAAAATGGTATCCGCTGTTCCGAAAAATGCAGCGATTTTCTTTTCCAGGGATTTGTGAAGGTCCTGGGTTCCGCAGATGAACCTGACGGATGACATTCCGTATCCGTGCGTGTCCATGGCAGATTGGGCAGCACGAATCAGTTCGGGGTGATTGGAAAGTCCCAGGTAATTGTTGGCGCAGAAATTAAGCACTTTCATACCGTTTTCCAGCCTGATCTCGGCATCCTGTGAAGAAGTGATGATCCTTTCGGATTTAAACAGTCCTGCCTCCCGGATCTGTTCCAGTTCTTGCTGCAGGTGTTCCTTGAATTTTCCGTACATATATCAGTTTTTAATTTTTTCTCTGATCTCTTTCAGCATGATCCCGGTCATTTTGGACAGGTCGTAGGTCTGTTCAAACCCCCAGTCCACACGTGAAATGGTATCATCCACGCTGTGAGGCCATGTGTCGGCGATGGCCTGCCTGAAATCGGGATTGTAACTGATGGTGAATCCCGGAATATGTTTCCTGATCTCCCGGGCGAGTTCTGCGGGTGTCACACTCATTCCCCCCACATTATAGCTGCTGTGGATGGTCAGGTTGGAGCGGTCTGCTTCCATCAGGTTGATGGTGGCATCGATAGCATCAGGCATGAACAGCATGGGAAGGGCCGTAGATTCATTCAGGAAGCACTCATAATTGCCGTTGCGGATGGCTTCATAATAGATCTCCACCGCATAATCAGTGGTGCCGCCCCCGGGTTCTGTTTTATAGCTGATCAGGCCGGGATACCTGAGGCTTCTCACATCCACACCGAACTTATTGAAATAATAATCACACCAACGTTCACCGGCGAGTTTGCTGATACCGTATACGGTGACCGGTTCCATCACGGTGAGCTGAGGCGTATTTTGACGGGGGGTGGTGGGACCGAACACGGCAATGGAGCTTGGCCAGAATACTTTTTTCACCTCTTCCACCATCTTGGCTACTTCCAGGATGTTCATCAGGCTGTCCATGTTGATCCTCCATGCCTGGGTGGGCAGTTTTTCCGCATTGCCTGACAGCACGGCGGCAAGATGATAGATCTGGCTGATCTTGTGCCGTATTATGAAGTGGATCAGCTGTTTGTCATCCATAACATCCAGGATCTGAAACGGTCCTCCTTCCAGGATATCCGGCGGAGCCTGTTTGATGTCGGTGGCAAATACATGGGAGCTCCCGTAGATTTTCCGGAGCTCAGCGACCAGTTCCGACCCGATCTGTCCTGCGGCTCCGATGACCAGAATATTGTCCATATAAATTTTTGAGTTAAACGAAAATAGGTGTTTCTCCCTCAGCAAAAAAATGATTTTTAACATAATCAAACCCGGATGTCAGAATCCGGTCACCCTTTCCAATCCCATGCGGGACCTCAGCCCGGGAGAAGCGTATCTGTAAAGCAATAACTGGTAGATATTTACGGAAGGAAGCAACAGTCCCATGAGATAAATGAAGTCCTCCAGGGGCACCGTATAGATCCTGATCCCCAGATTTTCAGCGTTATCATACCAAACGACGGGGATGGAAGTGAGCACCCCGTTGACGACCAGAAAAGGAATGAGCGATACCAGGTAGGTGAGTATAAAACCCGAGAACCAGGTTTTGTAAGTTTTCTGGTATAGCTGCAAAATAAGCATGAACGAGGTAAATGCAAAGGCTGTGAAGGTATAGGTACGGTGCCGGACGAACGGAAGCGACCCGATCAACAAGACCAGCAGGACGTAAATGAGGACCCGGGAGAAATCGGGATGATAAAAACGCTTGACGAAATACCGCAGCACCTCATAAAGAAAAATGCAGCAATAGGGCACCACCATGAAAAACAGCCATTCCTCCACGGGCAGTCCAAGCAGGTAAAAGTCCCTGGTAAAGTTGTGGTTGAATCCCCAGATCCCCGCTTTCGTGAACCAGATGTCCCACAGGATGTAGACACTGCCGGTAACCAGCAGTCCCGGCAGGATGAATTGGAATTTGCGATGCATGTAGACCCGCTTCTCGAAGCTCTGCGCCAGGGGATAGAGCAGTGACAGTCCCAGCAAAGTGAAATATGTCCAGGAGCCGTTTCCCATCAGACCAGTCCCAGTTGATACCTGATCCACAGGGAACCAAGCAGGTAAAACTTCCTGAAGTTGGAAATCCGGAATCTTTTCTGAAAAACCTTGTCAGCACTGGTCCTTTTGATCTTCCGGAACAGTTTCAGATAATAGGTGTAAGAGACCAGCACCCCCAGGCGGGAGGCCCTGTTCAGCTTACGGATGCCCTGGCTGGCTTCTTCAAAATCTTGCTGAATGTCTTTTTCAATGGTCTTTTTGGTAGCATCGCTAAAGTCCCGCAGATCAATGCCCGGAAAATAGAACCTGCCCCGCTCCCTGAAGTCGGAATGAATGTCCCTGAGAAAATTGATTTTCTGGAAAGCTTCCCCGAGTTTACGGGCCGGATGGATCAGGGCCCGGTAGCCGGCATCGTCGTTATGGTAGAAAACCCTCAGGCACATTAGTCCCACCACCTCGGCCGACCCGTACACGTATTTTTTAAAACTCGCTTCATCATGCTGTTTATCGGTCAGGTCTGTTTCCATGCTGTCCAGAAAGGCATGGATCAGGGCATGATCGATGTGGTAATGGTTCACCACCCATTGAAAACTGTGCAGGATCGGATTGGTGCTGATCTTCTCTGTGATGGCCTGAAAAGTGTCTTTTCTGAAATTGTCAAGCAATACTTTCTTGTCATGGTCGTGGAATGTGTCCACGATCTCATCCGCCACCCGCACAAATCCGTAAATGGCATAAATGGGAAGCCGGTAGGGCTTTTGAAGAAGCCGCACCCCCATGGAGAAGGAAGTGCTGTAATTCCTGGTGGTTAGCCTGCTGATTTCCAGGGAGTTGATGTCATAGAGATCCATATGTACCCTTGATTCTTTCTGTAACCAGTTTTGAGCTTATAACGGCCATGGGCAAGCCGGTTCCCGGAAGGGTGGATGCTCCTGTATAAAAGACATTGCCGAATTTCTCATCGTTATTTCTGGGTCTGAAGTATCCGATCTGGTTCAGATCATGCGCCAATCCCAGGCCGCTTCCCTTGTATAGATTGAACATTTTCTCCCAGTCCACCGGATCAAAAACGGTGCGGGTGACCAGGTTGGCCCTGATATCAAAACCGGACCTTTCGGTCAGGTCATCGATAATGTCATCCGCCAGCTTGTCCCGGTCGCTCCAGTCCGGCTTATACCGCAGATCCGGAACGGGACAGAGAATAAAGAGGTTTTCATGCCCTTCGGGAGCCATGTCAGGATTGAATTTGGAGTTCACATTCACGTAATAGTAAGGTTTTTCCAGGGAAATCGAATTCTTGAAGATCTTACCGGCGTACTCCTCAAAGTTATCACCCAGGAAATAATTATGATGCTCGAGTCCCCCGATCTTCCCTTTTACTCCCAGGTACATGGTGAATGGCGCCAGGGTCCACTTCATCCTGTCCAGCTTCTCTTCCGAGAAGCGCTCCCGCCTGAACACCCTGTGGCGGAAACCGGCAGCATCACTGTTGATCACAAAAAGATCAGCCTCCCATTTGTTCCCGCGCCGGTCGGTCAGTGCCACAAGCCGGCCGTTCTTTTCCGTAAAGTCCACGATCTCCGTGTTGTAATGAACGGCAATGTTTCTTTTGGCCATCTCCTCCAGTAATCCTTCCACGATCCTGTACATTCCACCCCGCACATTGTGATAACCGTCGTGTACCAGTTCCGTGTAGGTGAGCAGGGTATATATTGCAGGCGTGTCATAGGGCGTAGCTCCCAGGAAAAAGGCAACCAGTGAGAAGATCTGCTTCACCTCGTCGCTGGTGAAGTGGCGGTCCATCTCCTTCATTACCGAGCGGAACAGTTTCGGAGCATGAACCCATGGAACGCTGGCCAGTGTGAAAAGCCAGTGAACCATGCTGTTATAATTTTTTTTGATCACCAGGTCATCTGTATCGTGGAAAAATTTTCCGGCCGACCGCAGCAATCGTTCCATGTTTGCCCTGAAATCCGGTTCGACCTGACTGAATTCCTGAGCCAGCCTGTCCAGGTCCCTGTAAATGGTATACTTGTGTCCGGTTCCGCTGAAATTGACCGTGTACAGCGGATCCAGCCGAACGAACTCAAATGGCGGTTCCATCTCCATGAACTTGAAAAACTCATCAAATTCATAGCTCATGCTGAAGAAGGAAGGGCCCACATCCCAGGTAAATCCGTCCTTTTTCAGCTGATTCAGCCTGCCTCCCGCCTGGTGGAACTTCTCCACCATCTCTACCTGGTATCCCATTTTTGAAAGGCGCAGTGCGGCGGTAATCCCTGCCAGCCCTGTACCCACAATGAAAACTTTCCGGTTCATCTGTTAAAGTTTGTCAGGTCCTGCTTGAAGTTCCATCAATTTTATCCGTAAATTACCATGATCTGAATAGCCACCGATCACAGGCATTTCGCTTTTTGTTTATTTATAAATATCAAACATTAAACAAACTAACGGGAGTTTTGTTTAACAGGAAACTGAAATACGCGGGGGCATTCAATCGGGGATGAAGAAAACGGTCAATATTGTGGGTGCGGGCATTGCAGGACTAGCCACAGCCATTCGTCTTGCAGCCAGGGATTACCGGGTAACGGTATTTGAGCGTTCGAATGTTCCCGGGGGTAAACTGGGTAGCATCCCCTGGGAAGGGTTCAGATGGGATACGGGTCCATCCCTGTTTACACTTCCCGACCTGGTGGAGGAGCTTTTCCTGCTTGCCGGCACAGAGATGAAGACCTTCATTCGTTACCAGAAACTGGACCTGATCACCAGGTATTTCTATGAGGACGGAAAGATTCTGAATGCATACGGGGATCCGCAGCTCTTTGCGGAAGAAGCCGAAAGGGTCATGGGAGAGCCGGCCGGAAATGTCCGGAAATATCTCGACCACAGCAGGGAGATCTATGAACTGACCAGTGACATTTTCATATTCAACAGGTTCTTCCGGATGGGGACCTTTTTGTCGCAGAAATTCCTCAAGGCTTTCCTGCGGGCATGGAAGCTGGATTCGATGGTGACCATGCATGATGCAAATGCCAGGCGGTTCCGGTCACCGCACCTGGTTCAGCTTTTCGACAGGTATGCCACCTACAACGGTTCGGACCCATACAGGGCACCGGGCACACTGAATATCATTTCCCATCTGGAGCATAACCTGGGGGCTTTTTTTCCCGAACAAGGAATGTACTCGCTGGCCCTGGGGATGAAAGAGGTGGCTGATCAGATGGGAGTGGTCTTTCATTTCAACCAACCCGTGGAAAAAGTGGCAATGCAGCGGAGGGAGGCAAGCGGGGTGGTTGTGAACGGGGAGATCCATCCTTCGGATTTGGTAGTCAGCGACATGGATATCTTTTATCTATACAGGGACCTGCTGGAGGACGGTGCATTCCCGGTAAAACATTTCAGGAAGGAACGAAGTACTTCGGCATTGATTTTCTACTGGGCCATCGATGCGGAGTTCCCCGGGCTGGAGTTGCATAACATTTTATTCTCCGACGATTACAGGGAAGAGTTCAGGTATTTAAGGAACAAAAAGGCGATTTACAGGGATCCCACCGTGTATCTCTTCATCAGTTCCAAAATGGTGCGGGGGGATGCGCCGGCAGGTAAGGAAAACTGGTACGTGATGATCAATGTGCCGGAGAATCTGGGTCAGGACTGGGATAGCTTGATTGAACAATCCCGGAAAAACATCCTGAACAAGATGGGCAGGATCCTGGGGACAGAAATTGAGCCTTTGATCCTGAAGGAGTTCGTTGCCGATCCCCGGACCATCGAGGCCACCACATCCTCACACCGGGGATCGCTGTACGGCAACAGTTCCAACAGCAGGACCGCTGCTTTCAGCCGCCATCCCAATTTTCTGAGGAAATACAGGGGATTGTATTTCGTGGGCGGCAGTGTGCATCCGGGGGGCGGGATCCCGCTCTGCCTGGCATCTGCTAAAATTGTGGATCAACAGATTACATAGAAACATATGAAGGAGGTTCTGCAATTCATCAGGTCAAAAAATCCGGTTCCCGTGATCATCATCTATTATGGGGTGGGACTGATTGGGATGATCATTCCTTACACGCGGGAACTCTTCAAGTGGCTCACTCCCTTTTCCCTGCTGCTCAGTATTTTTCTGCTCTACCTGTACCATGACTGGTTCAGTATCAGGTTCTGGATCACCTCGTTGCTTGTGCTTTCCCTGGGATTCATCCTGGAAGCGGCAGGGGTTGAAACGGGAGTTATTTTCGGGGAATACAGGTACGGGGATACCCTGGGTCCGGAATTATTCCATACGCCGCTGTTGATCGGGGTGAACTGGCTGATGCTGGTATACTGCAGCCTGTACATTGCCAGGAAGTTTATTGAAACTCCCTATTTCAGGGCGATCGTGGCGGCGGCCATGATGGTGGTCTACGATTTTGCCCTGGAGCCGGCAGCTGTGTACCTGGATATGTGGAGCTGGGCAGGTGGGGCCATACCCCTGCAGAACTACCTGGCATGGTTTATCATTGCCTTTCTGCTCAACTACCTGGCCGATTATCTCCGGCTGCCGGCCCGGAAAAACAAAGTGGCGCTTGGATTGTTCTTTGTTCAATTGGTGTTTTTTATTTTACTGGATCTCTGGATCTTTGCCGGAAAAATATGGGACTTTTCATCGCAATAACGATCATTGGATTGTGGGGGTTTCACCTCTTCTATATACTTTTCTTTGTGGAAGTATCAGTGACCAATCCGTGGATGTACCTGCACATGCTGGTCCAATCATATTTGTATACGGGCCTTTTCATCACCGGACATGATGCCATGCACCGAACGGTTTCCCGCACCAAATGGATCAATAATGCCATCGGTTACGCCGCCGTATTCCTGTTCGCCGGCATGTCCTACCGGAAACTCATCAAGAATCACTGGGACCATCACCGGTATCCTGCCACGGAAAAGGACCCCGATTTTTATGTGAAATCACAGAATTTTTTTGCCTGGTGGTTCACTTTTCTGAAGCGGTATGTCACGATCTGGCAGCTCATTATTATGGCGGTCCTGTTCAATATACTGGAGAGGCTTGCCGGCGCTCCCGTTCCCGCCCTGATCGTTTTCTGGATCATCCCTGCATTCCTGGCCACCTTTCAGTTGTTCTATTTCGGAACCTTCATACCCCACAAAAAACCGCATACAAAAGCCATGGGAAAACACCGGGCGCGGACCCAAAAAAAGAACCACCTGTGGGCCATGCTCTCCTGTTACTTTTTCGGTTACCATTATGAGCACCA
>DSEO01000102.1 GCA_011056635.1 Bacteroides sp.
CTCTATCCCGGGAAATGGATCTCCACAGGTATCAGCAAAGGGGGACAGACGGTCATGTACCACAGTATGTATTATCCCGATGATGTGGATGTGCGGGTTCCCTATGTGGCACCCCTGAATTTTTCGGTGGAGGACCAGCGCATCTACGAGTTCCTCGACCGGGTGGGTTCGGCCGGGGAGCGCAGGAAAGTACGCAGGTTCCAGAAGCTGGCCCTGAAGGAGCAGGAAAGGTTGTTGCCGGAATTTGTCGAATTTTCGAGGGAAAACGGATACAGTTACGACTATGCAGGGGGATTCGAGAAGGCCTATGAATACTGCGTGCTTGAATATTCATTTGCATTCTGGCAGTGGGGCTATGCCACTGCCGGCGAAATCCCCGGAAGAAGGGCCGGTCCCCGGGAGTTGATCGAACACATGAACCGCGTGGCCGGCTTTGATTATTTCAGCGACCAGTTCATCCTGGAGTACCAGCCTTTTTTCTACCAGGCACTCACCGAAATGGGTTATTACGGATACGAACTGGAAGAATTTGACAAATTCATCCTGCATGTGGATAATCCCGTGTTCACCTTCACGCTGCCGGACGGACTTGAATACAGCTTCGACGGTGAGATCTCCAGGAAGCTACAACATTACCTGGAGGAGGAGGCGGAAAATTTCATTTTTATTTACGGGGAGTACGATACCTGGTCGGCCACCGCTGTGAATCTTGACAATGGGAACGGTTCAAAGGTCTTCGTCAAGGAAGGGGGCAGCCACCGTACCCGTATCAACAACATGCCGGAAGCGCAGAAAAAGCTGGTGTACCATACCATCGCCGGCTATCTCGCGCAGCCGTGAGTTAACCGTATTTCTCCAGGGCTGGGGCCAGCGCTTCATGGAACTTCTCGGCCGTGATCCTGTTCCCGTGCGCTGGATAAATGATCTTCACGGGAAGCGACCGGACCATTTTCCAGCTTTCAAGCAGCGCAGGGATATCTTCCGCAAAAGGCGGGAAGTATTCTTTTCCTTCCAGTCCGAAAAAGGTGTCACCCGACAGCATCTCTCCTTCGCCGGTGAGCACCACCATGGAACCCGGGGTGTGCCCGGGGGTATGGATCACCCTGGCCGGGAACCCGAATTCTTTCAGATCGGAGGATTTGTCCACCAGGATATCCGGTTCGACCCCTTCATACTTCCCGAGCCTCCTGGCAAAAACCCTTCCCAGTCCGACCAGGATCTTTGCCTTCCAGCGTGTACCACCCGGAAGCGAAGTAAACCCTCTCCTGAGCCGGTCCGCCTCGGAGCGGTGGACCATGATCCTGCAGCCGGTCAGTTCCTTTAGCCTGGCGGCGGAGCCTGCATGATCGAAATGGGCATGGGTCAGGATCAGCAGATCAAGCATCTCCGGCTGCAGTCCCTCCTCCCGGAGTTTCTCCAGGATCTTTTCCGCCGATCCCCCGCGCCCGCTGTCCACCACCAGCGCATGTCCCGGCCTGTATAACAGGTAAGCCGCCACACCGCCGAGGGATATCCTGCGGATTGTATAATCCAGTGTCTCTGTCATGCCACCCGGAAATCAAACATCCTGACGCCTTCCAGGAAACCTTCCAGCCGGTCACCCGCCGCCACGGGCCCCACCCCGGCAGGTGTCCCGGTAAAGACCAGGTCGCCCGGTCGCAGCGTCACGAACCTGGATACATAGGCAATGATGGCTTCGATGGAGAAGATCATCCCGGATGTGTTCCCTTCCTGCACGGTGGTGCCGTTCAGATCGAGCCTGAACGACAGATGATGGATGTCGCCGAACCGCTTTACGGACAGGAACCGGCTCACCGGTGCCGAATGATCGAAACCCTTGGCGATCTCCCAGGGCATGCCTTTTTCCTTCATCTCGTGCTGCAGGTCCCGCGCTGTAAAATCGATCCCCAGGCCGATCTTCCTGAAATACCGCGATGCCTCCTGTTCACCGATCTGCTTCCCTTCCCTGCTGATCCGGAACACCACTTCCACTTCGTGGTGAACATCCTTTGAAAAATCAGGAAGGGGGAACGGCCGGTTGCCGGTGACCAGGGCTGTCTCGGGCTTCATGAAATAAACGGGAACGGCGGTGACCGCGCTTTTCATCTCCCGGGCGTGATCCGCGTAATTTCTGCCGATGCAGATGATCTTCATGTTGCTATTGTTTGATGGACCTCAGTTTGATGTTCGTGAGGACTTTCTTGGTGTACAGGGGGAAATCGCCGTTCATCATCCACCCGTAATAACCCGGATCCCGCTCCAGGATCTCGCGGACCAGCTTGCCCTTGTACTTGCCGAAATTAAAGATCTCTTCATCCTCCTCGTTGTAAACGATCCTGCCGGCAAAGTCGGCATTCCTGTTATGGGAGGAAAACTCGGCAAGTTTCCCGATGTCATTTTCCAGTTCCGTGTACCGGTCCAGCTGCGCCTGCAGCACCTCGTAGGTGGCCCGGGTGTCTGCCTCGGCAGAGTGGGCACCGTCCATTTCTTTTCCCACGAAAAATTTATAGGCGGCGGACAGGGTCCTGGGCTCCATTTTCATGAAAATGATCTGGACATCAACGAACTTCTTCTTCTTCAGGTCTATGTCCACCCCCACCCTCAGGAATTCCTCGGCCAGCAGGGGGATGTCAAATTTGACCGAGTTATAGCCGGCCAGATCGCACCCTTCAAAATCCCTGGCCAGGTTCCTGGCGATCTCACTGAACGTGGGTGCATTCTTCACATCCTCATCGCTGATCCCGTGGATCGCTGTGGCGCTTTCCGGAATGGGCATCTCCGGATTGACCAGGATGGTCCTGGAGGTCTCGTTGCCCGCCAGGTCCACTTTCAGGTAAGATATCTCCACGATGCGGTCAGCCGCAATGTTGATACCGGTAGTCTCAAGATCAAAGAAAATAATGGGATTCTTCAGGTTCAGCCGCATGCGTTAGTTGTTTATCATCATGGGCATCAGCAGCATGAGTGTGTCCTCTTTTTCGTTTTCCTGTACGGCGGGAACCAAAATACCCGCACGGGTGGGATCGCTCATCTCCAGCACCACCTCGGCGGAAGAGAGATTTGCCAGGATCTCCACGAGGAAGGTGGACTTGAATCCGATCTCCATGTCCTCCCCTTCGTACTGGCAGCTGAGCCTTTCATTGGCCGAAATGGAAAAATCAATGTCCTGCGCGGAAATATTCAGCTGGTTCCCGGTCAGTGACAGCTTCACCAGGTTGCTGGCCTGGTTGGAAAAGACCGAAACCCTCCTGAGGGTGTTGTAGAACGCCAGCCGGTCGATGCTCATCCGGTATGGATTATCGGTGGGGATCACCGAATTATAGCTGGGATAGTTCCCTTCCACCAGCCTGCAGACCAGCCTGTAACTGGTCAGGGTGAAGGAAGCGTTCTTGTCATCGAACTCCAGGACCACCTGTCCCTCCTCTTTCGGAAGGATATTCCTGAGCAGGGAAGCCGGTTTCTTCGGAAGGATGAAGCTGGCCGCATTTGCGGCCGAAGCGTCCGTCCGCTTGTACCTGACCAGTTTATGGGCATCGGATGCCACAAAGGTGATATCATCGGGCGAGAGCTCCATGAAGATCCCGTTCATTACCGGCCGCAGTTCGTCGTCGGCGGTGGCGAAGAGTGATTTGTTGATGCCCGTCAGCAGAACCTCCCGGTCCAGCTCCAGGGTCTCCTTCTGGTCGTCTTTGATCACCGGCATCTGGGGGAATTCGGCGCCATTCTGGCCCGGAATGGTGAACTTGCCGTTCTCGGACTGGATTACGATTACCAGGCTGTCCGTATTGATTTCAAAGGTGAGGGGGATCTCCGGAAATTCTTTCAGGATATCGGTCAGGATCCGTGCGGGCACCGCGATGATCCCCGAACCATCCGTATTTTCCAGCTGGATCTGGGTGATCAGCGTGGACTCCAGGTCGGAAGCGGTGATCTCCAGCAAACCATCCTCCAGGGAAAAGAGGAAATTGTCAAGGATGGGAAGGGTGTTCTTTGAGCTGATGACACGACTGATGGCCTGAAGATGACCGAGCAGTTCCATACTGGATACGACAAATTTCATGGGTGATTGCTTTTATGTGTTCTGTGATCCGTTAATCCATCAATAATACAAAAAAAAATCGTGAATGACGCTACTCCCCTCCGGCAAAATACCGGGACAATTTCCTCATCAGTACATCCAGATAAATGTAGTTCACCACCAGTGCTTCGGGCCTGTCGTTGTAGGCAACAAGGGCACGGAACATGTCCGTATCCCGGCCGTTTTCGTCGTGGAGGGGGAAGACCAGCAGGGTGTGCTCCTCCCCCGCGCGCGACTCCACATGGAGCCTGGCCAGGGGAGTGACTTTCGATGCGGGGGAGGTCAGCCGGCTCACCGGGATCCCGGCATTCCGCTCATACCGGATGCCCGTAAAATAGCTGAACAGCAGCCTGACGGCAACTTCGTCCAGTTGCCGGGAAGGAATGGCACTGTCCGTTTCGGGCAGGATGCACCGGATGTCCCCGTTTTCATCCTGAATGAACCGGAATGGTTCACCATCCGCCCGGTCCACTTCGATCAATGCTATCTCAGAGGGGAGCAGATCCATGAGGGTGTGTTCCAGGTAGTGGTTCGCCGCACTGGAAAAGATCCTGTCCAGGTGCAGGTTCTCGTAACCCGGAAGCGATACATAATAGGCTCTTTCCGAACCGAAGGGCCTGATGAGATATTGCCGGCCGCCGGTGATGAACTCGTACTCCAGTACCGCCCGGTCTCCCCGGAAGAACCGGACCTGTCTGACGGTTTTCCCTTCCATATCCGGTTCACCGGTCAGAATGGAGTTGATCTGCATTCTCTGCGCTGCAAAGAGCAGATTTTCCACGGCCACGGGATGGACCGGTTCTCGTCCGGACAGCACCCATGCGGTGTCATGCCGGATGAGGACGGTGGAATCGTACGCATCGGTCAGAACGATCCTGTCTATTTCAGCTGGGTCCTGCAGTATGATCTTCCTGCTGTCCCGCCGCAGGGTGCTCCAGGGATCCGTGAAAACCAGGAGCAGTGCAATGACGAGCAGCACCGAAACGACGATAACCACAGAACCGTGATGTTTCATGCTACCTGGCAAATTTCCTTTTCCTGTAAAAGTGGATGCCGATCCCGCAGAGGATCACAAGCAGTACGGGGACAACCGTGTTGATCAGTTTCCACCTGGCCACAGTCCCCCCGTCACTGATGGCCTCCCGGTCCAGCAGCCGCAGTTTGAACTCGCGTGACCTGAGCTCCATGATCCCTGTTTCGTCGGTCATGTAGTTGATCACGTTCATCGCAAATTCACGGTTCCCGAAGGTCTGCCGGGTATATTTGTCGTAACCCAGCGGCCGGGCCATCAAACTGCCCTGTTCATATTCCACCTCATTCCTGATCAGGTCCCCGTCCGTGGCCACGAACAGGGAGGTAACCTGACTGCTGCCGATCACCTCGCAATCGGGCGGATACACACCTGCAGGGGCCGCATAATTCCTGTAAAAAGATTCGAAACGTCCCTCAAGCAACACTCCCACAGGCACGGAGGAGCGGTTGTACAGACCGGGGTCGGGGGGGACCGTGATCTCCTCCATGCTGATGTACAGGGGCACCTCCCGCACCCTGCTGGCGGGAGAGCTGGAAAGCAGCACCGTTTTCCGCACCCTGTTCCCCTCCCCGCCGATGGTGTCCAGGGAGGAGGCAAATTCACTTTTCACATAGTTGAGTCCCCGCGTCACCGGATGGGATCCGGGCCCGGAAAAGAGGGGGTAGTATACCCAGGGCATCATGGTGAACCGGGCCTGCTCTCCTGCGGGTGCCGTGTTCACGGGAACGTAATTGCACTGCATGTCGGCCACCAGGTTGTAATTGATCCTGACCCCGTATTTGAACAGCAGATCTTCCAGCCCCACCTGGTTTGCCAGCGCCACGGTGGTGCCGCCGGACAGGCTGTCGGCGAAGGGTCGGACCGGGTCCAGAAAGAACAGCACCCTGCCCCCCCGCATGATGTACTGGTCGATGGCAAACCGGTCGGCTTCGCTGAATTCCCTTTCCGGTCTGGCTATGATCAGCGCTTGGTAGTTCAAAAGCGCTTCCAGGTTCCCCCGGATAAATCCGCGGTCCACCTGGAAAAAGTTCTTCAGTTCATCCATCAGGCTGTGGGTCTGGAGGGAATCCAGTTCTCCGTGGCCTTCGATGAAAGCGACCCTGGGAACCTCATCCAGGGTCAGGCTGTGAATGGCCCGGACAAATTCATATTCGAGGGTCTGTACGGAGTTGTTCAGGTTCACCTCATGGGAAAGCGAGGGATTGTTCTTCAACAGGTTCACGGGCATTTCATATCCCCTGCAGGAGATGATGGCCCCCGGAAAGATGATCTTCCCCGACACTCCGCCCTCCCTGTCCCGCATCTGGATATTGGTCACCCTGAGCCCCTTTTCATGGAGCCCGGAAATCATCCTGTTGCGCAAGGATTCATCGGGCTCGTCATACAGGTTGATGAATTCATACTGCAGCTGCTCTCCCGCATAAGCCCTGAAATCGTTCATCAGTTCCCGGATCGATTTCTGAAAATTCACGAATTCCGCGGGAAGGTCACCCGCCAGGTAGATCCTCACAAACACCACGTCTTCCAGTCCCCGCATCACCTGCCGGGTGGATGGGGCCAGGGTGTAACGCTGCTCCGAGGTAAGGTCGATCCGGAAGAATTTCATTCCCGACAGCAGGGAGAGCAGCGCCACCGCGAGGAGTGTGATCACCATGGGGAGTCCCCTCTTCCGGAGGACGGTCCGCGCCCCCATGATGAACAGCACCATCACCATCAAAAAATAGAGGATGTCCCGCGAGTCGAGCACACCCCTGCTCATGGAGTTGTAGTGGTGATCGATGCCAAGCCGGGAGACCAGGAAGGCTGTTTTCCCCGTCCCCGCCAGACCGCCCAGGAAATCCAAACCCAGGTACATGAAGAAGGAAATGAATACGGCGGCAATAAATGCCACGATTTGGTTCCCGGTGAGCGCGGATGTAAAGATCCCGATGGCCGCATAGATCCCGCCCAAAAAGAGCAGTCCGGCATACGAGCCCCAGGTCCCCCCTGCATCGATATTCCCCGGGGTGCTGCCCAGCCTGGAAACGGACCAGAAAAAAACCAGGGTGGGGACCAGCGAAAGCAGGACAAGGGCCCAGGAGGCAAGGAATTTGGCAAGGATGATCTGGAGTTCGGACACCGGCCGGGTGTACAACAGCTCAAGGGTACCGGTCCGTTTTTCTTCCGAGATCATCCGCATGGTGATGGCCGGCACCAGGAACAGGAATACCCAGGGGGCCAGGGCAAAAAGGGAATCGAGCGTGGCGTACCCGTTTTCGATCACGTTGAACTGTCCCGGCACGATCCACATGAACAGGCTGTTCAGCAACAGGAAGACCACGATCACCACGTAGCCGGTCAGGCTGCTGAAGAATCCGCTTATTTCCTTTTTAAAAAGTGGCCACATGATCGCTGTATCACACCAAAAAAATCAGAATTCCACATCGGGAATGCTGGAGGCAGGCAGGTCGCGGTAATCCATCAACCTGACCTCGTGAAAATAGAACTGCAGGATATCCCGGAACATGAAGCCGTCCGCGGCCATTTTCATGGCTCCTTCCTGGCTCATTCCAATGCCGTGACCGTATCCCTTTCCCCACACGAGCACAGAATCCCCGTCGGGAAACATGTCGAAAAAAGCGGACGGGAATTCCCAGTCCTCCCTGATCTTGGTCATCCGCAGGGAGTCCCTGTCCAGGACAAAATATTTCTTCCGCCGCATCTGCTCCACGTAGATGATCTCATCGGGGATCCGGTTCACGGATCGCATCCCGTTCTTCAGCAGATACTCCTTCCACTCCCTGAATGAAATGGTATCCTGCCATTTGGCATGGGGCTGATGCAGGGAGTAAGGGTCTACCACCGACTGCAGGTAATCGGCATCGGATACCCATACTTCGGATGCCCGCTGGGTCTGACCGCCGCTGTTTGAATGGTACGCGGCCGTGATCAACTGATAATGATAGTCGGCCAGCACCAGTCCCGTGGTCTCCATGATGGCCGTCAGGATCCCGGGATGCTGCATGCTCCTTCCCCTGTATGCCTGGCAATGGACCCCGTCACACAGTGAAAAGCCTTCGGTCTGATGACGGTCCAGGTTTTTCAGCGCGAAGGTGCGGCAAAGGATCGACTGTGCCTTGTAGAATTCCTTTCCGGCATTGAGACCGGTCTCCGCTTCCACCACCCCTGCCAGGTATTTATCCATATCCACGCGATTGATCAGGGTCATGAATCGGTCCCCGGCATGCACCACCAGGTCATCATCGTACATCCTGGACTCCAGTCCGGGCTGAAGCGGCCTGATACGAAAAACGCAGTCGGGCGTGGTGCCACGCAGCTCCACGTCCGTGAAAAAGCCAAAATCCCGGTCCGCATCCAGCACTTTCAGCTTCTCGCCGTCCAGTGTAAGGTACAGGATATCCCCATCCCCGAACCTTGCCAGGATCTCCCCGCCGGCCACCAGGTGATAATTCCCCGATGAGCAGTACACCACCGAGGAGGTGACCAGGTGATCCTGGTAGATCCCGATATGCATGTTCTGCGCACCCGCACCGGTCAGTATGGATGCCAGGAACACCGGTAAAAAGATCCGTCTCATAACCATTCCTCTCATATCAGCTTTCTCCCTGAACAGTTCCTTGTAAGAGTTCCACCATCCGTTCGGCGATCCTGCCCGACACCCCCTCCCCGCCGATTTTCATGGAGACCTCACGGTAACCTTTCCGCATGCTCTCCCGGTAATCGGCATCGTCCAGCAACCTGGACAGCTCCCGGTCCGCCCGCCTGAACAGGTCCTTCTGGATGATCTCCTCCACCAGCCTGTCCCCGTAGATCAGGTTTGCCAGGCTGATAAAATTAACTTTTATCATCCGTTTTGCAAGCGCGTATGCCAGGGAACCGGTTTTATACAGCACCAGCTGGGGCACCTCAAACAGTGCCGCCTCCAGGGTGGCCGTTCCCGAGGTGACCATTGCCGCGTACGCCGATGCAAGCAACGGGTAGGTTTCGCCCTGCACCAGCATCACGGGTTCCTCTTTGATAAAAGGGCCATAAAATTGGGGGTCAATGGAAGGAGCCCCGGCCACCACGAACTGGTATCCGGGATATTGTTTTGCAACGCGTACCATCACGGGCAGCATGGCCTCAATCTCTTTCTTCCTGGAACCGGCCAGCAGCGCCACAACGGGCCTGTCATCCAGATCGTGTGCCCTTTTCCATTCCGCAGACCCCAGGAATCCTTGCCTGAACCCGCTCACCGCATCCACCAGCGGGTTCCCGTAGTATTCCACCTGCATACCGAAGCGGTGAAAATATGCTTCCTCGAACGGGAAAATGACAAATAGCCGGTGGGTATATTTTTTGATCTGCTTCACCCTCTGCTGGTTCCAGGCCCAGACCTTGGGGGAGATATAATAGAATACTTTCAGCCCCATCCGGGTGGCCGCTCTTGCCATCCTCAGGTTGAATCCCGGGTAGTCCACCAGTATCGCCGCATCGGGACGGTATGCAAGCATTTCTGCTTTCAGCTTCCGCATGTTCCCCAGGATCTTTCCCAGGTGAAACACCACATCCAGCATCATGTAGCCGGTCTCCCTGTAATGCATCACCATCCCGTCCGAAACGGAACCCATGAGATCCCCGCCCATGAAACGGAAATCCGCTTCCGGATCCCGGAGCTTCAGCTCCTTCATCAGACTGGAAGCGTGGAGATCTCCCGAAGCCTCCCCTGCTATGATGAAATATCTCATGTCCGGATCAGGCAATTTTGAGCATCAGCATGACAAAAGCCAGGATCAGTGTGGCAAAGATAACCCCTCTGGCGGAAAAGGGCCGGTCGGTCCAGAGAAAGATAAAGAAGAGAAGAAGATTGGGGATCACGGACAAACTGAGGAGCTTCGACAGCATATCCAGTTCCTGGAATACGGCCAGGAAGCGGAAAAATCCGCCGTCATACCTCACAAGCCAGATGATGACCATTGTGACTGCGGGAAGAAGAATTCCGGGGACCAGCCCTGTCAGTATGGTATTGAATTTTTTTTCAGCTGCCATGCTTCATCCCCGATTTTTCCCATTCCTTCATCTTTTCCAGGAAGGGATACGCAGTCATATCTGTCTGGATGGGCACCACCGAAACATAATGGTTGGCCAGGGCCCACTCGTCGGTGCCGAGACCCCCTCCCCTGGGCTCCCGGTTATGGAAAAACCCGGTAAGCCAGTAGTAGTCATGTCCGTTGGGATCGGTCCGCTTTTCGAATTCTTCTTTCCAGTATCCGTTGGCCTGGTGGCAGAATTGGATCCCCCTGAGCTCAGAGGCCGGGACCGAGGGTATGTTCACATTCAGGCAGATGCCGTCGGGGAGCCCCTTTTCCAGCACCATCCGGATCACCTCCCTGGCGATCCCGGCCGACGCCTCAAAATCTGCGTCAACCCGGTAATCAAGCAGCGAGAACCCGATGGAAGGGACATGGTTGACGGCTCCCTCCATGGCGGCTCCCATGGTACCGGAATAAAGGATGCTGGATGAGGAGTTGGATCCGTGATTGATCCCGCTGAGCAGCAGGTCGGGCCGCCTTCCGAGCAGGCTGTGAAAAGCAAGCTTGACACCGTCCACCGGTGTGCCGGTGGTCAGATATTTTTTGAATCCGTTTCTCTCTTCCAGCAGCTTCACACGAAGGGGCACCTTGATGGTGATCGCATGCGACATGCCCGACATGGGGATCTGTGCAGAAATGGCCACCACCTCCCCGAATTCTTCTGCGATCCGGATCAGTTCCCTGAATCCCTTCGCATCGATCCCGTCATCGTTGGTCACCAGTATCAGCGGCCTGTTGTCCGTTTCTCTCATTCGTCCTTGTTTGCATGTACCACAAATAAGCTGTAAAAGTACCTAAAAATTATTCATTGCTGGCGTCCTTCTCACTGTCCTTTTCCCTGTCCCTCGAGAACATCCGGACGAAGCCGCTGCGCTGGATGGCCCGGGAAGCTTCGGTGGCTTCCTGGATGCCCCGGTTAAGGCGATCGAGAAGGATATAGACGGAATCGGCAAACGTGGTGTCGCTGATGAAAAGACTCAGCGCATTCTGGTCATCGTTCAGCTTCTCGGTGAGATCCATCAGGTGCATGGTGGTGTACTCCAGGTTCTGGCTGGTCCGGTAAAGCTTGTTGGACAGGGTGGTGTCCGCGAAAAGGCGTCCGAAGATCCCTTCCCCCTGGTTGATCTTGTCCGTGATCTCCGAGATGTTCGTCGCGATCTGACCGATGCTTCTTCCGGCCGAATCCAGCTTGCCGGTGAGGACGGTATCGGCAAAAAGCCTTCCCACGATCCCCTGTCCCCGGCTCACTTTTTCAGAGATCCCGGTGAGGTTCTCGGTGATCCGTGCAATGTTGTCGGTGGCATCATCCAGGTTGGCGGTCAGGGTGGTGTCGGTGAAGATCTTCCCGAAGACCCCGTCCCCCCGGTTGATCTTCCGGGTAATGGAGACCAGTTCGCTGGAGACCACGGCAATATTCTCGCTGGAAGTCTTCACCTCCTTCAGGATATCGTCCACATCGACCTGTTCCACAGCCTGCAGGGTATCCAGTTCGGTCACGGGATCGGCCTGAATGCTTCCGGGAAGGATCCTGACCACCTTGGCTCCCATGAGCCCTTCGTTGCCGATGGTGGCCCTGGAGTCCTTCTTCACATGGACGGCCATTCCGGCATCCAGGCTCATCCGGAGATTCACCCTGTTGTCACCGAGAAAGCCGATTCCCTTCACAGATCCGATATCGATCCCCGAAAGCCTCACCCGGTCGCCCGCCTGCACTCCCTTCACATCTTCAAAGATGGCGTTCACCTCCATGGTGGAACCGAAAATATTTTCCTTTTTGCCTACCAGGTAGATGGCTGCGATGAATATGACCAGTCCCAGGGTGATGAACACCCCGACGATCAGACTTCTTCGTGTTTTGCTTCTCATGGCTGCAGTTCTTATTTAAAATAGGTCCGCACCTCCGTGTCCGGATGATGCCTCAGTGTATCGATATCACCTTCCGCCGCGATCCTGCCGTTGTGCAGCAACAGCAGCCGGTCGCCCGTGACCTCGGCACATTTGATGTCGTGCGTAATAATGATGGAAGAGGTCCGGTATTCCCGCCGGACCTTCAGGATCAACTCATTGATGGTCTCACTGCTGAAGGGGTCCAGTCCCGTTGTCGGTTCATCGTAAATGATCATTTCCGGGGAGAGCATCAGTGTCCGTGCCAGTCCGGCCCGTTTCTTCATTCCCCCGGAAAGTTCCCCGGGCATCTTGTCCATGGCATCGAGCAGGCCCACACTTTCCAGGTTCTTTTCCACCAGCTCCTGCAGCTCCTTTTCACCGAGCTTCCTGGTCCTGCTGTTCCTCCTTGCCGGGAACAGGAGGTTTTCCCGGACGCTCATGGAGTCATAGAGTGCCCCTTCCTGGAACAGGTAGCCGATCCGTGTACGGATCTCATTCAACTCCTTTTCCGAACAGGATCCGATATGGGTCCCGAACACATCGATCTCCCCGGAATCCGGCTCCATCAGTCCCACGATGCATTTCATGATCACCGATTTGCCGGTGCCCGACCTCCCCAGGAGCACCAGGTTCTCGCCCGGGAACAGGGAAAAGCTGACCCCGTCGACCACCTTCTGGTCACCGAATGATTTGGTCAGGTTGCTGATATGTACAATGTGCTCCTTTTCCATTGCCTTAAAGTATCAGATCGGTGATCTGCACCGCGATCAGATCCAGCAGGAAAACCACAAGGGAAGAGACAACCACCGCCGCGTTGGCCGCACGCCCCACCCCTTCGGTCCCCCGGTTCGAGAAATATCCCATATAACTGCTGATGATGCCGATAAAAAAGCCGAAGAAGATCGTCTTGATGGTGGCCGGGAAGATGTCGCTGAAATAGAAGTCCGAGAAAGCGCGGCTGAAAAAAAGCTGGAAGGAAATGTCGCTGTATGCCTTCAGTCCCAGGAAGGAACCCAGGAAAGAGAGCAGGTCCCCGTAAAACACCAGCAGCGGCAGCATGATGGTGGTCGCCAGCACCCTGGTCACCACAAGATATTTCATGGGATTGGTGGCCGAGACCTCCATGGCGTCGATCTGATCGGTGACCCGCATGGAGCTCAGCTCTGCCCCGATCCCCGAACCCACCTTCCCCGCAAAAAGCAGGGCGAAGATCACCGGCCCCATCTCGGTGATGATGGAGATAAACACCATATTGGGCAGCCAGGCTTCCGCGCCCAGGTCCGCCAGGATGGGCCTGGTCTGGATGGTGAGCACCAGCCCCAGGATCACCGCCGTGATGCCGATCAGGAACAGTGACTGGTACCCGGTCCTGTAGCACTGGTTGATGAACTCCCTGGTCTCAAACCGTCCCCTGAACAGGTTCCGGAAAAACATGCCCGTGAACCTGGTCAGGTTGCCGATCTCCGTAAAGATTCGCCCCATATTCCCGACCGGGGTCGTATTCATATCCCAAAGATACCAATAATTCCAGCTTTGAATCAATGACCTGGCCCTGTTGATCGCAAAGGCGATATTTCATACCTTGGTCTCTTTTAACAGAACGTACCGGGAATGGCTGTTATTACTGAACTTCTGGCACCCGGCTCGGTCGGGGACCGTAAACTAACCTACGTGGTGATCGGGGCCCGGTACCGGGACCGGTGGCTGTTTGTCAGGCACCGGGAGCGGATCACCTGGGAAATGCCCGCCGGGCATATTGAACCGGGGGAAACGCCCGGCGAGGCTGCTGAAAGAGAACTGCGGGAAGAGACCGGGGCTGTGGATTTCACCCTGGTCCACCTGAGCGATTATTCGGTCACCCCGGGCAGGAAAACGGAGTTCGGAAGGCTGTATGCGGCTGATATAGAAATGCTTGAAGATCATCTTGCATTTGAAACGGAGGAGGTCCGGCTCACGGACAGCCTGCCCGCCGCACTCACCTACCGGGAAGTGCAGACGGTGCTTTTCAACCGGGTGGCTGACTATTTTCAACTCTGACCGAAATGAACTATTTTAGCAGCTTACCGGTAATATAAATCATATACCTGTGAACATTTCATATAACTGGTTGAAGGAGTATCTCAGAACAGACCTGCCCCCGGGTGAGATCAGCGAGATCCTGACCAACATCGGACTGGAAGTGGATGGTGTGGAGACCGTGCAGTCGGTGAGAGGGGGACTGGCAGGGGTGGTGATCGGCGAGGTGCTTTCCTGCCGGAAGCATCCCGATGCGGACAAGCTGACCCTGGCCATGGTGGACCTGGGAACAGGGGATCCGGTGCAGATCGTCTGCGGGGCGCCCAATGTGGCGGCGGGACAGAAAGTGCCGGTGGCCACCGTGGGAAGCACATTGTATCAGGGCGAGGAGGAATTCCCCATCAAAAAGACGAAGATCAGGGGCGAAGTATCGGAAGGGATGATCTGCGCCGAAGATGAACTGAACCTGGGTCCTTCGCACGACGGGATCATGGTGCTGGATCCGGAGGCCAGGACAGGTTCACCCGCTGCAGCCTACTTCGGGATCGAAACCGATACGGTCTTCTCCATTGACCTTACCCCCAACAGGATCGATGCCGCCTCTCACCTGGGTGTGGCCAGGGACCTGGCCGCCTGGCTGGCCCGGGAAAACGGGGTGAAAGCGGTCAGGCCTTCCGTGGATGATTTTACGGTGGACAACAACGACCTTCACATCCCCATCCGCATTGAAGAGAAAGCAGGATGCCGCCGTTATTCGGGGGTGACCCTGTCCGGGGTGACCGTGAAGGAGAGTCCCCGCTGGCTGCAGAACCGGCTGCGCTCCATCGGCCTCACCCCCATCAACAACGTGGTGGATATCACCAACTTCGTGCTGCACGAATCGGGTCAGCCCCTGCACGCTTTCGATGTGGCCCGGATCAAAGGACGGGAAGTGGTGGTCAGGACCCTGCCCGAAGGGACCCGGTTTACCACGCTGGACGGGCTGGAGCGGACGCTGCAGGGGACCGACCTGATGATCTGCAACGCTGAGGAAGGGATGTGCATCGCCGGGGTTTTCGGCGGGATCGACTCGGGAGTAACCGGAACCACCCACGACGTGTTCCTGGAATCGGCCTGTTTCGATCCGGTCTATATCAGGAAAACCTCCAGGCACCATGGCCTGCAGACCGATGCTTCGTTCCGGTTCGAGCGGGGTTCCGATCCCAGCATCACGGTATGGGCTTTGAAAAGGGCGGCACTGCTCATACGGGAGATCGCGGGAGGGTCCATCTCTTCGGAGGTGGTGGATGTCTACCCGGAACCGGTGGAAGAGGCAAGGGTGTATATCCGGTTCGGTCATATCAACCGGCTGGTAGGTAACAGGATAGATCCGGATATCATCCGGTCGGTCCTGGAATCCCTGGAAATGCGTATGGAAGAAAGCGACGATGAAGGAATGGTGGTGCGGGTCCCCACCTACCGGGTGGATGTGACCCGGGAACCGGATGTGATCGAAGAGCTGCTTCGTATCTACGGATTCAACAGGGTGGAAGTGGACGGCCATCTCCATTCGAACATCTCCTACACCGAAAAGCCGGACAGGGAGAAGGTGGTCAACCTGGTCTCCGACCTGCTGACATCCAATGGATTTTATGAAATGAAATCCAACTCCCTCACGCGGAGCGCCTATTACGACAGTGAGGATGAACAGGACCCGGAAGCAGTGCGGTTGTTCAATCCCCTGAGCCAGGACCTGGCGTTGATGCGCAAGACTTTGCTTTACGGGGGACTGGAAGCCATTGCGTTCAACATCAACCGGAAAAATCCCGATCTGAAGCTGTATGAATTCGGGTACTGTTATTTCCAGGATCCCGCCGGCAAAAAAGATCCGCCGCTGGACAGGTTCGATGAACAGCTCCATATGGGGATCTTTCTCACCGGGAAATCTCAGCCGGGCAACTGGTTCCGTGAGGCGGGTGATTCCTCGTTCTTCGAACTGAAAAGTTATGTGGAACTGGTATTGAAAAAGCTGGGGATTGATCCCCATTCCCTTGATCAGGAAGGGGATGCACATCCCGATTATGTGGAGAAAGCCGGCTACAGCCTCAACGGGGAGCAGATCGTGGCATTCGGGCGGATGGCACCCGGATTGTTGAAAAGGTTTGACATCAAACAGGAAGTCTATGCCGCTGAATTCAAATGGGAGCGGGTGATGCAGATCGTGGCACGGCAACAGGTCAACTTCAGGCCGCTTCCCCGTTTCCATGTGGTCAGGCGTGACTTCTCCATCATGCTGGACAGAAATGTAACTTACGCATCCCTTCGCTCGCTCGCCTTCAGGACCGAGCAGAAACTGCTGAAGGACGTGACCCTGTTTGATGTATACGAGGGGGATAAGATCGAAAAAGGAAAAAAATCTTATGCACTGACCTTCACCCTCCTGGATGAAGAAAAGACCCTGACCGACAAGCAGATCGACAACGCCATGCTGAAGATTGCCAGGGCATTTGAAAAGGAATTCGGGGCGGTCATAAGGGGACTGGAAAAACCGTGAAACAGGTTTGCTCCGGTTGGTGATAAATTGATATCGGATGAACACGAAGATCACGCTTCTGAAAGGCGACATCACGCGGATCGACGCGGATGCCATTGTCAACGCTGCCAACCGCTCCCTGCTGGGCGGCGGGGGTGTGGACGGCGCCATCCACAGGGCGGCGGGACCGGAACTGCTGGAGGCATGCCGCAGACTGAACGGATGCAATACCGGCGACGCAAAGATCACCGAAGGATTCGACCTGCCCGCCCGTTACGTGATCCATACGGTGGGACCTGTATGGACCGGCGGCGAAAGCAATGAACGGGAACTGCTGGCCGGATGCTATCGCCGCAGCCTGGAACTGGCCTCCCAGTATGGATTGAAACGCATCGCATTCCCCAATATCTCCACAGGGGTCTACGGGTTCCCGAAAAAAGAAGCGGCCCGGATCGCTATCCAGGCTGTACGCTCCTTCCTGGAAGAGCAGGAACATCAGGAAGCACCGGGCTCCGGTGAAGCAGCCGGAGCGGTGGAGGAGGTGATTTTCGTGGTTTTTGACGGCGAGAACGAAGCCATCTACAATGAACTGCTTACGAGGTAAATTCAGAGGACCATGATATCCCGACGCATCCTCCCCTGCCTGGCAATCCTCTTCCTGCTTTCTTCCTGCGAATTCGAATCATACCGGGACTACCGGGTACCCCCCTACGAAGGGATTTTCACATGGAACGAGGTCACGGATGAGGCTTCCTGGTGCAACCGTTTCGACCATACCTCGGTGTGGTACGGCGGAAGGCTATGGATCATGGGGGGTTACAATCCCGGCAAGGTGAAAGGGGATACCTATCTGGAGGATGTATGGAGCTCGGCGGACGGTGCGGAGTGGACACTGGTCAATCCGTCCGCTCCCTGGCTGGGCAGGAGGGGACATGCCAGCGTGGTCTTCGACGACGGATCGGGAGAGGCCATTTACGTGATCGGGGGGTTCACGGTAAATGAGGAGAACGGCTACCGGGAATACCGGAATGATGTGTGGCGGTCGACCGACGGGGCCGTTTGGACGCAGATCAAGGAGCGCACCTGTCCCGAACTGGATTCCCTGTACGACTGGTTCCCGCGTTTCAACCATACCTGCCTGGTTGCCACCCACGGGGGCACCCGTTACATCTACCTGATCGGCGGAGCCACCATGCTGGAGGATCACAACACCCGGTATTCCATGATGTATTTCAATGACGTCTGGCGCTCCGTCAACGGGATCACATGGGAGCGGCTCCCCAACGACGATTTCGGGATCCGTTCGGAACATGCGTCCACGGTGGATCCCGCCACGGGACGCATGTACATCCAGGGCGGCCGGCACGGTGTGATTTTCGAAAGCGAAGAGAACGGCACCCATCCCCTTCCCGACTGGCAGTGGCTCTGGAGTTCGGATGACGGGATCAGCTGGACGCCCGCCAACGATACCGCCGAATTCAATCAATCCCCGCTCTGGAGGGCGGAGCACCAGATCATCTATTACGGAGAAAGCCTGTTCGGTCTGCCTGGCAAGAGCAATTCCAACACCCATTTTCACTTTTCCCGCAAAGAGGATTACACAACCTGGAGACTGGACCCTGGAAATCTCTGGTCGGTGGATTCGGAAGGGAGCGATTTCGGAGCACGTTACGGGTACAGCGTGGTGATCCATGAAGGCAGGGTATGGGTTCTGGGGGGTGATACGGGTGCGGGGGGACCGGCCAACGATGTCTGGTGCGGACAGATTGACTAAATATGATATGAAAAAAGTACTGCTCACACTGATCGCGATCCTCCCGGCACTCTGCCTGACCGGCCAGGATTCCGCATCCAGTTTCACCTTCCCCCTGGGGAGCTGGGAGATGAGACTGGTGGGACTGGAGAATTTCTATCCCACTTACCTGGCGGATCCCCTGGGGACCCGCTTCGAAGTTTCCTCACAGCGGATCCTGTACGGAGATTTCGAACATGCGGACCCGGTCAACAGCGAAGGAAGGTACATGAACAAACTGGTCATCTTTCCCGGGGTACGGATCTCCCTTTTCAGGTTCAGTCCGGCAGCCCGGCCCGACCTGGGGGTGGAGGTGGACCTGGGCATGACCCTGCCCACCATCATGCGCGGGGGCAACCATGATCTGCTCGGGGTGGACGGGATCTACTATTTCGCCATCGGTGGAAATCCCACCCGCTGGCTGAGCCTCCGCTTTTCCAAGCACCACATCTGCACCCACATCGGGGATGAATTCCCGTCGGGATCGGTGGAATCGCCAACCGATTATGACCCCAATACCACCCAGCTCCCGGTACGGGACGATTTCATTTTCTCGGCTGCCGCCCGGCCGCTTTTCTTCCTGAAGGACAGGCACCTGGATATCCTGCAGGTCTATGGGGATTTCGGTTTCTTCATGCCGGGTGCTGATTTCATGGGAGACCGGCAGAACAAGCCCAATGCGGATGCCTGGCTCAACCTGCAGGGGGGCATGGAACTGGAGTATTATTTTCCCAACCGTTACTTCGGCGGACTCTTTACAGCCTGCAATGTAAGTGCCTACCAGCAGAATGCATTTGCCCCCAATATTTCGGTGAACGGGGGGTATCTCTTCCCGCAGGAGCGGAACAAACGACGCGTGCGCATCGGACTCCATTACTACAACGGCCGGAGCCTGAGCAACCAGTTCTACAACCGGAAAGAAAAGTTCATCGCTTTTTTCGTGGCCCTGGATGTGTAGCGGAATCTTACGCCGTACAACAAGAATGGCATGGATTTTGGGCAATAAAACAGGAGGCGGATGTCTCACGTCCTTCTGAACAGATGCCGGTGATGCCCGGCACAGGATTTTGAGACAGTCCAGTTTCGAACCATCAACCTGTTGACAATGAAAACGATCGTGATATTAGCCGCTGCCTGTATGATGGCATTCCCCTCGTTTGCCCAGGAACCTGATCTCAGCCCCGGGGAGATGAGGAAACTGGAAAGACAGCTGAAGAAGGAGCAGAAGGAGAAAGAGACTGAAAGGAGAAGCCAGATCGTGACCATGATGGTGGAGCACGCCTACTTTGTACTGGAGGCCGACCGGCTGCGGGACAAGTACGGGAATACGGTGATTGTCACCCCCACCCTCAATTTTGTGGCGGCGGATTCCGTAAGCGGTGTAATCCAGATAGGCAGCAACTACTACGTGGGGCAGAACGGGGTGGGCGGTATCACGGTGGAGGGATCCATCGCGAAATATGAATTTTCCCGCAACAAAAAGAACGGGACCTATTATGTCAGTTATACCCTGAGAACGCCCACCGGCACCTATGATGTCAGAATGACGGTACTTCCTGAAGGAAGGGCCGACGCCACCGTCTCTTCCACGTGGCCCGGCCAGCTGAATTATTCCGGTGAACTTGTTCCCCCTTCCCTGTCCCGGGTATACAAAGGCATGAGCTACTGACAGGCGCATCTTTCCCACACAGGACCTGTTCAGCTTCGCAGGGGTCTGTCCCGCTCAGTTTTCCAGCGTATAGAGGAAGCGTTTGATGCTCCGTTTGGGGGTCTTTTCGAATTCGGTCTGGTGGATGCGGATCTTCACCAGCGCCTCGTATGTTTTCAGGTGCTGGTTAATGGTTTTCCTGTTCTCTTCCATGATCGCTTCCAGGTTGCCTTCCACCCCGTTCGCTTTGGCTTCCTCATAGTCGGGGTAGACCAGCGCCTCCAGCCTGTGGTTCTCGTTCATCAGTACCACGGACTCTGCAATGTATGGCAGGTTGGCCAGCCTGGCCTCGATCTCCTCCGGGTAGATGTTCTGGCCTGACGGGCCCAGCAGCATGCTCTTGCTGCGGCCTTTGATGTAGATGTAACCATCCTCGTCGGTCACCCCCAGGTCGCCCGTATGCAGCCAGCCTTCTGTGTCGATGGCTGCTTTGGTGCCCTTTTCATCCTTATAATAGCCTTCCATCAGGTTCTCTCCCCGCACCAGGATCTCACCCGGTTCGTTATACGGATCAGAGGAATCAATTTTCAGCTCCATGATATCCAGTATCTTTCCGCTGGATCCCTTCCGGGTGGTGGTCCATCCGTCATAGGAGATCAGCGGCCCGCACTCCGTCATCCCGTAACCGATGGAGAAGGGGAATTTAATCTTTCTCATGAAATCTTCCACCTCCTCGCTCAGGGCGGCACCACCCAGGACAGCTTCACGGAAGTTGCCGCCAAAGGAGTTGTACAGTTTTTTCCTGATGGATCCGTATATCAACCCTTTGATACCGGGGATAGCGAGGAGTACCTTCATCGATCCTTTCTCCAGGGTGGGTAATACCTTCTTCTTATAGAGTTTCTCAAAGAAGATGGGGACGAACATGATCAGGTGTGGCCTGATCTCACTGAAAGCTTTCAGGATCACAGGAGTGGCCGGCAGTTTCCCAAGGATGGTCACATGGACCCCCTCTGTTATCGGGTACAGGAAGTCAAATGCACCTCCGTAAGAATGGGCAAGTGGAATGAGGGCGAGTATCCGCTCGCCGGGATTCAATTCCATGTTTCTCCTGGCAAACGACACATTGCCGGCCAGGCTATTGGCTGACAGGACGACTCCCTTGGAAAATCCGGTCGTCCCGGAGGTATAATTGATCTCAACGATCTCGCTGTTGTCTACTTCGGCATATTTGATGTGCTCCTTACTGAATTCATCTCCGTATTTCTCTTTGAACAGATCATCGAGACGGTCCATCGCTTTCTTATATCTGGCAGCCGGCTTGGAGGAAAGGATCCCGAAATCATCAATGGAAAGAATGATCCTGAGCTGCTTCATCCGGCCTTCATCCAGGGTCTGCATGATCTGACTGTCCACGATCAGCATGATGGAATCGGAATGACCCACGATGGTATGGACATCCTCGGGTTTAAAGTCTGACAAAATGGGAACCACAACTGCCCCGTAGGTGAATACGCTCAGAAACGAAATGCACCACCTGGCCGAGTTCTTCCCCATGACGGCAACCTTGTCTCCCTTGCTGATCCCCATTTCTTCATACAGTATATGAAGGCGGGCCACCTCCCTGGCCACCTCACCGTAAGTGTAGGTTTTGCCGTGATAATCAGACAGGGCCGGCAGGTGCCAGTTCTGCCTGAAACTATTCTCGTAAAATTCAATGAAATTCTCCTTGATCATGATCAGTCGGGATTAGATTTCCCGAAAGATATGAATTCCTTCCTAATACAATATCATACCCACGGGTGAATTGTTGAAAAAACCCCCGCTCAATCTACCCTCTTCCTGCACAGAATTGAACAAACCGGCTATCTTTGCATCATCGATGATCACTTTTTTTCAGCACCGGGACGGCAGGATCATTGCCACCGATACACCGGGCCGGCCCGACAGGTCCACCTGTGAAAAACTGGAATGGTTGTTCAGCGGTTCCCGGATGCTTGACGCCTCCCGCGTGGAGGGATACTTCGTGGGGCCCAGGAAGGAGATGATCACCCCCTGGAGCACCAACGCGGTGGAGATCACCCAGAACATGGGGATCGGCGGTATCCGGAGGATTGAGGAATTCTTCAGGGCGAACGGCGCTAACGCCACGTACGATCCCATGCTGCAGGTCCTTTACCACCATCTGGACCAGGAGCTGTTTACAGTTAACAGGGAACCCGATCCGGTCATCCGGGTGGAAGATATCGCCGCTTACAACCGGCAGGAAGGACTGGCGCTGAGTCCCGGGGAGATCGCGTACCTGGAAGAACTGAGTGAACGCATCGGGAGGAAACTGACCGACAGCGAGGTGTTCGGATTCTCCCAGGTCAATTCGGAACATTGCCGCCACAAAATATTCAACGGCACCTTTGTGATCGACGGTAAAGAAGAGATATCTTCGCTTTTCCAGTTAATCAAACGCACCACCCTTACCCATCCCAACCGGATCGTTTCCGCTTATAAGGACAACTGCTCGTTTGCGCTCGGTCCCGTGATCGAACAATTCGCACCGCGTCTGCAGGACCGGTCCGATTTTTTCAGGGTCACGGATATTGAAACCGTGTTATCCCTGAAGGCGGAAACCCACAATTTTCCCACCACCGTGGAACCTTTTAACGGGGCATCCACGGGGACCGGCGGCGAGATCCGGGACCGGATCGCCGGGGGCAGGGCGGCCATTCCCATGGCGGGGACCGCCGTATACATGACCTCCTATCCCCGGCTTGAAGGTCCCGGTAGCCGGGAATATACCATGCCCGAAAGGCCCTGGCTGTACCAGACTCCCCTGGAGATCCTCATCAAGGCGTCCAACGGGGCCAGCGACTTCGGCAACAAATTCGGCCAGCCCCTGATCTGCGGGAGCCTTCTCACCTTCGAACATGAACAGGCGGGAAGGAAATACGGTTACGATAAGGTCATCATGCTTGCCGGCGGGATCGGTTACGGCAGGAAGGAACACGTGGAGAAAGGTGTCCCGGAGAAGGGAGATGTGGTGGTGCTGCTGGGAGGCGACAACTACCGCATCGGGATGGGTGGAGGTGCGGTCTCCTCGGTGGATACGGGTGAATACGAGAATGCTATCGAGCTCAACGCGGTGCAGCGGGCCAATCCGGAAATGCAGAAGCGGGTGTACAATACCATCAGGGCACTTGCCGAATCCGGTGTCAACTCCATCATCAGCATCCACGACCACGGGGCGGGAGGGCACCTCAACTGTCTCTCCGAACTGGTGGAAGAGACCGGGGGCACCATCTACCTGAACCGGCTCCCGGTGGGCGATCCCACGCTGTCGGCCAGGGAGATCATCGGGAATGAATCCCAGGAGCGGATGGGGCTGGTGCTGAAACCCGGAGATGTGGATGAACTGGTCCGGATCGCCGGACGTGAAAGGGCGCCGGTATATATCATCGGGAAAGTAACGGGCGATCACCGGTTTGTGTTCCTCAACGAAGAGACAGGTGAAAAACCCATGGACCTGGAACTGGCCGACATGTTCGGCAATCCTCCCCGCACGGTCATGACAGACCATACGTTGGTCCCGGAGCGTACCGCGCTCACATACGATCCTTCCCTGCTGCCGGAGTACCTGGAAAAAGTGCTGCAGCTGGAAGGGGTTGCCTGTAAGGACTGGCTCACCAGCAAGGTGGACCGTTCGGTCACCGGCAAGATCGCGAAACAGCAGTGCGCCGGGGCTCTGCAACTGCCCCTGAACAATCTGGGTGCGGTTGCACTGGATTACCGTGGTGGGAAAGGATATGCCACATCCCTGGGCCATGCACCCGTGGCGGGGCTGGTGGATCCCGCAGCCGGAAGCGTCCTTTCCATTGCCGAGGCACTCACCAACATCCTGTGGGCTCCCATGCCGGAACAGATCAGGAGCGTTTCTTTATCCGCCAACTGGATGTGGCCCTGTAAGAACGAGGGGGAGGACGCCAGGCTTTACAGGGCGGTCAAAGCGGCCAGCGATTTTGCTGTGGCACTGGGGATCAACATACCCACCGGGAAGGATTCCCTGTCCATGACCCAGAAATACGGCGATGAGGTGGTCTATGCCCCCGGAACCGTGATCATCTCCGCCGCGGGAGAAGTGACCGATGTGCGGAAGATCGTGGAACCGGTCATGGTGCAGGATCCGGATACCCGGATCATCTGGCTGGACTTCTCCGGTGGCGAACCCGCCCTGGGCGGAAGCTCCCTGGCCCAGGTCCTGAACAGCCTCGGAAATAACGTCCCCACCGTCAAGGACCCCGCCTATTTCATAAAAACATTCAACCTGGTGCAGTCACTCATCGACGACGGGAAGATCCTGGCCGGACATGATATCTCTGCGGGGGGAGTGATCACAACGCTGATGGAAATGTGCTTTTCCAATACGGCCGGCGGTGTGGAAGCGGACATCAGCGGGATGCATGCAGACACCATTCCGGCGCTTTTCAGCGAGAACCCGGGAGTCCTGATCCAGGTGAAGGAGCATCATGCCGTATGCGGACTCCTCGAAAAAGAGGGGATCCGGTACCATGTGATCGGGAGGCCCATCGAAGAACGCGAGATCCAGCTCCTTGCCCGGGAAAAAACCTGGATCCTTCCGGTGGACCATTACCGGGACCTCTGGTTCAAAACATCCTACCTGCTGGACAGGCAACAGTCCGGGGAAGCGTCGGCAGCCGAGCGCTTCAGCTCCTATAAAGATCATGCGCTGAACTTCTTCATGAGCGGTTTCACCGGGACCTTCAGGAGCCTCGGCCTCGATCCCGGCCGCCGCACGGAAAGCAGGGCCAGGGCAGCGATCATCAGGGAGAAAGGGGTGAACGGCGACCGGGAAATGGCCTATGCGCTTTACCTGGCAGGGTTCGATGTGAAGGATGTGCACATGACCGACCTGATCTCCGGCAGGGAATCGCTGGAGGACATCCAGATGATCGTTTTCGTAGGAGGCTTTTCCAATTCGGATGTGCTGGGGTCTGCAAAGGGCTGGGCAGGCGCTTTCAGGTACAATGAAAAAGCGAAAACAGCCCTGGAGAACTTCTACGCCCGGGAGGACACCCTCAGCCTGGGCGTCTGCAACGGATGCCAGCTGATGACCGAACTGGAACTGGTGGTGACCGGCCACGAGGATCCTCCACGCATGCTTCACAATGCTTCCGGGAAATTTGAATCCCATTTCCTGAGCGTAAACATCCCGGAGAATGATTCGGTGATGTTCGGCTCCCTTGCCGGCATGAGGCTGGGCGTATGGGTGGCGCACGGAGAGGGACGGTTCCGGCTTCCGCTGGATGAAAAGGAATATCACATTACAGCCAAATACAGTCACCACGCCTACCCTGCCAATCCCAACGGATCGGATTACGACGTGGCGGCCATCTGTTCCGCCGACGGCCGGCACCTGGTGATGATGCCCCACCTGGAGCGCTCTTTCCTGCCCTGGCAGTGCGCCTGGTACCCGGATGACCGCAAAACGGACGACGCCACTCCCTGGCTGGAGGCGTTCGTCAATGCGCGGAAGTGGGTGGAACAAACCCAACGCATCTGACCGCCAGGTCTGCCGCCACCTTATACACCTGAAGCAGATGCGGTCATCGCTGCCTAAACTGGTGCGAAGCAGCAAGTTCAGCAGCGATACCGTATACTGCGGAAGGCATAACCGCTGGGAACAATACCCTGAAGCAGATGCGGTCATCGCTGCCTAAGCTGGTGCACAGCAGCAGGTTCAGCAGCGATACCGTATACTGCGGAAGGCACAACCGCCGTGGTTCGACAGCCGGCGGCATCTCCAACCGCTGCTGAAATTCTTTTCTGCGAAAACCATTTAGGCAGCTTACCGGAGATACCGCCCGGCAACAATACCCTGAAGCAGATGCGGGCATCGCTGCCTAAGCTGGTGCGCAGCAGCAGGTTCAGCAGCGATACCGTATACTGCGGAAGGCACAACCGCTGTGGTTCGACAGTCGGCGGGGTAGGCGTTTTGATCATTTCCGGAAGTCACAGAAAGCGGACTTTTTCCTCAAGTGTTGAAATTTTATACACTCACACTTTTTCTTATTGGCCTCTTATACCATTATATATGAGGTATTTATACTATTCCTCCGGGAATATCCCGGGAGCAGAAAAGTCACAAAATCAGGAAAAGTCCCCACCCTGTGACCTCCGGTTTTCACGAAACGGGATACCCCTGTGACTTCGCGATTTCACGAAACGGGGTACGCCTGTCTCTTCTGAAAGTCGTTCACAGGTGAAATATGCCCGCTGGGTAAGACAAAGCTACGAATCAGAGAATAAAGGGTATAACGGCTTTCCTGTCGGGGGGATAGTCAGGGAAGATGGAACGGTACCACCTGTGGTGGTCCAGAGCCCGGGGCACCAGGTTGAAGAAGGTCCACAGCGCAAAGGCCAGTGCGGCGGGGCTCCAGGTCATGATGGCAAATCCCGTCCACTCCAGGATCTCACCGAAGAAATTGGGACAGGAGACATATTTGAACATTCCCCCCCTGGGGATGTAATAACCCTTCTTCCCTCCTTTTCTCAGGTCAAGCAGGATCTGGTCCGACCACCAGTTGATCAGGACACCGCCCGCGAAAAAAACCATCCCGATGATGAACCTGGCATCCACCAGCCAGTCCCACGAATACTCCCTGGAAAATGCTGAGAAGTAGTACCCGTTGGTAAAACCGTTGACCACATTGAAAAAAACCGCCATGAGTGCCACCACCAGTGGCATCGTCTTCCCGGTGGTATGCGTTCTCCAGGGATAGATGACTGAGCGGTTGGTGTAATGGAATACAAACAGCGCAAAAAAGATCCAGGTTACCGGGTGCGGGGTTTCGGGGCCAAGCAGGTAGCACAGTACAAAGACCAGGAGTACGGGGAACTCCATGATGAACCATCCTGTGCGGTTGGGGATCACGGGGCCCCATTTCTTGGTGCTGTGGCGGCCGTAGGGCGCGGTCACAAAAAGAAGGACCACAAAAACGGCCAGTCCCAACAGAACCCAGCCCCATATAAGAAAGAAGAAATTTTCGCGATCCATGGAGATTATTCAGATCACGAAGATAAAGGATTTTATCAATTTGCTTATTCTTTTGTATGCCGGATAGTCACTTGCTGTCGGCCCTGTTGTCGCCAAACAGGTACCGGATCCTGAGATACTGTTCGTCCAGGGAAACGATGCGCATCTGGTAGGTGATGGTTCCGCCCCAGTAGCCCACTGTTACTTCCAGGAGGCTGTCAGACAGGGCTTCCCAGGTCCCCTCGAAATTCTCATATGAAATGGGAGGGGTAGCGCACCAATCTGCATTTTTCCGCTCTATAAACGTCCCGTCCCCACGGATCGTGAACCCATATGCATCCGCTGCCAGACTTTCGGCACGCGCCATCAGGGTTATTTCATCCTCATGGCTTTCCTCCACCCAGGTCCCCACGATATCCGCATTCTCTCCCAGCATATCCGTCCCCATAGGCATCTCCGCGCAGGAGACCGTGAATAGGACAGCCAGGATGATACCCAACCATTTTTTCATCATTCGAACATTATATTGTATTCAAACAAAAGATGAAAAATTGAACCGTCGGGTTGCTTCGGTACTGAATATTCCGCCCAGCGTCGCTGGGTCTTTACAGATTTCCAATGTGTGGTCTCAGCAGAGACTGTCTCAATCGGCTGTTGAGTGAACGATGATCGGATCAGGGCTGTTGTCAGGATCATCAGTTACTGGTCCGTCGCTAATGGCTTCACCCAGCAAAAGCACCCCGGCCGCATGGGGCGCTGCCATGGAGGTCCCGCTCATAATGGCATATCCGCCGTCCTTATAAGTGGATAGAATACCCACACCCGGGGCACAAAAATCCACCGGCGGATTTCCGTAATTGGAGAAATACGCCCAGATATCTCCCAGGCCCATGGCTGAGATCGTATATACATTGGTACCATTTGCCCTGGCCGGAGAGTGATTGTTCGCATCATCCGCTTCATTTCCAGCAGCCAGGGTGAAGATTATCTCCTTCTTTGCAGCAGCTATAACGGCATCGTCAAGTGATTGATATATAGGACCTCCCAGGCTCATATTGGCCACATCCCCGGGAGATGCATTTGATGCTACAAAATCCACGCCGGCGATCACGCCTGAAATACTCCCAGATCCGTTTTTGCCCAGCACCTTGACCGGGACCACCGTTGCACCCGCGGCCACGCCCACGACACCGATCTCATTGTGAAGGGCCGCGATGGTACCTGCCACATGGGTGCCGTGCCCGTTCCCGTCTTCAATCGTATTGTTGGGCGGCCTGGTAAACACACTGGTTCCCAGGTCTGTATCCACATTCAGGTCAGGATGGTCGGTATCGATCCCCGTATCGATGATCCAGGCGGTTTTGCCGGCACCATCCACACCGCCATTCACACGGGTAATGCCCCATGGACTTTCCTGCGGTGGCGGATCGCCACCGTCGTCTTTTTTCTTCTGGATGTCCAGGGGAGGGCTCAGTGCAATGATCCGGTCCGGTTCAATGTACTTGACTTTATCATGCTTCAGGAGTGCCTGGTACTGGTCTTCGTCCAGCGCCCCCGCAAATCCCTGGATGGAAGCGGCATAGGTGAATTCAACCGCCTCCGGTTGAATGGTTTTTTCCTTCAGCAGCGTTTTGACTTCATCCATCACCCGGGCCTTTTTCTCCGGATAGGTGAGCGCTGACTTCAGTCCTGATACAGCTTCATCGCGGAACACTACGATATACTTCCCTTCAATGATCTGCCCGTTCTCTGACTGCTCCGCCACCAGGTCTTCAGGTAGGACGGGGCCGGGGGTGGTTTCTTTCTCACAGCTGCTAAAGATAAAGCTGCCTGCAGCAAGGAACAATACGGCATAGATAAATTTTTTCATGGTTAGTCAGATGGTTGGTTATTAATGCGATATTAAGATAAGATTTCCCTTTCAAAAAGGGATCTAACCAGGAATCCTTTTTGATCAGATTACTCTCCCAGAGGATAAATTATCCCCTGATCATCACCAGCAGCATTTTAAATTGAGTGACTGCTTCCAGTGCGTGGGGGATATTGGCCGGCATAATGATGAAATCGCCTTCTTGCAGCAGATATTCCTTTTTGTCAATCGTTACTTTTGCCTTCCCCTCGATCACTTCGACGATCGCATCATAGGGCGCGGTGTGCTCGCTCAGGTTCTGTCCCCGGTCAAATGCAAACAGGGTGAGGTTCCCGGCCTCTTTCTTCCGGATGATCTTGCTGACCACCGAATCCTGCGCATAGGATACGGATTCTTTCAGGTTGTAGATCTTTGAATGGTCGAATGCTTTTACTGGCATATGAAATGGTTTTTCGTTCTTATCAGGTATCTGACGCAGCACAGGCCAAATTGTTCGACCCTGGCCTGACCGGAACTATCATCACTGATAGCTCCAGCAGATATTGCATTCTGCTTTGGAAAAATTATACCCCGAAGCGCTTTTAACTCCTAAACATGCTGTCTTGTTCCAACATGGTAACCACATGAACTGACCATCGTAAATCCCCGGCCGGCACTAAACACTGCCGGGTATAGTTCTGATTTATTCTTTAATCAGGCGATCGACCTCATTATGTAACTTGGGTAGATGATTAATAACTTATGTTTCTCACAAAGCTCCTGAATGGCTTCAATATTTTTTTCAATCAGGTTCATCAAGCAAATAGAGTTAATTCACAGCAATGTACAGAATCTGTGCCAGGACAATTGTGTCATAGGGCGGGGTGTGCTCGCTCAGGTTCTGTCCCCGGTTAAATGCAGAGAGCGTCAGGTTGCTCAGAACCTGATCTCGCCCATCAGGCCGAACCACATCTGTACGTTGGTCTCCCTGTAATTGTCCGCGGTGCGGTTGAAGATGGCATAGGGTGCGATCTCATGCCATGCCCTGGGCGACAGGTCCGCTCTGGTATGGGCCACAGCCACATTGAACGTGGGTCCCAGGTGCAGTGAAATCCTGTTGTCCGTCTCCCAACCAAAAAGGAACCTGGCTGAATTGTACAGGTTCGTCCGGTCCGAATAAAAGAAATACCTGTTTTCCGGATTGGGGATCCAGAACTCGTGGTGGATGATGCCCTCGATGTTGAGCATGGACTTCCCGGTCAGGTCCACTTCCGTACCCGCTCCCCATCCATACATCCAGCGGCCTCCGGGACCGAAAGGTTTGCCGAAGGAGAAGATATTATAGAACTGCCTGACCCCCAGCCTGAAGGAAAGGTTCGCATATTGCACCTCGCTGACCGAGAGAGCCAGTTTCCTGTACCCGTTCTTTTTGACCACGCTGATCACCCCGATGGGCACCCCGTCGATGGAATCGCATACGTTGATGAATCCGGAGAGCTGGACGCCTTTCACATGCCCGGCGACATTGAGAAAGCCGGCGGCCTGCAACCCTTTCACCCTTTCTGCCACATTTAAGAACCCTGCCCCCTGGAAACCGGTGGTCCCTTCTCCGGATATATTGCCGAATCCGGCTGCCTGTATCCCTTTATCGGATGCTTCCGCGATGTTCATGAATCCGGCTGCCTGAATTCCTTTCATCGCTCCACCCGAGATGTTGATGAATCCTGCTCCCTGGATACCGTTCATGAATGCTCCCGCCACATTGGCAAACCCGGCTGCCTGGATACCGTTCATGCCGGACCCCACCACGTTGGTAAACCCGGCTGCCTGCAACCCGTTCGCCCTGGTCCCAACCACATTATAGAATCCTGCCCACTGGAGCCCGTCCATGGTTCCTCCCACCGTATTTCCGAAGCCCGCCAGCTGGATGCCCTTCACATAAAACCTGTCTACGTTGATGAATGAACCGGCTTCAAAGATCTCCACTCCCCCGGATACCCCCACAAAAAGATTCAGAGAAACATCATTAATGATATTGACATTGTCCGCCCC